>JBBQJN010000223.1:0-6191 GCA_038325945.1 Burkholderiales bacterium | reverse complement strand
CTTGGGGCGTCGATAGCGAGAATCGGCCCCAGCGAGGGCAGTTCTTGCCGGATTTGCAGCCCCATAGCCCAGCTATGGGGCAAAAAGACGGTGAGAAATGGACCGCTGCGGTCGATTCGCAGCCGACGCTCCCCAAGCCCGACAGGCTCCTAGGATCATCACCGTCGCGCCATCGGGCACATCGGCCAGCGCCGCTTCGACGCTGGGCAGGATCTTGTTGATCATTGGGGTATCTGGACAGAAGGTAGAAGGCGCCCGCCATGTTGCGGCGCAGGCCTGGCCGCCATCAGCCGCGAGGCCCGTCGAACCGCTGCGCCGCATGGTACGACGGGTGTTGCGCAAGGCCGGGCGGAAGGCCGGCTGTGGTCACGCTGCAGTGCAGCGCGCACGATGCACGCCGCCTGCCGCGGCGCTGGGTCGCCCTTTCGCCCTTTCGCCGAATCGCCGAATCGCCGAGTCGCCGAGTCGCCGGGTCGCCGGGTCGCGTTCGCGACGACGACCGACCGCCCGCGCTGCCTACACTGCGGCCGACACGGGCGGCGCCGGCTGCCCAGTGACGAGGAGCAGGCCATGCCGCCGCTGGTGATTCGCGAGGACCGTGACGGCCTCTGCACGCTGACCTTGAACCGCCCCGACAAGCTCAATGCGCTGACCGTGGCGATGTTCATGCAGCTGCGCGAGCATGTCGAGCAACTGGCCGCCGAGAGCGAGCGCATCGGCCTGGTGCTGCTGCGCGGCGCCGGCAAATGCTTCTCGGCCGGCCACGACCTGGCCGACATCGCCCATGGCGAGAAGCCGCCCAAGCCAAACTTTCAAGCCGACACGATTGAGGCCCTGGCCAACTTGCCGCAGCCGGTGATCAGCGCGGTGCATGGCCATTGCTACACCGGCGCGCTGGAGCTGGCGTTGGCTGGTGACTTGATCGTCGCCGCAGACTCGGCGAAGTTCGCCGACACCCATGCCCGCTGGGCGCTGACACCGGTCTGGGGCATGAGCCAGCGGCTGCCGCGCCGCATCGGCCTGGCAAAGGCCCAGGAGATGAGCTACACCGCACGCAGCTACAGCGGCGCACAGGCGCTGGCGATGGGGCTGCTGAACTGGTGTGTGCCCGATGCCAAGTTTGATGCCGAACTCGAAAGCTTCTGCCGCGCTATCCTGGCCAACGCCTGGTTCAGCCTGCGCGCCAACAAGCGGCTGTACCGCGAGACCGAGGGCCTGCCGCTGGCCGCCGGTCTGTCGCACGAGATCCACCGCAGCGAGGGCCACGGCCCCGACATGGACGAACGCATCGCCGGCTTCCTGGCCAAGCGCAGCAAGCTGAGCTGAGAGGCTGAGAGGCAATCGGATGCACCCGCGTAAGCCCCCAAAACAGCCCCAATCCAGGCGCAAAGCGGAGTTGGGTTTGGGACCCAACGAGCATTTGCAACGACGAGTGGGGCTGTTTTGGGGGCTTACCCGAAGGGCCGGGGTACCCAATGGCCCTGCGCGGCGTTGCATCGCTTGCCCGGACGTGAGTCCGGGCTGCGCGCCGCGCCTTGCTCAGGGCCCTTGGCCACCCCGGCGCGGGTGCATCCGATTGCCTCTCAGCCTCTGAGCGTTGCGCTTGCGGTTGTCCACGGTCTCGACATGTGGGTCGTCAGGCAGGTCCAAGGCGCCGTCTTCCAGCGTCGGGCGAAGCATCGTCTAGGAGCCTGTCGGGCTTGGGGCGTCGAAAGCGAGAATCGGCCCCAGCGAGGGCAGTTCTTGCCGGATTTGCAGCCCCATAGCCCAGCTATGGGGCAAAAAGACGGTGAGAAATGGACCGCTGCGGTCGATTCGCAGCCTACGCTCCCCAAGCCCGACAGGCTCTTAGTCGGCGTCTTCGGCCATGAGGGCCTTGGGAGCTCGATCAGCGCCCGCGTGCGGCACGCGCCGCCGCCCACTGCTCTGGCGTCCATTGCAGCAGGTCCTCGGCGCCCGAGCTGCGCAGGTGCGCGCCGCCGTCGATGGCCACCATCTCGCCGTTGATGTAGCCGGCCTGATCGCTGATCAGGTAGCTGGCCAGGTTGGCCAGTTCCGGCGCTTGGCCCACCCGCCCCAACGGGTTGAGCGGCGCGCGCGCTGCCGAAGCGCCGCGCTCGGCCGGATTGAGCTGGCGGTTCGATCCGGCGGTGGGAAACGGCCCCGGCGCGATCGCTACCAGCCGGATGCCTCGTGGCCCCCATTCCACCGCCAGGCTGCGCGTCATCGCCAGCAGGCCCGACTTGGCCATCGCCGATGGCACGGTGAAGGCGCGGCCGGTGAGGGTGGAAGTAGACAGGATGCTCAGCACCGTGCCGGGCCGGCCACTGGCTATCCAGCGCTTGCCCAGCGCCAGCGACATGTACATCGCGCCGTGCAAGGTGGTGGCCAGCACCGCATCGGCGGCGCGCGCCGAGAGTGTCTCGGTCTGGGCGATGAAGGTGGCGGCAGCGTTGTTGACCAACACGTCGATAGGCGCATGGTCCCATTGCTGGGCGACCATGGCCTCGACGGCCTCGGCGTCGCGCACATCACAGGGCGCGGTGGCTACCGTCGCGCCACGATCACGCAACCTGGCGGCGGTGGCCTCCAGCACCTCGGCACGGCGGCCGCACAGCAGCAGCGACGCGCCGAGTTCAGCAAAACGCTCGGCCATCGCCGCGCCCAGGCCGCTGCCGCCGCCGGTGATCAGGATGCGCTTGCCGGCCAGCAGATCGGTCTGGAACATGATCGGTTTCGCTTCACTCGCCCTACTCGCCCTTGAACCGCGGCTCGCGGCGCTCGGCCATCGCCGCCACGCCTTCTTTGAAGTCGGCGGTCTTGAACTGCGCGTTTTGCTCGGCACTCTCACGCGCCACCGCCAGGCGAATCTGCTCGACCAGGCCGGCGCGCAGCGTGGCGCGCGTCGACTGCACCGCCAGCGGCGCCGAGATCGCGATTTCGCGCGCCAGCTTGGCGGCCTCGGCGCGCACCTGATCCTGCGCCACCAGCACATCGGCCAGGCCGATGGCCACAGCCTCGGCGCCGGCGATGCGTCGCCCGGTGTAGAACAGCAACGCCGCCTGCTGCGTGCCGATCAGCCGCGGCAGCGTGGCCGACAGGCCGAAACCGGGGTGGAAGCCCAGGCGGTTGAAGTTGGCCGAAAACTTGGCCTCGGCGCAAGTGACGCGAAAGTCGGCCACCAGCGCCAGGCCCAGGCCGCCGCCGACGGCCGAGCCGTGCACCGCGGCCACCACCGGCTTGGTGCAGGCAAACATGCGCAACGCCTGGTCGTAGATCGGGTTCAGCCCACGCGGGCTGCGCTGCGGTGGCGTCGCTTCCCGGTTGGAGAAGTCAGCGCCGGCGCAGAACGCGGTGCCGCTGGCGGCCAGCACGATGGCATGGCAGCGGCGGTCGGCCTCCAAATCCTCAAAGGCGTCGGCCAGCTGGCTGATCAGCGCGATGCTGAAGAAGTTGTGCGGCGGCTTGTTGATCTCGACCGTGGCCACCGGGCCGTCGAAGCTGACCAGCACATCGGTATTGTTGTCACTCATAGGGAGGGCTTTCTCGTTCAGAACTGCTTGCGGGTGATGGCGGGCCAAAAGCCGTCGGCACGCGCGGCGATGGCGGCTCGGCCAAGCTCGACGGCCCAGAAGGCGTCGGTGCCAAACTCCTCGCGCCAGGCCCAGAGCCGGCGTGTGGCGAAGTGCAGCGCATGCTCGTGGGTGAAGCCGATCGCGCCATGCACCTGATGCGCGATCGAGGTGCCGCGGGTGGCGGCCTCGCCGGCGCGCACCTTGGCCACTGCGGCGCTGAAGACACAGGCGCTGCAATCGCGGGCCACGCTGTCGGGCGCGTCGGCACAGGCCACCATCGCCGCAGTGCGGGCTGCGGCCACGTCGCCGGCCATCAAGGCCAGCTGCTGCTGGATGGCCTGGTTCTTGCCGATCGGTTTGCCAAACTGCACGCGCTCACCGGCATAGCGCACAGACTGCTCAAGCGCCGACTCGAGCGCGCCAACCAGCATCGCCGAGCGCGCCACCGCGCCCAGCGTCCACACCGGCTCGCGCAACGCCAACGGGTTGGCAGCCAGCGCGGTGACGCGGGCGCCGGACAATTGCAGCGTGTCCGACGGCAGGCCAGCATGGTTGACATGGGGCTGCAGCGTGACACCAGCGGCGCCGCCCAGCGGCAGCAGCGCCAGCCCGCCGTCGGCCAGCGACACCAGCGCCGCCTGGGCATGGCGGGCCCAGGGCACGGCATGGGCGGTGCCGCTGAGCCTGAGCGTATCGCCGCTGCCATCGGCCACCAGCGCATTGCCCCGGCCCTGCTCGATCAAGGTCAGCGGCGCCTTGGCCAGATCAGGCAGTTCGAAGCCGGCCAGCGAGGCCAGCAGCGAGGCCACCAAAGTCTCGGCCAGCGGCAGCGGCACCTGCCAATAACCGATGCCGCGCAGTAGCGGGTAGGCGGCGCGCCAGCTCTCGCCGATGCCACCGGCGGCCTCGGCGGCCAGCAGCAGCGGGAAGCCGCTGTCAACAACCTGGCGCCACAGCGGGCCGTCAAACTCGCCGGCTTCGGTGCGCTGGCGCTGGTCCTTGTCTACCCGCTCGGCAAAAAGCCGTGCGGCGCTGTCGGCGATCAGGTTGTCGTCCATGGTGCTCGGGTCAGCGTTGTTCATCTCAGGTCAAGTCCCTTGGCAATGATGCCGCGCAGGATCTCGCGGGTGCCGCCGCGCAGCGAGAACGAGGGCACGGCCAGGGTCAGGTACTGCATCGCCTGGTGCAGCGTGCTGCCGGGCTCAACCTGGCCACCGAACAGCGCATGCGCGATGTCGGGCATGGCCTGCTCCACCAGCGCGCCCTGGTCCTTGACCAGCGACGCCGGCAGCGCCGGGTTGTCGCCGCGCGCCAGCATGCAGGCCACGCCCAGCGACATCTGGCGCAGCGCGCCGTATTGGGCGACGACGCGGCCCAGCGCCTCGGCCTGACGCGCATCGTCGGCATCGGCCACGGCCAGCATCTCCAGCAGCAGCTGGCTGCTGCTGAGGTAGCGCTCGGGGCCGCTGCGCTCGAAGGCCAACTCGGCGCCCACTTGCTGCCAGCCCTCGCCCTCGGCGCCGATCAGGTGCTCGTGTGGCACCAGCACATCGTCGAAGGTGACCTCGTTGAAGTCATGCTCGCCAAGCTGGTTGATGATCGGGCGCACCGTCAGCCCCGGGGTCGTCATGTCGACCAGAAACTGCGACATGCCACCATGGCGGTTGGCGCTTTTCTCGCCGGTGCGCACCAGCACGATCATGTAATGGGCGCGGTGCGCGCCCGAGGTCCAGACCTTGCGGCCGTTGATCAGCCAGCCGTCGGCATGCCGCACGGCACGCGAGCGGATCGAGGCCAGGTCAGAGCCCGAATCGGGCTCGCTCATGCCGATGCAGAAGAAGGCCTCGCCACGCGCGATGCGCGGCACGATGCGCGGCGCCAGCGTATCGGGCGCGTAACGCATCAACAACGGCGCGCTCTGGCGGTCGGCGATCCAATGCGCGCCCACCGGCGCACCAGCGGCCAGCATTTCCTCAAGCACCACGTAGCGCTCGAGCATGGAGCGCTCGTGGCCGCCGTAGCGCTTGGGCCAGGTCATGCCGATCCAGCCGCGCTCGCCCATGCGGCGGCTGAAATCGGCGTCAGCGCCCGACCAGTTGCGGTTGCGCCGCAAAGGCGGGATGGCCGGCATGGCCTCGGCCAGGAAGGCGCGCACTTCGGCGCGAAGGGCCTCGCATTCGGGTGGCAGCACGCCGGGGTCAATCAACAAGCCCTGCATCGTTGGCTCTCCAGTTCGGTGGGCCATTTTGTATTGCATTTGTTTGCTGAGCAACAAGTAAATGTGATAACTTGCGGCACCGCCAACCGATTGATCCTGCCGATGCCCATCCCGCCCGCCGCCGCCAGCCCCAAGGCCACCCGCGAAGGTGCGCCGCGCGCCGGGGCGCCACGCACCGGGCCATTGGCCGATGTGCGGGTGCTCGATCTCACCGCCGTCGTGCTGGGCCCGCTGGCGACCCAGATCCTGGGCGACTACGGTGCCGACGTGATCAAGGTCGAGTCACCCGAAGGCGACCTGATGCGCGCCAACGGCGTGTCGCGCCGCCGCGGCATGAGCTCGATCTTCCTGGCCATCAACCGCAACAAGCGCTCGCTGGCGATCAACTTGAAGCGCCC
>JBBQJN010000222.1:0-6196 GCA_038325945.1 Burkholderiales bacterium | reverse complement strand
GCGCGTAGCGCCCGACGCCTTGGCGGTGACTCGGCGTACCGCCGAATTGCAGGGCCGCAGCATCAGCGACTTTCTGGTGGCCGCCGCTCTGAGGGACGCGCACCAGACCATTGAGCACGCCCAAATCATCCGGCTGTCGGTCGGTGATCAACAGCGCTTAGCTGAACTGCTGATGAACCCGCCGCCCTTGGCGCCGGCGATGCAGCGTGCGCTTGCGGCCCGCAGCGCTCCGAGCTGAACTCGATGCGCACTTGTCGGTTTTACGGCGAATTGGTGTAGTCAAGACATGGCATGATCGACGACTCATTCCAGGTCAAAAATGGGATCCCGAAATTCGAAGAATGATTCAAACTGCCGACGTTATCCTGTTGCTGCTTAGTGCTGACTTCTTTAATTCAGACTACTGCTTCGAAGAAGAAGTCACAATCGCACCTCAACGCCACCACTGCAAAGAGGCTGTGGTTATACCAATTGTTGCGCGGCCCTGCCAATGGAGAGAGACCGACTTGGCGAATATACATGGACTGCCAAGGGATATGCGTGCTGTTTCGGTATGGGAAGACAGAGACATGGCGTGTAACAACGTTGCAGAGGGAATTACAAGTGTTGCTAGAGAGGCTCACCGTAAAAAATCCGAGTCCTGACGTTCCACTCACCCTGAGTGAGGCTTGCTGGCCCACTACATAACCCCTATCAACCTATCAACCGGCTCACCCATGACCACCCCAACCCCGCCCAGCATCGCCGACCGCCGCCGCACCTTCCACCAACTGCACGAGTCCGGCTGTTTTGTGATCCCCAACCCCTGGGATGTGGGCAGCGCGGTTTACCTGCACAGCCTGGGCTTCAAGGCCTTGGCCACCACCAGCGCCGGGTTTGCTTGGTCAATCGGGCGGGCCGACAACAAGATCACCCGTGACATGGCGCTGGCGCATCTGCACAGCATGGTGCAGGCGACCGACCTGCCCATCAACGCCGACTTCGAGAGCGGCTTTGCCACCGATGCCGCCGGTGTGACTGAGAGCGTGCGGCTGGCGGTGGAAGCCGGCGTGGCGGGTTTGTCGATCGAGGATTCCACCGGCGATGCCGCCCACCCGTTGTATGACCTGGATGTGGCGGTTGAGCGGCTGCGCGCCGCCCGCCAGGCGATTGACCGGGCCGGCGGCGACACGCTGCTGGTGGGCCGCGCCGAGTGCTTTTTGGTCGGCCGCCCCGATATCGACGAGACCATCAGCCGGCTGAAGGCCTACGCGATGGCCGGGGCCGATTGCCTGTATGCGCCGGGGTTGCGCAGCCGCGAGCACATCCTGGCCGTGGTTGAGGCGGTGGCGCCCAAGCCAGTGAATCTGTTGATCGGCTGGGCCAGTGAGTTGACGGTGGCCGACATCGCCAGCCTTGGCGTGCGGCGCATCAGCGTGGGCGGCGCCTTGGCGGGCGCGGCGTGGACCGGCTTCATGGACGCGGCGCGGCTGATCGCCGACCAGGGCAAGTTCGACGGCTTCAAGCCCTCGCCGGGGCGTGAGCTGAATGCGCTGTTCAAGTCCGCAGGCGCCACCCGCAGCGGCTGACTCGCCGACCTGGCCCCCGCCGCAGGCGGCCCACCCCAGCACGAGCAAACACCATGACCATCAACACCCTCGCCGCCCTGCGCCAGCTCTACGCCGCCCCGCAGGAGCGGGCGATCAAGAAGCAGATCGCGGCGCTGGATGCGCACTGCTTAAAGTTCATCGCCTTGTCACCGTTTGCGGTGCTTGCCACGGCCAACGCGCAGCAGCAGATGGACGCCTCGCCGCGCGGCGGGCCGCCCGGCTTCATCAAGGCCAGTGCGGAAGTGGCTTTGCTGATCCCCGATTCACCGGGCAACAACCGGCTGGATTCACTGGAGAACATCCTGGCCACCGGGCAGGCGGGGTTGCTGTTTTTGATCCCGGGCTTTGATGAGACGCTGCGGGTCAACGGCAGCGCGGTGCTGTCAGTGGCGCCGGCCGACATTGCCCTGTGCACCGATGAGCGGCGCGCGCCCAAGCTGGTGATCAAGCTCACCGTGCAGGCCGCTTACCTGCACTGCGCCAAGGCATTTTTGCGCTCGCGCCTTTGGTCGCCCGATGCCCGGGTGGCCCGCACCACGCTGCCCACCGCCGGCCAGATCATCAGCGACCAGACCGGCCTCACCGTGGCCATTGAAACCCAGGCCGAGATGGAGAAGCGCTATGCGCCCCATCTTTGATTTGGCGCTACTGGCGCCCGGCTTATCCCCCGTCAAGCCCGGCCCACCCCGCGCCGCGCCGCGCTGGATTGGCGCCATGACGTCTGAGAAATCGCGCCGCTTTCAACTCGGGGCACTGTGGGGCGTGCGGCGTGCGCCGGGTGAATCGGTGCAGCCCGGTGGGTTGGAGTGAACATCGTGAACTCCAACGCCCTCGCAAGTGCTCATTCATTCGTCAAACTCCCCTCTGTCATCGCCCGCGCAGCCCTAGGAGGCTGTGGGCAGCGGGCCTTGGCGCAAGTAGCGATGGATTGATGAATGCGGCCAGTCCACCGCGGGACTCACTGCAACCTGCCGGGTTGCCAACTACAGCGCCAGCCGGTGCGACTGCAAAGCCAGCAGGCCGTCGAAGATCAGCGAGTCGACCAGTTCATGCTCGATCGTCAGCCAGGGCGCCACCTTCCAGCCGGCGCCGCCGGTCATCAGCGTCAGCGGTGGCTCGCCGCAGCGCTGGGCCAAGTGGCGGTGCAGGCGTTCGATCGCGCCGGTGATGGCATAGGTACCGCCGCTGGTCAGGCCGTCGCTGGTATTGGTGGGGAAATCAGCCACCTCGCCGGTGGGTACGCGCAGGCCGGCAGTGCCGCCCTCCAGCGCGCGCAGCATGATGCCGTGGCCGGGCAGGATCAGCCCGCCGAGAAAGTGACCCTCGGTATCGAGCGCATCCACCGTCACCGCCGTGCCGACCATCACCACCAGCACCGGCCGCGCGCGGCCACGCGCCAGCACCTGGTGGCGGGCGCCGATCTGCGACACAAAGCGGTCAGTGCCGAGGCGGCCAGGGTAGTCGTAGCCATTGCGCACGCCGGCGGCCTGGCTGGACGACACCACCCAGACCGGCGGCATGTCCCACAGCTCGAGCTGTTCCTCGACCCGCCGCCGCACCGCGTCGCCGGCCACGTTGCAGCCCAGCACCGAATGCGGCGGCGTCAGTTGCTGCCACTCGCTGTCGGCCAGCGCGTCGATGTTCTCCAGAAACACCGTGCCCTGCGCCAGGACCGCCGCGCCGGGTTGCGGCGAAGCGTACTGCGCCCACTTGAGTCGGGTATTGCCGATGTCGATCGCAAAGAAGCTCATGGGGTGCGGCGGCGAGGCGGCTGATGGCGGGGTCGGTGGCGGTGGCCGGCTCAGCCAGGCAGCACGCTGACGTTGAAGACCTGCCTCAGATAGGCCAGGAAGGTCTGGTCGTCGCACAGGATCTTGCCCGGGCTGTCCGACAGCTTGGCCACCGGCTGGCCGTTGCACTGGGTCAGCTTCATCACGATGTGAAGCGTGTGCAGGCCCATGTCGTTGGTCAGGTTGGTGCCGATACCAAAACCCAGCTGAGTGCGGTCGGCAAAGTGCCGGTACAGCTCAAAGGCCCTGGGCAGACTCAACCCGTCAGAGAACACCAGCCGCTTGGTATGGGTATCAATGCGCAGCTTGGCATAGTGCGCCAGTGCCTTCTCGCCCCAGGCGACCGGGTCGCCCGAGTCATGGCGCAGGCCGTCAAACAGCTTGGCGAAGTAGAGGTCGAAGTCGGCCAGGAAGGCGTCCATGCCGACCACATCGGTCAGCGCCACGCCGAGGTCGCCGCGGTACTCTTGCACCCAGGCCTCGAGCGCGGCTTTCTGGAAGTCGCGCAGCCGCACGCCCAGCGCCTGGTAAGTCTGCAAGAACTCATGCGCCATGGTGCCGATCGGCACCAGCCCCAGGTCTCGCGCCAACAGCACGTTGGAGGTGCCTTTGAAGAACTCGGGCACCTCACGCGCCAGCGTGGCCACCACCTCGCGATGCCAGTCACCTGAGAAGCGTCGGCGCACGCCAAAGTCGAAGAATTCGAAAGGATTGCGACGCGGCGGCTCGTGGCCAAAATCGCGCAGCATGCGCACCTTGTCGGCCAGTCGGCGGCGGCCCTCGGCCAACGCCGGTGCCTGCTCGACGCGGCGGAAGTACAGCTCGTTGACGATCGCCAGCACAGGGATCTCAAAGGCCATCACATGCACCTGCGGGCCGCGGGCGACGATCTCCAGCGTACCGGCGTTGTCGCGCACCTCGATGAAATCGCGCTGGAACTGGAAGATGCGCAGGAAGTCGACGAAGTCGCTCTTGATGAAGCGCAAGGAGCGCAGGTAGCTCAGTTCGTCGGGCTGGAAGCGCAGGCTGCAGAGATCGTCGAGTTGCTCGTTGATCTCGCCAATCAGGTGCGTCAGCGGGTAGTCACGCGCATTGCGGCAGACAAAAAGGTACTCGGCCTCGGTCTGCGGATGGCGGTGCAGCATGGCCTGCCACATCGTGAACTTGTAGAGATCGGTCTCCAGCAGGCTTCGGATCACAGGTTGCATGGGGGGCGCTCCGAGAGCGGGTTCGAGGCAGCAAGGGGCACCGGCCAATGAGCATTGAGTATAGGAGCCCGCCTGGCCCGTACGGGCCAGGCTCAAGAGCGCAGGCCAGCCGCCGATAAGCCCGCATGGGCTGCTTGTTGCCGCCGTCATCCGAGATGCCATGCGCCTGCTGCCCGCCTTGCACTTATCGATGCGCCTGCTGCTGGCGGCGCTGGCGCTGGCCGGTCATGCCGGCGTCAGCGCCACTGGCCACACCAGCGGCAACACCCTGGTGCGGGCCCAGGAGATCGCGCAATGTCTGCCGCAGGAGCTGGTGACCTGGGCCGACGGCCGCGACCGCGCGGCCGGTGTGACGGCGCTGCGCTTTGTTGTGCGCCACGACGATGCGCCGCCCTGGTTCAGCGCCACCCAGGTGCTGAGCCTGGTCGAGCGCGCCGCGTTGGCCTGGTCCGACTGCGGGCTGGCGATCAAGGTTGAGTCGCTGGCCATCGGCGCGGCCGTGCCCGAGGGTGCGGTGGAAGTGCTGTGGAACGATGCGCGCAGCGTCGGCAGCTTCGGCCAGGCCCATCTGCGCAGCCGCCTGCTGGCGCTGGGCCCGGCGGCCTTTCACCTGCTCAACGCACGCAACCCCGCACACCCGGCGCTCGACACGCTGCAGATGGTGCTGTCGCACGAGATGGGCCATTTCTTCGGGCTGATGGCGCACTCGCGCCGCTGCGTTGATGTGATGTCCTACTACGACAACAGCCGAGGTGAACGCTGCTTCACCCGCGACGGCCAGCCGCCGGCCGGTCGCAACGACTACCGAGCGCTGCTAGCCACCTCCTGCGACATCGCCCGCTGCCGGGCGCTGAACCAGGGCACGCTGGTTTCGCAGGCGCCCTGAGCCGAGCTGAGCGCGCCCGACCGGCACCGCGCACGAGACCTCAGCCGCCACGGTTGAGGCTGGCGATCTGGCCGTTCAGCGTCAAATAATCGTACAGATAGCCCACGCCAAACAGCCCCAGCGTGACCAGGTACAGCAACCCGGTGAGCCACTTGCCCATGTACATGCGGTGCACGCCGAACAGGCCCAGAAACGTCAACAGCACCCAGGCCACCGAGTAGTTGATCGGCCCAGGTTGAAAGCGCAGGTCGGCCTGGCGATCCATAGCCGGGATCAGAAACAGGTCAATCAGCCAGCCGATGCCCAGCAGCCCCAGCGTGAAGAACCAGATCGTGCCGGTCACCGGCTTGCCGTAATAAAAGCGGTGCGAGCCGGTGAAGCCGAAGATCCACAGCAGATAGCCGATGGTCTTGGAGTGGGTGTCGGCGGTCTGCGGCATCGATGGATTCCGGGCGGGATGGCTCCTCACTTTAACCAGGAGGCCATCGGCAGGGCTGGTGGCAACCCGGTGCGCCAGGGCTTCGGCGGGGCGGACAAAACCCGGCGGCGGCGGAGCTTTCGCGATATCGGCGAAGATCGCCACTCACCGCCTGGAGTTCACGCATGACCGAGTCTTCCCCCTACGAGCCGCCCAAGGTCTGGACCTGGAACAAGGAAAGCGGTGGCCGCTTCGCCAACATCAACCGCCCGATCGCCGGCCCCACCCATGACAAGCCGCTGCCG
>JBBQJN010000221.1:0-6207 GCA_038325945.1 Burkholderiales bacterium | reverse complement strand
AGATTCCGCAGTTGAACACGCCCGAGTGGGCTGCGATGCGGTGCGTCAGCAAGGCGCGACGACGCTGCGGGCTCTTGCCCGCAAGAAGGAGCAACGCCGATGGCGTGCCGTAGCGCAGCTCAATCGGGTGTGTAGCGCTCTCACCCAGATGGTGAACGTGGTCGTGAGTACAAAATTGAGCGGTCATGCGGTGTGGCCAGCGGTTTCAAGCGGTCAACTGCGGAATCTAGGGTTATGAACACCGACCGCTGCGTGCAACGCTGGCGCCGGCGCTGGGTGCGCAGGGCCTGGGCGCTGGGAGTGGTGGCGGCGCTGCAGGGCGCGGCGTGGCCGGCCCGGGCGGCGACGCTGACGCTGGCGCTGTCCGACCTGCCGTACTACGCGCCCGTCAAGATTGCCGTAGACGAAGGCTACTTTGCTGCCGAGGGCCTGGACCTGCGCATCCTCCACTGCGTCAACGGCCGCCGCTGCCTGCAGCACCTGACCGACGGCGAGGCACAGCTGGCCACGGTGGCCGATGTGCCGATCGTCTTCGCTGCGCACGCCGGTCTGGCCTTCGACATCATCGCGACGTTCAGCGCCAGTTCCCGCAACCACCGCTTGGTGGTGCGAGCCGACCGCGGCATCCGCAGCGCGGCGGACCTGAAGGGCAAGCGCATCGGTTTCCCTCGCGGCACCAGCACCCACTACTTCGTCGACAGCTTTCTGATCTACCACGGCATTCCCGGCAACCAGGTGACACTGGTGGCGCTGGACGTGGCCACCGTCACTGCGGCCCTGGTGCGTGGCGAGGTCGATGCAGCCGGGTTCTACCTGCCGGATGGTCCGCGGGCCCTGGCCCTGCTCGGCGAGCATGGGGGCCTGCTGCCCAACCCGCGCGCGTACACCGCCACCAACAACCTTGTAAGCCATCCAGACGTGAGCGACGCCGACCTCGCAAAGCTGCTGCGGGCGCTGCGGCGCGCCGTCGGCTTCATCAAGACCGAGCCGGAACGTGCGCGTGTGCGTGTCGCCGCCTGGCTGAAAATGGATCCGGGCGAACTGCAGTCGATGTGGGGGGAGTTGGAGTTCCGGCTCGTGTTGGATCAATCGATCATCACCACCTTGGAGACGGAGGGGCGTTGGGCCTTGCGCCAGAACCTGGTGCCGGCGGGGCCGCTGCCCAACTATCTTGCGCGCGTGCGCGCCGGCCCGCTGCGGGCCGTTGACGCGCGCGCCGTTTCGATCAGCCAATAAGGCGGCCTGCGTGCCACCGGGGAGCCCTGCATCAACCACCACCCCTTCACCGTGCCCGCCGGGGCGCAGCACGCCAACACGCACGGCCGCAGGGCCTGGCGCTTCGTCCGCTGGCTCGGCCGCGCCGCGGCTGGCGCCAGCATCGCCGTCGCCAGCGGTGTCGCCCCCGCCGCACCCTTGACGCTGGCACTGGCCGAGTTGCCGGCGTTTGCGCCCGCGCTGATCGCCGCAGCCGAGGGCTACTTCGCGGCCGCAGGCCTTGAGCTGAAGATCCTGCCCTGCGTCAACGGCAGCGCCTGCATGCAACTGATGATTGACGGCCGGGCGCAACTGGCCACCGTGGCCGACATCCCACTGGTGCTGGCGGCGCACGCCGGTGTGCCCTTCCAGATCATCGCGACGATGGGCGCTTCGGCGCGCGACCACAGCTTGGTGGCGCGCAGTGATCGCGGCATCCGCAGCCCGGCCGACCTGCAGGGCAAGCGCATCGGTTTCGTGCGCGGCACCAGCAGCCACTACTTCACCGAGTCGTTCCTGCTGTACCACGGCATCGCCCGCAGCAGCATCACGCTGGTGGCGCTGGACCCGGCCACCGCAGCCGAACAGCTGGCACGCGGCGAGGTCGATGCTGCCGGGCTGTACCAGCCCCAGGGCCCGCGCGCGCTGCTGCTGCTCGGTGCGCGGGGCTTGACGCTGCCCAACCCGCGCAGCTATACGGTCACGATCAACGTCGTCACCCAGCCCGCCGTTGCCGACGATGACCTGCTGCGTGTGCTGCGCGCGCTGTCTCGCGCCGAGAAACTGATTGACCGCGAGCCCGAGCGTGCGCGCTCGGTGCTGGCGGCGCGCCTGCACCTGGACCGGCCGACGATGGCGACGTTCTGGGGGCAATACAACTTCCGCCTTGCGCTGAACCAGTCGCTCATCACCACTCTGGAGGGGCAGTCGCGTTGGGCGCTGCGCGAAGGGCTGGTGAAACCAGGCGCGCCGCCCGACTTCCTCGACCGGCTGCGGCCGGGGCCGCTAAAGGCGCTGGACCCTCGCGCTGTATCGGTCGTGAACTGAGGCACGCATGCGGCTGCGCCCCGCCTTGATGCTCTGTGTGGCTGCCGCGTTCGCTGTAATGGCGGTGCGCTTTGTGATCCTGTTCTCGGAGTCGCGCGAGTCCGACCGCATCGACAACCAGCGCGCAGCTGTGGAAGTGATTGCACGTGATGCCGCCGGCCTGCTGGTGCTGACCCAGGACTACGCAATCCATGAGTCGCCGCGCGCAGCCCGACAGTGGGCCACGGTGCACCGGCGGCTGAGCGCCGCACTTTCCGATTTCGCGGCGGTAGACGCTACGCAGAAAGACGAGGTCGAGGAGATGCAAGACATCGCAGGCAACCTGCCAACGATCTTCGACACCCTGAAAGCAGCGATGGGCCAGCCGTCCGGCCCGGAAGCCAACGTGCGCCGCGAGACGCTGATCGATCAGTTGGCGGGCGAGACCCGGCGCATCAGCGACGGCGCTTTCCAGGTCTCGAATGAGGTGACGATGCGCCGCCGGGCGCTGGGGGTGCAAGAGCGCTGGATTTCGGTGGCGACCAATGCCGCCTTGATCGGCTTGACCCTGATGATGGGCGGACTGCTGATGCGCCGCGTGCTGGGCCCCATCGACCGCCTTCGCCGCAGCGCAGAGGCGGTCGAGAAGGGCGACTTGGCGGCGCGTACTGGCTACAGCCGAGCCGACGAGCTGGGGCAGCTTTCGCGCGCGTTCGACAGCATGACCGACGCCTTGGCGCAGAGCGGAGCCTCGCTGCGCGACAGCGAGAAGCTGCTGCGCCGGGTTGGCCAACTGGCGGCCATCGGCGGCTGGCGTGTCGACATCAAGGCCGGCACGGTGTACTGGGACGCGCAGACCAGGCTGATCCATGAGGTTGCGCCCGACTTCGTGCCCAGCATGGATGCCGGGCTCGACTTTTACGCACCGGAGCACCGTGAACAGGTCGAACAGGCGATTCACCACGCGATCGAGTCGGGCACATCTTGGGACCTGGAGTTGCGCTTGATCACCACCACCGGCCGCAGCATCTGGGTTCGCGCGCTGGGCGAGGCGGAATACGAGCAAGGCAGCGTCGCGTATCTGGTCGGGGCAATTCAGGACATCACCGAGCGGCGCCAGGCGGAGCAGGTGCTGAGAGACGCCAAGGCGCTGAGCGATGCCAAGGTGGCGGCAGAATCGGCGAATGAGGCCAAGACGGCCTTCCTGGCCAACATGAGCCACGAGATCCGTACGCCGATGAACGCGGTGATGGGCCTGACCCATCTGCTGGCGCAGACCCGGCTCGACGCCGAGCAGCAACCTTTGGTCGACAAGGTGCAGTCGGCCGGGCGCGCGCTGTTGGACGTGATCAACGCCGTGCTCGACTTGTCCAAGATCGAGGCTGGCGAGATGGTGCTCGAGCTGGCGCCGTTCGACCTGCATGCCCTGCTGGCGGACGTGGCGGGCGCATTGGAGGGCCAGGCGCAGCGCCGTGCCATCGGTCTGACGCTAGAGCTTGCCGAGGGCCTGCCGGTGTTTGTCAAAGGCGACGCAGCGCGGTTGCGACAGATCCTGAACAACCTGGTCGGCAATGCCATCAAGTTCACCGACCAGGGCCGGGTGCGGGTAGCGGCGGCCTGGGAGGAAGCCGCCGGCGAACACCCCGAGCGGCTGCACCTGGCGGTCGAGGACACAGGCATCGGCATGTCGACGGCCGTGCTGGAGCGCCTGTTCAAGCCCTTCTCGCAGGGTGATGATTCGATCGCGCGGCGCTTCGGCGGCACCGGGTTGGGGCTGTCCATCGTCCAGAAACTGGTTGGCCTGATGGGCGGCCGCGTCACCGTGCGCAGCGATGCTGGCACCGGCAGCCGCTTCGACATCTGGCTGCCGCTGCACGCTACGGCCGTCGGCGGACAGGGCGAGGCGCCCATCGTGTTGCTGATCGCAGAGGAGGACGGCGAGCAGCGCCGGGCGCTGGTGACGTTGTGCCGGAAGCTGGGCTGGCGCACCCAGGCGGTGAGCAGCGGCCAGGCTCTGTTCAGCCAGTTGCAGGAGTGCCTGGAGGCCGGCACGCCGCCAGACGTGCTGCTGGTCGACTGGGATCTTGGCGACACCGACGGACTGCAGCTCGTCGCAGATCTGCGGCGCCAGGCGGTCGACGTGCCCATCGTGGTGATGGTCACCGCCAACGGCCGCGACGCGCTGCTTGCCAGCGCAGAGGCGGCGCTGGCCGACCACGTTTTCGTCAAGCCGGTCGACGCGTCGTCATTGTTCGACGCCGTGCACCAGGCCGTCGCGCGCCGGGGCGGCGACAGTGCGCGCGTGCTGCGCGCCACTGCCACCGACCGCCTCGGACTGCAGCTGCTGGCGGGCGCGCGCATCCTGGTCGCCGACGACAGCACGATCAACCTCGAGGTGGCACAGCGGATCTTGCAGCACCAGGGCGCCGAGGTCACGCTGGCCCACGACGGCACCGAGGCACTGGCCTGTCTGCGTGCCGAGCCGGCAGCCTTCGATGCCGTGTTGCTGGACGTCCAGATGCCCAGACTCGACGGTCTGGCCGTTGCCCGGCAAGTGCGCGCCGAGCTCGGCCTGGCGCGGCTGCCTCTGCTGGCCTTGACCGCTGGCGCACTGCTCAGCGAGCGGCAGCGCGCCCTCGAAGCTGGCATGGACGGCTTCATCAGCAAGCCCTTCGAACCACTCGGGCTGGCGTTGCTGCTGCGTGAGCACGTCGAGCGCGTGCGCGGCGCGCGGCTACCGATCGGCATGCGCGCCCCGGCACCGCCGGTGCCGCCGGCCTGGCCGGTGATCGAGGGTATCGACGGCGTGCAAGCCGCAAGGCGCCTGCAGGGCGACGTGCTGTTGTTCAGCAAGCTGCTGCGCCGCCTGTGCGACGATTTCGGCGATCTGGCTGCGGGGGATGGGGCCCCGGCGAGGCTGACGCAGGCCGACACGATGGCGGCGCGCATGCACAAGCTGGCCGGCGCCGCCGGGCTGCTGGGTGCCGATGCGCTGCGTGAGGCTGCGCTGGTCGCCGAGCAGGCGTCGCGGCGCAACCCGGCCGCAGCGCAGAGCGCGGCCGCAGCCGTGGCCGGCGCGATGCGGCAGCTGCTCGACGCGAGCCAGGCGTGGCGCGCGGCCCCGCCGCCGCTGCCGGGTCGGGCATCGCCGGTGGCCGCTGCGCCAGCAACATCGGCGCAGATGGCCGCCTTCGGGCGATCGCTGCGGGCCCGAGAACTGGCGGCGCTGGACCTTTTCACCGAGTTGTCGCCGTCCTTGCGCGCGATGCTAGAGCCCACCCAGTTCGACCACCTCGCGGCCAGCATGGACCGGCTCGACTTTGAGTCCGCGTGGCAAGTCTTGGAAGGTGCCGTTTCGGCGCTGGAATCCGGCGCTGCAGACCCGGCGCATGCACACCAGTCACCCTAGAAACCGCAGTTGACCGCTTGTCTGCGCTGGCTACACCGCGTGAATTCTGGCTTTCGCAGCCACGACGACTTCACCTTTTGGGTGGCAGCGCTACGCACCCGATTGAGCCGCACTGGCGCACGCTGGCGGCGTTGCTCAGCCAGGGCACAGAGGCCCTGGCCTGCGCCAGGCACAAACAGTCCTCAGGACTGTTTATGTCCGGGCACAGTCTCGCGGGCATGAGCCCGCAGCGTCGTCGCGCCTTGCCAGCGCACGCCATCGCGGCCCACTCGGGCGCGTCCAACTGCGGTTTCTAGGTTGACATCAGCCACCCCCGACCTGTCACTGCACGGTGGGCCGGCAGATCTCAGCGCAACCCATCCCACAACAGCTTGCCATCGGTGAGCAAGAGGCCCGCCGCAAACAGCCGGTAGAACATCGCCTGCTTGATGCGTTGCACCACTCGCACGCCCAGTCAGACGCCGCCCGGCGCTGCCGCGATCGCCACCGCGTAAAACGCGGGGTCGGTGATCAGTGGC
>JBBQJN010000220.1:0-6239 GCA_038325945.1 Burkholderiales bacterium | reverse complement strand
CCCATGGGCCAACGTAAGCCCGCAAAACGGCTCCAATCTAGGCGCAAAGCGGACCTGGGTTTGGGACCTCAGGGAGCATTTGCAACGACGAAGTGGGGTGGGGCTGTTTTGCGGGCTTACCCGTAGGGCCGGGGTGGGCCCATGGGATTGCCTCTCAGTCTCTGAGTCCACACCGCAGGACTACAGCGTGGGCTGCAGTGGAAGCTCAGACGTCGCTGGGCTGCTCCGGCAATCACAGCTTGAAGTCGTAATCGATGATCAGCGGCGCGTGATCCGAGAAGCGCTGGTCGAGGTAGATGTGCTCCTTGCGCGCCAGCGCCGCAAGCGCTGGCGTCGCCAGCTGGTAGTCCAGCCGCCAGCCCACGTTTTTGGCCCAGGCCTGGCCGCGGTTGCTCCACCAGGTGTATTGCTCGGGGTGCGGGTTGAGCGTGCGGAACACGTCGACCAGGCCAGCCTCTCCGAGCAGACGGGTCATCCAGGCGCGCTCCTCGGGCAGGAAGCCCGAGTTCTTCTGGTTGCTGCGCCAGTTTTTCAGGTCAATCTGCTGGTGCGCGATATTGACGTCGCCGACCAGGATGAACTCGCGCTGGCCCTTCAAGGCCAGCAGGTGCGGGTAGACATGGGCCAGGAAGCCGAACTTCACCGCCTGCCGCTCATCGCCCGATGAGCCGCTGGGAAAATAGCAGCTGATGATGCTGAGCTTGCGCTCGGGCGTGTCAAAGCGGGCTTCGACATAGCGGCCCTCGGCATCAAAGCCGGCATCGCCCAGGCCCACAATCACCTCGCTGGGCGTCTTGCGGCTGTACAGGCCGACGCCCGAATACCCCTTCTTCTCGGCGAAGTGAAAATGGCCCTTCAGCCCGGCCACGTCCTCGAAGCGGCCAGCCACGTCGGCGGCTTGGGCCTTGACCTCTTGCACCCCCATACAATCCGCGCCCGTTTGTGCGGCCCATTCCACAAAGCCCTTGCTGGCGGCCGATCGGATACCGTTGAGATTGAGCGTAAGCAGTCGAAAACCCAAGGCAACTCCATGAGCAAACGCATTGACACCCCTGACAACCCGCCGCTGGCACAGGCGTTTGTGCAATTCGCGGTCGAATCAGGTGTGCTGCGCTTTGGTGAATTCAAGACCAAGGCAGGGCGGCTATCGCCCTACTTCTTCAACGCCGGGCTGTTCGATGACGGCGCCAAACTGGGTCGGCTGGCCGGATTTTATGCACGCGCCCTGATCGACTCGGGGCTGGCCTTCGACATGCTGTTCGGTCCCGCCTACAAGGGCATACCGCTGGCCGCCGCGGTGGCCATCGAGCTGGCGCGTCTGGGCCACAACGTACCCTTTGCCTACAACCGCAAGGAAGCCAAGGACCATGGCGAAGGCGGCACGCTGGTCGGTGCGCCGGTGCGTGGCCGGGTGCTGGTGATCGACGACGTGATCTCGGCCGGCACCTCGGTGCGCGAGTCGATCGCCCTGATCACCGCCGCCGGGGCCACGCCCTGCGGCGTGGCGATTGCGTTGGACCGCCAGGAGAAAGCCGTCGAGGCCGGCGCAGATGTGCCGTGGTCGGCGGTGCAGTATGTGCGCGATCAACTCAAGCTCGATATCGTCGCCATCGCCACGCTGCAAGACTTGTTGCAGTATCTTCAGCAGCTTGAAGGTGGCGAATTGGCGCAGCACCTGCCGCGGGTGGCGGCCTATCGCGAACGTTATGGTGTCTGAATGAGCTTGGCCCGTCGTTGCATGCAGTCAGCCGTGACGCTGTGGGCGTTCGCGATGCCGGCGTGCGCCTGGGCCCAAGATATTTACACCTGCATCGACCCGCAGGGCCGCCGCCTTACCTCGGATCGGCCGATCGCCGATTGCACCGGCCGCGAGCAGCGCGTGCTTAACCGTGACGGCTCGCTGCAGCGGGTGATACCGCCCACGCTCACCGCCGATGAGCGCACGCAGCGCGAGGCCGCCGAGCGCCGCGCCGACCAGGCCCGCGCCGCCCAGGCCGACGCGGTGCGGCGCGACCGCAACCTGATTGCACGCTTTCCGGACGAAGCCGCGCACCGCCGGGCGCGCGAGGCGGCACTCGACACCGTGCGGCTGGCGATCAAGGGCACCGAGTCCCGCATGCGCGAGCTGGCAGCCGAACGCAAGCCGCTTCGCGACGAGGCCGAGTTCTACCAGGGCCGGCAGATGCCGGTGCGGCTGAAGCAGTTGGTCGACGCCAACGACGCCGGCATGGCCGCGCTGCGCCAAGCCACCATCAGCCAGGAGCTGGAATTGGTGCGCATCAACGGCCTCTACGACCAAGAGCTTGCGCGCCTGCGCCACCTCTGGTCGGGCGCGGCGCCCGGCTCGCTGGCGCCGGTGGCGGCGGCAGTCAAGCCAGTCGGGACCGCAGCAACGCGCTGACCTGTGCCGGGTTGGCCTTGCCGCGGCTGGCCTTCATTACCTGGCCCACCAGGGCGTTGAAGGCCTTGTCCTTGCCGGCGCGAAACTCGTCCACCGATTTGGGGTTGGCCGCCACCACCTCGTCGATGATGGCCTCGAGCGCAGCGCTGTCATTGACCTGCTTCAGGCCCTTGGCGTCGATCAGCGCATCGACATCGCCCGCCTCGCCGGCCCACAGCGCGTCAAACAGCTGGCGCGCGGCGTTGTGGCTGATGGTGGCGTCGGCAATGCGCCGGATCAACGCCGCCAGCAAGGCCGGGCTGATCGGGCTGTCAGCGATGTCCTTGCCCTCGGCATTGAGCCGCTTGCTCACTTCGCCCATCAACCAGTTGGCCACCAGCTTGGGCTGGCTACAGGCGTCGCGCGCGGCCTCGTAAAAACGCGCCAGCGCCAGGCTTTGCGTCATCATCGCGGCGTCTTCAGGCGACAGGCCGTCGGCCGCCTGGAAGCGCTGCGCCATTGCCGCCGGCAACTCGGGCAGGCTGGCACGCACCGCTTCTATCCACTCAGGTGCGATCACCAGTGGCGGCAGATCGGGGTCGGGGAAGTAGCGGTAGTCGTGCGCGTCTTCCTTGCTGCGCATGGCCCGCGTCTCACCGCTGTCGGGGTTGAACAGCACGGTGGCCTGCTCGATGCCCAAGCCGTCTTCGATGCGGTCAATCTGCCACTGGATCTCAAAATCGATCGCCTGTTGCATGAAGCGGAAGGAGTTCAGGTTCTTGATCTCGCGCCGCGTACCCAAGGCCGCGCCGGGCCGGCGCACCGAGACGTTGGCATCGCAGCGGAAGCTGCCCTCTTGCATGTTGCCGTCGCACACACCCAGCCACATCACCAGCGTGTGCAAGGCCTTGGCGTACGCCACCGCTTCAGCCGACGAGCGCATGTCGGGCTCGGTGACGATCTCCAGCAGCGGCGTGCCGGCACGGTTCAAGTCGATGCCGCTGCAGGGCCGGCCATCCTCGCCGTGGTAATCCTCGTGCAGGCTCTTGCCGGCGTCTTCTTCGAGGTGGGCGCGCGTCAGCTGCACGGTCTTGCGCTGATCGCCCAGCAAAAAGCTGATGCTGCCGCCCTGCACCACCGGAATCTCGTACTGGCTGATCTGGTAGCCCTTGGGCAGATCGGGGTAGAAGTAGTTCTTGCGCGCAAAGATCGACAGCGGCGCCACCTTGGCGCCCACCGCCAGGCCAAGGCGGATGGCGCGCTCCACCGCAGCGCGGTTCATCACCGGCAGCGTGCCGGGCAGCGCCAGATCAACCGCGCAGGCCTGGGTATTGGGCGCGGCACCAAACGCGGTGCTGGCGCCCGAGAAGATCTTGCTGACGGTCGACAGCTGGGCATGGGTTTCGAGGCCGATGACGACCTCGAAACCGCGGATCAATGGCGCATTCATCTCAATACCCCGCCGGCGATTGCCGGTGCCAGTCGGTGGCCTGCTGCATCGCATGCGCGGCATGCAACAGCCGGCTTTCGTCGAAATAGTTGCCGATCAGCTGCAAGCCCACCGGCATGCCAAACGCGCCAAAACCCGCGGGCAGGCTCATGCCGGGCAGGCCGGCCAGGCTGGCGGGCAGCGTGAAGATGTCGGCCAGATAGGCCTGCAGCAGGTCGTCGCCCTGCTCGCCGATCTTCCAGGCCACGCTGGGCGCCACCGGGCCGGCGATCAAATCGCATTGCCGGAAGCAGGCCTGAAAGTCGTCGGCGATCATGCGCCGCAGCTTCTGCGCTTGCAGGTAATAGGCGTCGTAGTAGCCGTGCGACAGCACATAGGTG
Source organism: Burkholderiales bacterium (assembly GCA_038325945.1). Classification (GTDB taxonomy): domain Bacteria; phylum Pseudomonadota; class Gammaproteobacteria; order Burkholderiales; family Burkholderiaceae_C; genus Pseudaquabacterium. Next base: position 2,029 of record JBBQJN010000220.1, on the reverse strand, counting down.
CCGATCATGATGCGGCGCTTGACCTCGGCGCCAAAACCCTCGCTGCGGCTCTTCTTGTACATCTCGAGCAGGTCGCTGTACTGCGCTGCGCGGTGGCCAAACTTGACGCCGTCAAAGCGGCTGAGGTTGGAGCTGGCCTCGGCCGGCGCGATGATGTAGTAAACCGGAATCGCCAGCTCGGTGCGCGGCAGGCTGACATCGACCAGCGTGGCGCCCAGCTTTTCCAGCTCGGCCAGCGCGCCGCGCACGGCTGACGCCACATCGGCCGACAAACCTGCGGGAAAGAACTCGGCCGGCAGGCCGATGCGCAACCCGGCCAACGGCTTGGCCGCGCTGGCGGCTTCACGCGGCTGCAGCATCTGGGCATGAAAGTCTTGCGGCGGGCGCTGTGCGCTGGTGCTGTCGCGCGCATCAAAACCGCTCATCGCCGACAGCAGCAGCGCGCAATCTTCGGCCGAGCGTGCCATCGGCCCGGCCTGGTCCAGGCTGGAGGCGAAAGCAATCATGCCGTAGCGGCTGCACACGCCGTAACTCGGCTTGATGCCGGTGATGCCGGTAAAGCTGGCCGGCTGGCGGATCGAACCGCCGGTATCGGTGCCGGTGGCCGCCGGCAGCAGGCGCGCCGCCACTGCGGCGGCCGAGCCGCCCGACGAGCCGCCGGGTACCCGCGTGGTGTCCCAGGGGTTGTGCGCCGGGCCATAAGCCGAGTTTTCGTTGCCCGAACCCATCGCGAACTCGTCGCAGTTGAGCTTGCCCAGGCTGACGGCGCCGGCACCCGGGCCATCGCCCGCCGCGCCCTTGCCCAGCCGCGCCACCACGGTGGCGTCAAACGGGCTGCGGTAGCCGGCCAGCATCCTGGAGCCGGCGGTGGTAGGCAGCGCGGCGGTGACAAAGATGTCCTTGTGCGCGATCGGCACGCCCAGCAGCGGTTGGGCGGCCAGATCAGCGCCACCGGCGGCGCGGCGGGCATCGGCGGCGCGGGCCGCCGCCAACGCGCCGTCGGCGTCAACCTGCAAGAAGGCGCCCAACGCCTGATGTTGCGTGATGCGGCTCAGCAGGTGGGTGCTGAGTTCAGTGCTCGAGACGCTGCGCGCGGCCAGGGCACGCGACAACTCGGCAACGCCGAGCTGGTGCAGTTCAGTGGCCGCGCTCACTCGATCACCTTGGGCACCAGGAACAGGCCGTCTTCCACCGCCGGCGCGCTGCGCTGGTTGGCTTCGCGCTGGTCGCACTCACTCACCGCGTCGTCGCGCAGGCGCAGCTGCACCGCGCTGATCGCCGACAAAGGCGTGTACAGCGGCTCGATGCCGGCGGTGTCCACCGCGCTCATCTGCTCGACGATGGAAAAGAAGCCGTTGAGCTGCGCCAGCATCTGCGGCAACTCTTCGGGTGAGAGCTCTAGGCGGGCCAGATGCGCGATGCGGCTGGCGTCCTGATGGGTCAAAGCCATGGGGTCAAGGTGTCCTGCTGCGGCTTCCCATGAGAAGAAATGCCGGGGTGATGGGGTATTATCTATGGTTATCCATTGGCCCTTGCGCCTGCCGCCGCGTGCTGCGAGCTGATCCCGTTCAGCCAGCCTCCACGGCCCCAGGCCAGAGCCGCCCAGCCTTCCGCCCATCCCCAGCCGACTGGCGCCACGGTGCCTGCCAGGTTCTCATTCGACCGCCGACGCCGGTGCGCCGAAATGTCGCCAACCCCGCCGCCGCCGCCGCCCCGCCGCAGCCATTCCTGTACAACGGCCCTCAGCGGGCCGCTTGTCCCGACCACCTGATATCCCCATGTACGGACCCTTCCGCCGCTACTTCTCAACTGACCTGGCCATCGACCTGGGCACCGCCAACACGCTGATTTATGTGCGTGGCAAGGGCATCGTGCTCGACGAACCCTCGGTCGTCGCCATCCGCCATGAAGGCGGCCCGCAAGGCAAAAAGTCGATCCAGGCCGTTGGCAAGGAAGCCAAGGCCATGCTCGGCAAGGTGCCGGGCAACATCGAGGCCATCCGGCCGATGAAGGACGGCGTGATCGCCGA
>JBBQJN010000219.1:0-6324 GCA_038325945.1 Burkholderiales bacterium | reverse complement strand
ACCACCATGACGCACCAGCCGATCCACCGCCGCGCCCAGCGCCGGGTTGGCGCTGATGCCCGAATAACCATCGGAGCCGCCGCACTGCAGGCCCACCATCAGGTGACGCGCCGGCACCGGCTGGCGCTGCACGCGGTTGGCTTCGGGCAGCAGCGAGCGGATCAGCTGGACACCCCGCGCCACAGTGCGCGCTGTGCCGCCCGTATCCTGGATATTGAAGGCCACCAGTCGAGCGCCTTCTTGCAGGCCTTCCTGCGCGATCAAACCCTGGATCTGGTTGGTCTCGCAGCCCAGCCCCACCACCAGCACCGCAGCAAAGTTGGCATGGCGGGCATAACCGCCCAGCGTGCGGCGCAGCACGCGCAGTTCTTCGCCCTCGCTGTCGGTGGCGCAGCCCATGCCATGGGTCAGCGCGACCACGCCGTCGACGTTGGGGAAGTTCGCCAGCGCCTCGGGACGGATGTCGCGCCGGAATTGGTCGGCGATCGCCCGCGCCGCAGTGGCTGAGCAGTTCACCGAGGTCAGCACGCCGATGTAATTGCGCGTGGCCACCCGGCCATCGGCGCGCACGATGCCTTGAAAGGTGGCCGGCTCGGCCTCGTAGCGCGTGGCCTGGGCGGCAACGCCGACCTCGTGCGCGCGCTCGAAGCTGGCAAACGCCAGGTTGTGGCCGTGCACATGCTGGCCCGGCAAGATCGCCTGGGTGGCATGGCCTATCACCTGGTTGTAGCGGCGCACCGCCTCGCCCGGCGCGATGGGCCCGGTGGCCAGCTTGTGGCCAGGCGGCACCAGGCCGGCCACCACCAAGCCGCCCTCCTCGGCCAGCACCGTGCCGCCGAGTAACTGGCGACGGGCGATGACCACGTTGTCGGCAGCATGGATGCGGATAGACGGGGCGCTCATCGCCCAGCCTCCATCGACAGCATCGCAGCAAGTTCGCCCATCGGGCGGTCGGCTGTTTTCATGGGGTGCGCTCCTGGCCACCCGACACGCGGGCACGGGCTACAGCTTGGCTGCGGCCTGCCGCTTGGCGGCGGTGGCGTCGATCTGGTACTGCTCTTCGGCCTTGCGCCGCATGTCGAGCGCGGCGTCGAGCGCGTCGGTGTAGCGCTGCGGCGAATAGGTGTTCTGGTTGGCGATGTAGACACTGCGGCGCAACGGCTTGCCGCCAAAGCGCGGCAGGTTGACCGAAAAATGGCACTCGGGCACCGAGCGGCCGGGCCGCTGGCGCAGGATCGGCCCGCTGATGCCCACCGGCAGGTCGTTCTGCTTGTTGGGGCTGGTACCGCGCTGCAGGCCGGTAGGCGCCGGCAGCTCGGCAATGCGGGTGCGCAGCGCTTCGACCGCACGCTTGAGCGCAGGCCGCGGGCCGTTACCCGCGCCCTGGCCATCCGAGAAAAACAGCGTGGGCTGGCCGTAGCGCATCTGCCAGCCATGGGTGCTGTGGGTGTCGATGCGCTGGATGTGTTCGGGAACGCGGATTCGTAAGCCGGTATGGATCGTGACTGTTCTGTTTTGCATGCGCTTTGGGCCTTCAAAGGGTTCCTCCCCCCTGAAGCCGCCGGTATCCATCTCCAGCGACAATTTTTGTCCCGGTCATCATGCCGCGCTGCGAACCGGCTATCGATCAGTTGTCGATGAGCGCCGGATCCCACGCATGCACGGTCTGGTACTGCTCACCCAACCCGTCGATGCCAAGCCGCATCTTATCGCCGGCCTTGAGGAAAATCGCTTGGGGTTTGTGACCCATTCCCACACCTGGGGGGGTTCCGGTGGTAATCAGATCCCCTGGATAGAGGGTCATGAAGCGGCTGATATAGCTCACCAGGTGGGCGACACCAAACACCATGGTGCGGGTATTGCCGTCCTGGCGGCGCTGGCCGTTGAGATCAAGCCACAGGCGCAGTTGCTGCGGATCGGCCACTTCGTCGGCGGTCACCAGCCAGGGGCCGATGGGGCCGAAGGTATCGCAGCCCTTGCCCTTGTCCCAGGTACCGCCACGCTCGATCTGGTACTCGCGCTCCGAGACATCGTTGACGACGCAATAACCCGCCACAAACGACAGCGCATCGGCCTCGGAGACATAACGCGCCTTGCTGCCGATGACCACGCCTAGCTCAACCTCCCAGTCACTCTTGACCGAACCCTGCGGCAGCACCACCGGATCATTGCAGCCGACCACCGTGCTGGTGTGCTTGGTGAACAGCACCGGCTCGGCAGGCACCGGCAGGCCGCTCTCGGCGGCATGGTCGGCGTAGTTCAGGCCAACGCAGACAAACTTGCCCATGCCGCTCCACGGCGGCGCCATGCGCCCAGGCTGCGCCACCAGCGGCAGCGTGCTCGGGTCAAGCGAGCGCAGCGGCGCCAGGCCCTCGGGTGTGAGCATGTCGGCACGCAGGTCTTTGATCACGCCCGACAGGCAGCGCACGCCGCCCTGGGCGTCGAGCATGGCAGGCTTTTCCTGGCCCTTGGGGCCGTAGCGCAGCAGTTTCATGGTCAGTCTCCGTTGAAATTAAGTCAGTAAGAACTCAGCTGTGCAAGCAAGCAGACGCCATGGAACCGGCTCCGCCGGGCCATAGGCGTCGCCCCCTGGGGGGAGGCGGCCGCAGGCCGCATCGGGGGGGGATTCAATTGCTCCAGCCGCCATCAATGATCTGCGCCGTGCCGGTTGTGAAGCCGCTCTCGTCGCTGGCCAGGTAGACGGCCAGCGCGGCGATCTCGCTGGTGCGGCCCAGCCGGCCCATCGGCTGGCGCGCGATGAACGCGGCTTCGACCTCGGCCAGGCTCAGGCCCGTGGCTGCTGCCTGGGCGGCGATGCGGTCGCGCAGCGAGGGTGACTCCACCGTGCCGGGGCAGATCGCATTGCAGCGCACGCCGCGCGTGATGTAGTCAGCCGCCACCGCCTTGGTCAGGCCGATCACTGCGGCCTTGGTGGTGCCGTAGACAAAGCGCTGGGGCGCACCCTTGATGCTGCCGGCCACCGAGGCCAGGTTGATGATCGAGCCGCCCTGGCCGCCGTTCTCGGCCAGCATGCGCGGCAGAAAGGCCTGGATGAGGCGGAACTGCGAGCGCACATTGAGGTTGAAGGCAAAGTCCCAGTCGGCCTCGGTGCAGGCCAGCACATCGCCGGCATGCACATAGCCCGCAGCATTGACCAGCACGTTGACGCTGCCGACGCTGGAGGCCACGGCCTTGACGGCCTCGGCGTCGGTGACATCCAGCAGCTGGGCGCGGCAGCCGGTGGCCTCGACCACGCTGTCGAGCAAACGGGCGTTGAGATCGGTGGCGATGACCTGGGCACCCTCGCGCACAAAGGCCTCGACGATGGCGCGGCCTATGCCCTGGCCGGCGGCGGTGACAAAGGCAGTCTTGCCTTGCAGACGTGACGACATGGCAACAAGCTTTCAGGTTGGTCTAGCAGGGTTTTGATCAGCCGCTCATGGCGGCGTGGACCGCGTCAGCCGCGCCCGACAAACGGCATCTTGGTGGCCATCACGGTCATGAACAGCACATTGGCGCTGGGCGGCAATCGGGCCATGGCCATGAAGCCGTCGACCACCGACTGCAAATCCATGCGCGCCTCGGGCTTGATGCTGCCATCGGCCTGCGGCACGCCCTTGAGCATGCGCTCGGTCATGTCGCTGGCCACATTGCCGATATCGATCTGGCCGACAGCGATGTCAAAGGCGCGGCCATCGAGCGAGGCAGCGCGGGTCAGCCCGGTGATCGCATGCTTGGTGGCGGTGTAGGCAATCGAACCCGGCCGCGGCGCATGGGCCGAGATCGAGCCGTTGTTGATGATGCGTCCGCCCTGCGGCGATTGCGCACGCATCTGCTTGAAGGCTGCGGACAGGCAGAAGAACGCGCCGTTGAGGTTGGTATCGACGGCGCGGCGCCAAGTCGCAGCGTCCAGCTCGTCGGGCGTCTGCACCGGCAGTGAAACACCGGCGTTGTTGAACAGCAGGTCAAGCCTGCCGAAGCGCTCTTGAATGCCGGCAAACAGCGCGGCCACCGAGTTTTCGTCGCCAACATCGCAGGGCAGCGCCACGGCCCGGCTGGCGATGTCGCCCCAGGGGTCACTGGCCTTGGCGATGGCTGCGGCCAGGCTGTCAGCGCGGCGGCCGGTGTAGACCACGCGCCAGCCATCGGCCAGCAGCGCTGCGGCGCAACCCTGGCCGATACCCGAACCCGCCCCGGTGACCAGGGCAATACGGTTGTGCGGCGGGGCGCTGGACATGGTGAACCTCAATGGTGTGATGATTGCGCAGTCTGCCACAAGCCGGCGTCGCCACTGCCGCGCAAGCGACACACACTGTGCAACTGCCAGGGTTGGCCCGCCCCGGCCCCGCGTTCAGGCCGGCTGCGGCAGGCCCTGGGCCAGCAGGCGTTCGATCAGCTCACGCACGCTGCGGATCTGGCTGCCAAAGGGCAGCTCGCCTTTGCCGCGAAAGTACAAGCCCTTTTTCACATCGCCGCGCAGCGCGGCGGCAAGCTGGTTGTCGATGCAGAACTGGCCCCAGTCCTTCAAACCGTCGCGCAGCCCGCATTGCGCCAGGCAGTCAAAGGCCTTGGTGCAGCGGTTCTTGACATGCGCCACCGCCTGCAACCTGGGCTCGATCTTCAAATACGCCTTGAGCCAGGGCGTGGCCACCGCGCGCGCCGGCAGGCCTGCCACGCTGGTGAACTCAAGCATGTCCTCGTCGCGGGCCTCGGCCAGCACATGCTTGAAGCCGTCGCTGGCGTCGCACTCGGTGGTGACAGCAAACGGCGTGCCCAGTTGCACAGCGGCGCCGCCCAGCGCCTGGATGCGGGCAATGTCAGCATGGCTGCGGATGCCGCCAGCAGCGATCAGCGGAATCTGCCCTTCCAGCCCGGCCTGGCGCAAAAAGGCCAGCGATTCGGGAATCACGCGGTCAAATTCAAAGCGCGGATCGTTGAGGTCGGCGATGCGCGCCGCGCCCAGGTGGCCGCCGGCCAGCCGCGGGTGCTCGATGACGATGGCGTCGGGCAGGCGATGCTTGCGTTGCCACTTCTTGATGATCAGCGCCACGCCACGTGAATCACTGAGGATCGGCACCAGCAGCGCCTTGGGGTGCTCGGCCGCCAGGTCAGGCAAGTCCAGCGGCAGGCCGGCGCCGACTACCACCATGTCGATACCGGCCTCGAGCGAGCGCCGCACATAGGCCGCGTAGTCGCTGACCGCGCGCATGATGTTCATCGCCAGAAGGCCGCGGCCGCCGGCAGCGGCGCGCGCCGCGCGTACCTCGCGGCCAAGCGCCTCGAGGTTGGCGGCGTCGATTTGCAGCTTGGTATCGGCATCGCAGCCCCGGCGCTGCGACAAGCCACTGGTGCGCTCCATCAGGTCGGGGTGGTGGCGGCGCAGATCAACCGAGCTGAGCGTGCCCACGCCGCCCTGCGCGGCCACCGCGCCGGCCAGCCGGTGCGCCGACACGCCGATGCCCATGCCGCCCTGCACGATCGGCAGCAAGCGGCGGCCGGCCAATGTCATCGCGCGCAGACCGCTGGCGGCCAGCGCCGGCAGCAGATGGGTCGGGATGGCGTTGGCGTTGGCGTTGACATCAGCGGATTTGCCGTCGCGGCGTGACGGGCAGGCCGTAGACGGCGCGGCGGGCAAGCAAGAGGGCAGCAGGGGAGAAGGCAGGGCGAAAGCAATCGACATTTGGCGCCGGCCGCGCTGCGGCCGTGGTCAGTGCAAGACAGGCGGCAGGCTACAGACAAGCGTTTGTCGCCGCCTTGACCAGGATCAGGGTTTTCACGGCCCCAGCGGTGGCCGCCGTCCAGCCGATCAAGCGCGGCGTGGCCGGGGGGCGGGCAGGCAGCGGCCAGTCGGCAGCGGCCAGTAGGCAGCGGCCAGTAGGCAGCGGCTAGCAGGCAGCGGCTAGCATCCAAGATTCGCACCCCACCCAGGCCGCACCATGACCCGCACACAACGCATCGCAATCATCCCCGGCGACGGCATCGGCAAGGAAGTGATGCCCGAGGGCCGCCGTGTGCTGGACGCCGCCGCGCGCCGTTTTGGCCTGGCGCTGGACTTCACGCCCATCGCCTGGGCCAGTTGTGACTACCACGCCCAGCACGGCCAGATGATGCCGGACGACTGGAAGGCGCAGATCGGCGGCATGGATGCGATCCTGTTTGGCGCCGTGGGCTGGCCGGCCCAGTTGCCCGACCACATCTCGCTGTGGGGCAGTTTGCTGAAGTTCCGGCGTGAGTTTGACCAGTACATCAACCTGCGCCCGGCGCGGCTGTTTGAGGGGGTGCCCTGCCCGTTGGCCGGCCGCAAACCGGGCGAGATCGACATGC
>JBBQJN010000218.1:0-6352 GCA_038325945.1 Burkholderiales bacterium | reverse complement strand
TTGCCGGCTGCGGCTTCGCCGGGCCGCGGGCCGCGCCAGCCGGTGAGCACGGCGGCCAGTGCCGTGACATCGGCCTGGCCATAACCGCCCCAGGGGCCGAATGCGCCGCCGCCGCCGGCCACGCCCAGGGTGTGCAGCTCCAGCAGCTCACGCGCCAGGTTCTCATTGAGCCCGCTGCGCCGCGGCGGCGCTGGCGCCACCGGTGTTGCCATCTCGCCGGCTTGCGCTGAAGCCGCCTGCTGCAGCGCGCTGCGGCGCTGCAACCGCTGCACCACACGTGACTGCGGCCCTGCCGACAAGAAGTTGTCGAGGTAGCGCAGCATCGCAGGGTGCGTTGTGGCGGCCATCAGCAGGTCAGCAAAGCGGCCGGCGATGTGGGGCCGGATCGCTTCGCGCTCAAAGGCGCCGACCAGGCCGGTGCTGCTGCCCTTGCCCAGCGACACCGTGAAGTGGTTGCTCCAGAACAGCGCCAGCCGTTCGGCGAACGGTCGTTCGGTGCTGGCGGCGGTCTGCAGCCGGGCCCGGATGTCGGCAAGCACCTGGTTGCGCAAGGCGGTGTTTCCGGCGGCACCGGGCTGGCGCCGGGCCTCGATCTGCACCGCCAGCGCCTGGCTCAGCCCGGGCAGTGGGCTGCCGCGCTGGCTGTCGGCCGGGCCGATCTGCGCCAGCAGCCAGCCGCGTGCATCGCCGCCCACCACGTCGAGATCGGCCTCGCCGAGGCCGAAACGATGGGCGGCCAAGGCGGCTTGCTGCAACTGGGTAGGCACCATGGTGAAGGCGGAGGTGGACGAAGACCCGATTCAACACCGATCCGGCATCAGCGCCTCGGTGCCGCCGCGCAAAGTAATGCAAAGCGGCCGTCGGGCCCAGGCTGGCGGTTCAGCGCAACTGGGCGTCGATCGCCTGCACGTCGACTGGCCACAGCTGGCCCGAGGCCTGGCGCAGCTTCAACTCGGTGACGATGACGTCATAACGCGCCTTGGCCAGATCACGCTGGGTGTCGAACAGCTGCGACTGGGCGTTGAGCACGTCGAGGTTGACCCGCACGCCGACCTTGTAGCCGAGCTGGGTGGCTTCGAGCGCCAGCTTGCTCGAGGCCTCGGCCGCTTCCAGCGCCTTGACCTGGGCCTGCAGCGACTGCACGGCGAGAAAGGCGCTGCGCGTGCCCAGCGCGACGCCGCGGCGAGCGCCTTCGAAATCGTTGCGCGCCTTGTCCTCCAGCACCAGGGTTTCCTTGACCCGGTTCTGCACCGCATAACCAGCAAACAGCGGCAGATTGAACTGCACGCCGACGCTGGTCGTAGCGCTGTTGCCAGGTCTGCCGAAAACATCGGTCACGGCGCTGCCGCGGTTGTTGCTGTTCTGCAGGTTGGCCACCAGGTTGGCGGTGGGCAAGTGGCCGGCGCGGGCCTTCTCGGTCTCGAGTCGGGCCAGTTCCTGCGCCAGCCGCGCTTTGCGGATGCTGGGGTGGCGCCCATCGGCGGCGCTGACCCAGTCTTCAGGGTTGGCCGGGATTACCGGCAGCAGCACCACCGGCAGCGCCAGACCCTTGGGTTCCACCGCAGCGCGGCCAACCAGCTGGTCGAGCACGGTGCGCTTGGTGCGCAGGTCGTTGTCAGCGACCAGCTCGCGTGCGGTGGCGAGGTCGAAGCGGGCCTGCGCTTCGCGGGTATCGGTGATGGTGGCGGTGCCGACCTCGAAATTGCGCTTGGCCGAGGCCAGTTGCTCGCTGATGGCCTTCTTGCCGGTTTGCGCGGCGGCCAGCGTGTCGGTGGCCGCCAGCACGTCGAAGTAGGCCTGGGCCGCGCGCACGATCAGGTCTTGTTCGGCAAGTTCGAGGTCAGCCTGCGAGACCTCCAGTACGCGCTGGGCCTGGCTCATGGTGGCGACGTTGGCGCGGTTGTACAGCGGGTAATTGCCGCTGAGTGTCAGCGTCCCGTTGCGCAGCGAGGTGTTGTTCTGGCTCGGCTGGTTGCTCTCGGCCATCGTGACCGACCCGGTCAGCGCTGCGCTGGGCCAGCGCAACGCGTCGGCCTGCGCCGCCTTGTACACCGCCGACTCGGCCAGCGCGCGCGCTGCCAGGTAGTTGGCGTCATAGGCTCGGGCCGCTTCGTAGAGCGTGCCCAGGGTCTGGGCTTGTACGAGGCCGGTGGACAGGGACAGGGACAGGGACAAGGCCAGGGCCAGGGCCGCGGCGACAGGCCGCAGTGGCGACGGCGGGAAACGCGGGGTCGGGCTGTGCATGGAGATCGATCCTAAGTCAGTGACGAATGGGGCAGGGCGAGAACAGACATCGGCTGGCGAGCCGGGTGTCAGGCGTCGGGTGTCAGGTGTCAGTAACGCGGCACTGTGGGGTCGACTTCGCGCGACCAGGCGTCGATGCCGCCACTGACGTTGTACACCGCCTCAAAGCCCTGTTGCTGCAGGAATGCGACACATTGCCAGCTGCGGGCGCCGTGATGGCACAAACCGAGGATGGGTTGCGTACGGTCAAGCTCATGCAGCCGGGCGGGCAGCGTGTGCATCGGGATGTGCAGCGTGGTGGCGCCGGGCAGATCGAGGCGCGCCGCCTGCAGTTCCCAGGCCTCGCGCACATCGAGCAGCAGCGGTGCGCGTTTGGCCTGGCTGGCGACAAAGTCGGCCAGCTGGCGCACCTCAATTTCGGCAACGCGCGGGTTCATGCGGCAACTGTCAACGGGTTCAGAAGCTGAAACGGGTGGGCTCGTCGAAGCCAAGCAGCCGCGGCGCCACGGTGTCGAACAAGTCCTGCGCCTGCAGCGACGTGGCCGACAGCCGCGTGATGCGAACCGCGCGCATCACCGGCTCCTGGCCGACGATGGCCAGCAAGCGGCCGCCGGGCTTGAGCTGATCAAGCAGGGTCTGCGGTACCTCGGCCACCGAGCCCGACAGCATGATGACGTCGAAAGGGCCGTCGCCCGGCAGGCCGGCCGCGCCGTCCTGCTCGCGCACGCTGGCATTGAGCACGCCGGCGCGGCGCAAGTTGGCCACCGCCTGACGGGCCAGCGCGCCATCACGCTCAAGTGAAATCACCGACAGCGCGCGGTGCGCCAGCAGCGCCGCCATGAAGCCCGAGCCGGTGCCGATCTCGAGCACACGCTCGTGGCGCTGTATTTGCGCCTCTTGCAGCAGCCTGGCCTCGACCTTGGGCTCCAGCATGACTTGGCCGGGCTCGCTGCCCAGCGGCACTTCGGTGTCGGCGAAGGCCATCGCCTTGTAGGCTGCGGGCACAAAGTCTTCGCGCTTGAGCATGGCCAGCAGCGAGAGCACATGGCTGTCGAGCACATCCCAGGGGCGGATTTGCTGCTCGATCATGTTGAAGCGGGCCTGCTCGATGTTCATGGCGCAATCCTGGGCTGTCGGCTGAAGGTCTGACGGGTTAACCCGTGATTCTATTTCGATGCCACCGCAGAGGGCTGGTGGCCCGCGCCACCGAAGCGCCGCCGCGCCCACTGGCCGAGGTCGTCGAGCCAGCAGTAGACGACCGGAACCACCACCAGGGTGAGCACCGACGAGGTGATGACGCCACCGATCACGGCCTGGCCCATCGGCGCGCGCTGTTCCGAGCCTTCGGTGAGGGCCAGCGCCAGCGGCAGCATGCCGAAGATCATCGCCAGCGTGGTCATCAGGATCGGCCGCAACCGCACCTTGGCCGCGCGCAGCAGGGCCTCGTTGCGGCTCAGGCCTTCGGCACGAGCGCGGTTGGCAAAGTCGATCAGCAGAATCGCGTTCTTGGTCACCAGGCCCATCAGCATGATGATGCCGATCATCGAAAAGATGTTCAGCGTGCTGCGCCAGATCAGCAACGCGCCGACCACGCCAATCAGCGTCAGCGGCAATGAACTCATCAGCGCCAGCGGCTGCAGATAGCTGCGGAACTGGCTGGCCAGGATCATGTAGATGAAGACCACGCCCAGCGCCAGTGCCGACACGGCATAGGCAAAGCTTTCCTGCATGTCCTTGGTGCTGCCGCCGAAACGCACGCCATAGCCTGGCGGCAGCGGCGTGGCGTCGAGCACTTTGCGGATGTCAGCCGACACCTCGCCCAAGGCGCGGCCCGAGGTGTTGCCCGTGATCTCGCTCTCGCGGTTGAGGTCGCGGCGGTTGACCTGGGTGGCGCCCTGGCTGAGTCGGATATCGGCCACCTGGGCCAGCCGCACCGTGCGCATCGAGCCGTCGGCACTGGCGCCCAGCACCAGGCCCAGTCGGCCCAGGTCATCAGGCCGGTCGCGCGCTTCGGGCGCCAGCCGCACCTTGACGTCATAGGTCTGGTCGTCGGCGGCACGCCAGTCGCCCACCGTCTGCCCGGCCACCAAGGCGCGCAAGGTGGTGGTGATGCTGCCCACCGAGAGCCCCAGGTCGCTGGCGGCGTCGCGCTTGACTTCGATGGCCACCGTCGGCTTGGGCGGCTTCATGCTGGTATCGAGGTCGACCAGACCGTCGACCTTGGCCAGTTTGGCCATCAGCAGGGCGGTTTGACGCTGCAATTCAGCCAGGTCGCTGCCCTGCAGCGACAGCGAGATCGGCTTGCTGCCGCCCACCGGGTCAAGCAGGCCGACATGGGTGACGGTGATGCCGGCCACCCGCTGCAGGCGCTGGCGCAGTGGCTGTGACATCTGGTCGGCGCTGCGGCTGCGCTGCGCGCGGTCAACCAGACGCACGTACACGGCCACCTGGTGGCGGCCATTGGCCTGGCCGGTGTTGATGGTGCTCAGGGTGGATTGAACCTCGGGTATCTCGCGCAGGATGGCATCGACCTGGCGCGCCCGCGCCTCGGTGATGGCCAGCGACGTACCCACCGGCGTGTAGTAGTTGAGCGTGGTCTCCGAGAAATCGGCCTTGGGCACAAACTCGGTGCCCAGCCGGGGCACCAGCGCCAGCGCGGCCACCAGCGTGGACAGCGCCAGCAGCACGGTGACGCCCTGGTGGCGCAGGCTCCAGCCCAGCGCGGCCACATAGCCGTCGCCCAGGCGGTGTGAGGCGCGGTCCACCCAGTGCGTCAGCCGGCCCAGGGTGTGGTCGTACAGGCCTTGCGGTTGGAAAGGCTGGCCCTCGCGGTCGATCGCCGGGTCATGCCAGATCGAGCTGAGCATCGGGTCGAGCGTGAAGCTGACGAACATCGAAATCAGCACCGCCGCCACGATGGTGATGCCAAATTCGTGGAAGAACTTGCCGATGATGCCGCCCATGAAACCGATCGGCAGAAACACCGCGACGATCGACAGCGTGGTGGCCAGCACGGCCAGGCCGATCTCGTTGGTGCCGGCCAGCGCGGCGTCGTGCGCACTCTTGCCCATCTGCACATGGCGCACGATGTTCTCGCGCACCACGATCGCATCGTCGATCAGCAGGCCCACGCACAGGCTCATCGCCATCAGCGTGACCATGTTGATCGAGAAGCCAAAGGCGTACATGAACAGCAGCGTGCCGATCAGCGCGATCGGCAGCGCCAGGCCGGTGATCACGGTGGAGCGCCAGCTGTTGAGGAACAGGAAAACGATGCCGATGGTCAGCAAGGCGCCCTCGAGCAAGGTGCGCTTGACGTTGGCCACCGAGACGCGGATCGGCCGCGAGCCGTCGCGCACCACTTCCAGCGCCATGCCCGGTGGCAGCTGGGGCCGCAACTGCGCAACCATGCGCAGCAGGCCGTCGACCACCTCCACCGTGTTCTCGCCCTGGCTCTTCTGCACCTCCAGCGCCAGCGTGCGCCGGCCGTTGTAGAGCGCCAGCGATTCCAGTTCTTCAGGGCCGTCGACCACGCTGGCCACCTGGCCCAGGCGCACCGGCTGGCCGTTGCGGCGCGCCACGATGACCTGCTGCAGGTCCTGCGGCTGCTGCACGCGGCCGAGGATCTGAACCGTGCGCTCGGTCTCGCGGCCGCGCAGCGCGCCAGCGGGCAGATCCTGGTTTTCGCTGCGCACCGCGGCCATCACCGACTCGACGCCGACGCCGTAGGCCTCCATCGCCTGCGGCTTCAAATAGACATTGACCTCGCGCTTGAGGCCACCCACCAGTGCGATCGCGCCGACGCCGCGCACGTTTTCAAGCCGTTTGCGGATCACCTGGTCGGCATGGGTGGTCAGCTCTTGCACGCTGCGGCTGTTGTCGGGCGAACTGAGCGCCAGGCTGAAGATGGGCCGGCTGGCCGGGTCGAAGCGCGAGACCCGCGGTTCTTTGACCTCGGTGCGGAAGCTGGATTTGATCAGCGCCAGCTTCTCGCGCACGTCGTCGGCGGCGCGGCGGCCATTGACGTCGAGGTTGAACTGCACGATCACCACCGAGCTGCCCTCGTAGCTGCGCGAGTACAGCTGGTTGATGCCGGCGATGGTGTTGA
>JBBQJN010000217.1:0-6420 GCA_038325945.1 Burkholderiales bacterium | reverse complement strand
GCCACCTGGGGCCTGTGGCATTTGCCCGCCTTCTACCTGAGCGGGACGGTGCAAAGCGGCTGGGGCTTCGCCCCGTTTTTCCTCGGCAACGTCTGTCTCAGCCTGATCGTTACGCCGCTGTTCAACGCGTCGCGCGGCAGTATCCTGTGGCCCGCCTTGTTCCATTTCCAGGTGAACAACCCGCTGTGGCCGGATGCGCAGCCCTACGACACCTACTTCTTCGTGGCTGTCGCAGCGCTCGTCGTCTGGATCAACCGTCGCGCCATGCTCACGCGCGATGGCGCGATCACCGAGGTCTTCGCGCCCGACACCCGGGCCCTCTCATCACCATGAAGCGCATCCTGCTCACCGGCACTGCCTACGTCGCCGCGGTCTTTGCTGCGGGCTTCGTGCTGGGCGTGCTGCGCACGCTGGTCATGGTGCCGCTGCTGGGCGAGATGGCTGCGGTGCTGGTCGAGCTGCCGGTGATCCTGGCAGTCGCTTGGCTGGTCTGCACACGCATCCTGCGGCGCTGGCCGCTTTCGCCCGCTGCGGCGGTGGGGATGGGTGCCATCGCCTTCCTGCTGCTGATGGGGGCCGAGGCCAGTCTGTCGACGCTGCTGGCCGGCCGCAGCCTGGCGCAACACCTGGCGCTGTATGCACAGTTGCCGCACCAGGTGGGACTGGCGGGGCAGTTGGCCTTTGCAGTGATTCCCTGGATTCAGGCGCGGCGTTCGCAGACACCGCCGGGCTGAGCGGCGCGCCAACTGCCATCACCGCCAAAAGGCGGCAATGCCTGCAACGGGATGGCGGCCCACCAGCCCGCCCGCCCCGACCCGGCGCCATGGCCTACTCGGGATCAGCCAGCCCGTTCGTCCCCGTCAGCACATCGGCCCGCAGGATCTCGCGCACCTTCTCGGGCTCCTCGAAGAAGGGCGTGTGCGCCGATTGCTTGAAGGTGTAGAAGCCCTTCACGGGCGCTTCCAGAAGCTCGAAATAGGACTTGGCCAACGGGTAGGACACGGTGTAGTCGTACACGCCGTGCAGGAAGTAGACCGGGATGTCGAGCCGCGTCACCTTCTCGGTCAGGTCGGTGGACAGCTGCGTGTTCCACAGGCGGCCGCCCGAGAAGAGCTTGCCGCGCCACAGATTGATCTTCTCAATCAGCGTGTATTCGCGATGGAGCAGGGAGTGCAGGAACATATCGGTGAAGACCGACTTCATGTCGTGGGTCGTGCCCACGCCCAGTTCGTGCATCGCCACGTCGCGCACCTTCAGGTAGGCATCCGGCAGCGGCGCCGTGTCGCCGACGGGCGCCTCTTCGAGGCGTCGTGCCATCTTGTCGTTTCCCTCGTCCCTGTAGCGCTGAAGCATGTAGCGGTGCGCCAGCCGCTCCGATTCGAGCTGGTTCGAGATCTGCGCGACGGCGATGTAGGCGTGGTACAGCTCCGGGGCGCGGGCCGCCGCCTGGATGCCGAAGAAGGTGCCGCCCGAACGGCCCATGAGGTAGATCTTGTTCTGGCCGAAGCGTGCGCGCAGATGGTTCGTCAGCGCCACCGTGTCGGACACCAGTTGCTCCGGGTTCAGGGACTCCGGGGCCATCTCGGGGTGGTATGAGAGCCCGGATCCACGCTGCTCCCACCAGACGATCGTGAAGATATCTTCAAGGCCCGTCGGATAGCGGTCGGTGAGGAAGTGGTCCGGCAAGCCGCCATGCAGATAGAGCAGCACTGGATTGCCTGCGTTCCTGCCCTTGATGAACATCCCCTGCGCGATGCCGTTGACATCGACACGGATCTTTTCCGAGATGCTGCCTGCGAGGGGCTGGCCGCCGTCGCCCCGAAATGGCTTCGGCGTTCCCGGGCTCAAGACCAGCAAGACGCCAAAAAGAAGCAGAACCGGGATGAGCAAGACCGCCAGTGCAATCCACATGACACGGCCCGCCCTTCGCAATCTCATGCTGCCGTGGCCAGCACGTCGGCCAGCGGTCGACGCGGTGCCGCCGGCTTGACCTGCGTCGGGGTGCCGATCCTCAACAGCAGGTGCGTGTAACCCGGGCGGCCAGTGAGCTGCTGCAGCTTTGGCCGCAGCGTGGCCAGCCCCACGGCAGCCCAGCGCGCGCGGTGATCGTAGCGCAGCGCGTGGGCAGTGTCTGTGGGCGACGATGCGCCATTCAGAAGAACTCCCGTCATGGCATCACTCCCGTCCACAGGCTATCCAGATCCGAGCCGGGGAACATTGACCGCCCTCAAGGCGCGACGGTGACGGCAGCGCAAGATAGCCATCGACTTGCACGGGCCCCGCCGCCTTGGCCGCGCCTTGCTGCAACAGTGATGGACAGGAGCACGCCATGCCACAGGTCGTTGATGCGCCGTTCGCGCGCCAGTTTCTGCAGCGCCTGCATGGTGCCGCGAACGCGCACGACGCACAAGCCGTAGCGGCGCTGTGCTGCGCCGACGTCGTCTAGTAAGACCCTGCCGCGCCGCACACGCTGCACGGCCGCGACGCCGTGCAGCGCTTTCACAGCGAGATCATGTTCCCAGCATTGCCGGACACCCACATCGAGCTCATCGACGGCCCTTACCTCGCGCTGGACTGCACTGGCGTGGCAGGGCGCCTGCGCATCAGTGGCACGATGACCGGCCCGCTGACGCCCCTGGGGTTTGCGCCCACCGGCGCCCGCCTGAGCTTCGAGACAGCGGAGTTTTCGCACTCGAGGGCGGCCTGTTGGCGCGCCACACCGTGGTGCTGAACATGCTGGATCTGGCGCGGCAGATCGGTGCCGCACTGCCGGTCACTGCCGGTCACTGCGGACATCGTTGACACCGCCGTCGCGTCGGGCTCGTTCAAGACGCTGGTCACCGCCTTGCAGGCGGCAGGGCTGGTCGACACGCTCAAGGGCAAGGGCCCGCAGCGTCGTCGCGCCTTGCCAGCACACCCCATCGCGGCCCACTCGGGCGCGTCCAACTGCGGTTTCTAGGTTAAATCACCCGCCGGCTGCTTTGACGGCGCGTGGTGCGGCCGGAGTCGCTCTACTCACCGTGGCGCGCGGGCCAACACAGGCTACTGCGCGCGGCGCAGCAACAGGGTATCGGTCACCTGTGGCGACCAGCGATGTGACGTCGGTCGACACCACGAGCTGCCAGCCGTCGGCTTGCGTCTCCTCGCTAACGCGCATGCTGCGGCCATCGCACATCTCTGAGTCCGACACCTGCCGCGGTGTCTGGTGGCGGTGCCTGCGCGCTTCGGTCAGCCAGCCCTCGATGTCGTGGGTGTCGATGCGCAAGCCACGCCGGTGCTGGTGGGCGGCGCGCAGGATGTCTTCCCAGCTTCGCGCGTCACCGGCGCCGCCGCAGTGCACGTCGATGAAGCTGCGGTTGGCAAAGACCAGCCGCTCTTGGGGGTCGAACAGCGCGATCGCCAGATTCGAGCGCTGCAGAGCTTCGAGAAGTTGCTCCACGGCGGCGTCGTTGGCGGGTTGCACGGCACCCTGCGCAGCAACGCCAGCATGCGGCCGCGCCGCCATCCAGTGCAGTGCCTCGTCCGCCAGCAGCGGCCTGGCAAACAGGTAGCCCTGGCCCTTGTCGCATTGCAGCCGCGCCAGCACGGCGGCCTGGCCTGCGGTTTCGATGCCTTCAGCCACCGTCCCCATGCCCAGGCTGCGCGCCACGCGCACCGTGGCGGCGATCAACACCCGGTGGTGCGAGCTGGTCTCTGCCTGGCTGACAAAGGAGCGGTCGATCTTCACCACGTCCACCGGCAACAGGTGCAGGCTGGCCAGTGACGAGTAACCCGTGCCGAAATCGTCAAGTGCCAGCGTCAGCCCCAGCGCCTTCAGCTCGTGCAGCCGAACCTGCACGTTGGGGTCTTGTGCCGCCAGCGTCTCGGTCACCTCCAGCTGAAGGTTCACCGCCGGCATGCCGCTGGCGCGCAGCGCCTGGTCCACCTGGTTGACCAGCGCCGGGTTGGCGAGCTGCGCGCGCGAGAGGTTGACCGACATGGTGCGCGGTGCGCGGTCACCCAATACGCGCTGCCAGCGCACGAACTCACGGCAGGCCTCGCCCAGCACAAATTCGCCGAGCGGGCCGATCAGGCCCGTCTCTTCGGCCACTTCGATGAACTCCACCGGCGGCACGATGCCCCGGCTCGGGTGGCGCCAGCGCACCAGCGCCTCGGCCGCGATGCAGTCGCCGCTGGCGAGGTTGACGATGGGTTGATAGACGACAAACAGCTCGCCTTCGAGCAGCGCCCGGCGCAGCCCGGCCTCCACGCTGCCCCGCCGTTCTGCGCGCTCTTTCATCGACGGCTCGAAGACGCTGTAGCGTGCGCCGCCCTCGCGCTTGGCTTCGCGCATCGCGATGCTCGCGTCCTGCAGCAGCGAATCGGCGTCGGCACCCGCCTGAGCGCGCAGCACCACGCCCATGCTGGCGCCGGCATGCACCAGCTGCGCGCCGATGCTGTAGGGCTTGCACAGCGCGTCGAGCAAGCGCTGTGCGATGTTTTGCGCATCGTCGGCGTGGCGCAGCCCTTCGAGCACGACAACGAACTCATCCCCACCCAGACGCGCCGCGGTTCGCTGCGGTTCCGCCGGCCGGCCTACCGCGTCGCCGGCCCGTACGGTGCCGTTCAAGCGTCCGGCCAGCAGCCGCAGCAGTTCGTCACCGGCATCCTGGCCAAACGTCACATTGACGCTGTTGAAACGGTCGCAGTTGATGAACATGACCGCAAACTCATAGTCGGGATCGCCGCGCGCCGCGGCCAGCGCGAGTTCGATGCGTTCCAGCACCACAGCGCGGTTCGGCAGCGCTGTAAGCTTGTCGGTACGGTTGGCGTCGCGTAACTGCAGGGTCAGCCGCTGTTGTTCCTGCTGCACCACCAGCGTGGCGTCGCTGAGGCTGACCATCAGCGACCCGTCGTCCAGTTTCAGCAGGCTCAGCTCCAGGGTCTGGGCCAGGGCGCCACGCGCAGCACCGGCCGGCAGTGCGATCCGCAGCGATTCGCAGACGACGCCAGCGGGCGCTGAGTAGTCGGCCGCCATGGCGCGCAACTGCGGCGCCGCGGTCTCCAGCACGTCGAACAGATTGAGCAGGTTGCCGTCAGGCGCCAGCGGCATCAGCAATTGCGCCGACATCGGGTTGATCATCATGATCTCGCCGCCAGGCGTTACCTGCATCAGGCCGATCGGCGCCTGGTACAAGAACTGCATCAGCGCCTCGTAGGAGGCTGTGGATTCTGATTTCATGGTGTTTCCAAGACGGCGGTAGCTTGTGCGGACGCGGTGAGCTCGGCACGCCAGCACGCCACGCGGTTGCGGCCCTGCGCCTTGGCGGCGTACATCGCGGTGTCGGCGCGTTTGAGCAGTTCTGCGACACCGGCCGCGGTGGCATCCATCGTAGCCACCCCGGCGCTGACGGTGTAGCGGATCGACTTGCCGTCGATCTCCACTGCGTGCTCAGCGATGCGCTGGCACAAGCGCGACGCGACGGCATAGGCGCCGTCCAGCGTGGTATCGGGCAACAGCACCACGAACTCCTCGCCGCCGATCCTTGCCACCACGTCAACGATCCGGAAACTGGCGCTCAGGCCGGCTGCCAGGTGGCGCAGCACGGCGTCGCCCGCGGCATGACCGTAACAATCGTTGACGCTCTTGAAGTGGTCGGCATCGACCATCACGATGGAGAGCGGCCGGGGCTGGCGTTGCCAGCGTTGCACTTCGAGCTCGGCGGCTTCGAAGAATGCGCGCCGGTTCACCAGGCCCGTGAGGTGGTCGCAGCTGATGACGTTGTGCAGTGTTTCGCTGGCTTCGCGGCGGTCGCTGATGTCGCGCATGATCAAGCTGTAGGCGCGCTCTTCGGGCGGCGCTTCGTCGGCGGCCAGCAGCGGGGCGATCAGGCAGCTGCCCCAGAACCGCGAGCCGTCGGCGCGGCATCGCCAGCCTTCATCGAGACTCCAGCCGCTGCGGTCGGCTTCATGCAGACGGTCGAGCACGCGTTGCCCGGGCATGGCGTCATCGGGGTAGAACAGGGCATACGGCTTGCCGACCACCGCGTCAGCCGCGAATCCCGTGAGGCGGGCGACACCTTGGTTCCAGTCGGTGGCGCGGCCAGCGGCGTCCAGCGTCATCAGGGCGTAATCGGTGATGCCCGCCACGATGGTGCTGATCCAGGCCTGGCTGAGCCGCAGTTCACGTTCGCGCTGCACCGCCACCGAGACATCACTGAGCACGGCCATCAGACGGGTTTCGTCGAGCTTGAGCAGACTCAAAGACAGCACTTGAGCGTGCTTCGCGCCAGGCTGGCCCGCGTCGACCTGCATCTGCAGCCCTTCGCAGACCATGCCATGGCTGGCGTTAAAAGTTTGCGCGCGGTGCAACAGATCGGGTGCTATCGGTCGCAGCGCCGTGAACAGGTTGTCGAGGTTGCCGTCGCTTGAGAGCGGCAT
>JBBQJN010000216.1:0-6459 GCA_038325945.1 Burkholderiales bacterium | reverse complement strand
GCTCAAGTTCACCGGCAGCAGCAGCCGGCCCTCGTAGCCGAAGTTCATCAGCGGGCCCAGCGGCAGCTGGCGCGGCGTCGGCCATTGCACTTCCGAGGCCGTGACACCGGCCGGCAGTTGCCAGGTCAGCCGCGTCGGCAGGCCGGAGTCACCGGGGTTTTTCCAGTAGGTATGCCATTTGGGCTGGTGCTCGATCAGCAGGCCCAGCTGCACTTCGCGGCCTTCGCCCAGGCCTTGCGGCGCATGGGCCACCAGCTCGGCGCGCACCTGCGGCGTGCTGACCACCGCGCCCTGGGCCGAGGCAGACAGAGGCAGCAGCGCGGACAGCGTGCAGGCGAGGGTGGCAGCCAGGTGGCGGGCCAGGTGAGCTAGGCGTGACATGGCGGGTTCGAGCGGGTGGGCGGGTGAAAGGTTCAGCGCAAGGGTCGGGCGGCGGCAGCGGCCCGTTCCAGGTCGGTGCGGCGTGGCATCGGGTTACATCGGCGGGGCAGGGCCACGGCTGCCGGTCTCAGCGCCGGCGCTGGTAGCTGACAAAGGCGTAGTCACAGGCCGGCGGCCCGGCGCTGTGGCGGGCGTCACGCGCCAGCTCAGTGAACTGATCACGCGGCCAGTCGGGGAAGCAGGCGTCGCCGGGCAGGTCGGCGTCGATCTCGGTGAGCAGCAGTTGATCGGCCAGCGGCAGGGCCTGCGCATAAAGCTCGCTGCCGCCGATAACAAAGATGTGCGCCGCACCGTCACGCCCGGCTGCTGCGCGTGCCAGCGCCAGCGCTTGATCGAGGTTGCTGGCCAGTTGTGCGCCGTTGGCCTCGCAATCCGGCTGGCGGCTGAGCACGATGTTGCAACGCCCAGGCAGCGGCCGAAAGCGCGCCGGCAGCGATTGCCAGGTCTTGCGGCCCATGATCACCGGGCAGCCCAGGGTCTGGCGCTTGAACCAGCGCTGGTCTTCGGGCTCGTGCCAGACCAGCTTGTTGTCATGGCCGATGCTGCCGTTGCGCGCCACCGAAGCGATCAGCGCCAGTGGCACCGCAGCCACGCTCATACGGCCACCGGCGCCTTGATCGCCGGATGGTGCTGGTAGTTCTGCAACTCGAAGTCGTTGTACTGGTAGTCGAAGATGTCGGCCGGCCGACGCAATAGGCGCATGTTGGGATAGGCGTAGGGCGCGCGGCCCAGCTGCAGCTCGGCCTGGGCAAGGTGGTCGTTGTACAGGTGGCAATCACCCCCGGTCCAGATGAAGTCGCCCAGGTCCAAATCGCACTGCTGCGCCAGCATATGGGTCAGCAGCGCGTAGCTGGCGATGTTGAAGGGCACGCCCAGAAAGATGTCGGCGCTGCGCTGGTAGAGCTGGCAGCTGAGCCGGCCGCGCCCGCCCGGCTGCGTGGCTGGCGCGACATAGAACTGGAACAAGGCGTGGCAGGGCATCAGCGCCATCTGGTCGAGCTCGGCCACGTTCCAGGCGCTGACGATGATGCGCCGGCTGTCGGGGTTGCTCTTGAGCTGCTGCACCACCTGGGCGATCTGGTCGATCTGGCCGCCACCCGGGCTGGGCCAACTGCGCCACTGCACGCCGTAGACCGGGCCGAGGTCACCGTCGGGCCGCGCCCATTCGTCCCAGATGCTGCAGCCCCGATCCTGCAACCACTTGACGTTGCGCCCGCCCTGCAGAAACCACAGCAGCTCGACGATCACCGCGCGCAGGAACACCTTCTTGGTGGTGACCAGCGGAAAGCCCTGGTTGAGGTCGAAGCGCATCTGGTGGCCAAACACACTGCGCGTGCCGGTGCCGGTGCGGTCGCCCTTGGCCACGCCTTGCTCGAACACATGGCGCATCAAGTCTTCGTACTGGGAGCGGATCGGACGGGTCATCGGGCGGCGGCGCGGCTGGGCAGGGCGGGGCGGGGAGTCAATTATCGACGCTGGCGTCCATTCCCCATCAGTGGGTGCCACCGCGGCCGGGTTGAACCGGATGCCAGGCCCGCTGTGCTGGGCCTGCGATCGGTTAGCATTTCAGCGGCAGCTTGTCGGCAAGGACGACATTTGACCGCGCTGCGGATTGCGCTCATGGCGAAGCGTGACTCTCCGAAACGCCGGCCATCAGAACTCGAAGAGACCATGCACGCTCGCTACCAGGAAGACTTGCTGGATCGCCATCTTCGCAATCTGTTGGGAGAGCTGGAACCCGAGGCGATGGTGCTGCTGAGGCAGCACCTTGACTGGATCACGATCAGCGGCGGTGAGGCGCTGATGACCCAGGGCGAGCCCGGCGACGCGATGTACATCACCATCAGCGGCCGCTTGCGCGCTTACGTGCGCGGCGACGACGGCGAAGTGCACGCGGTACGCGAGATGGCGCGTGGCCAGGTGATCGGCGAGATGAGCCTTTACACCGACGAGCCGCGCTCGGCCACCGTGGTGGCGATCCGCGACTCGGTGCTGGTGCGCCTGAAGGGGACGGCCTTCAAGCAACTGCTGGCCAGCAGCGCCAGGCTGTCGCTGCTGCTGACGCGTCAGCTTATCTACCGCCTGCAAAACCCGCAGACCCGCGCCGACCTGTCACGCCCGGTGACGATCGCCTTGATACCGGTCAGCGCCGGCGTCGCGCTGCAGGACTTTGCCGGCCAGTTGGCGCAGCACCTGAGCGCACTGGTGCGGGCGCAACCCGGTCCGCCCGCCCGTGTCTGCCTGGTGGATGCGGCGCGCATTGAGCAACTGCTGCGCCAGCCCGATCCCTCACATGACCCCGCCGACCCGGCGTCTGACGACCGACGCATCGGCCTCTATCTGGACGAGTTGGAGGCCAGTCACGAGTACGTGCTGCTGCTGGCCGACAACCAGCCCAGCCTGTGGACGCAGCGCTGCAGCCGCCGTTGCGACGAAGTGCTGTTGCTGGCCGACGCCGGCCAGCCAGCGCAGTTGCACGACAACGAGCGCCAGTGCCTGATGAACCGGCCGGGCCGCAGCGAGGCGGTCGAGACCTTGGTGCTGCTGCACCCGGCCGATCGGCGCATTCCCAATGGCACGCGGCAATGGCTGGAACGGCGGCCGGTGACCTGCCACTTGCATGTACGGCCGACGCTGCAGCGCGACATGGCGCGACTGGCGCGCATCCAGAGCTGCACCGCCGTCGGACTGGTGCTGGCCGGCGGCGGCGCACGCGGTCTGGCGCATCTGGGCGTGTTCCAGGCGCTGCAGGAGCAGGGCGTTGAGATCGACGTGGTCGGTGGCACCAGCATCGGCGCGGTGATGGCCGCGCTGGTGGCGATGGATCAGCCGCTGCCTGAGCTGATGGCGGTGGCCAGGCGCGCCTTCAGCATCAACCCTACTGGCGACTTCAACCTGCTGCCGATGCTGTCGCTGCTGACCGGTCGCCGGCTGCGCCGGGTGGTGCGCGACGCCATCGTCGAACTGATGGGCCGCGAAATCGACATCGAGGATCTCTGGAAATCGTACTACTGCGTCGCCAGCAACTACTCACAGGCTTGCGAGGCGGTGCTGCAGCGCGGCAACTTGCTGCAATCGATGCTGGCCAGCATCTCGATCCCTGGCGCGCTGCCGCCGGTGCTGATCAATGGCGACCTGCTTTGCGACGGCGGCACTTTCAACAACTTTCCGGTCGATACCATGCGCGGCATGCGCGGTGTCGGCCGGGTGGTCGGCGTCGACCTGAGCTTTCGATCGCCGCGTCGCATCGAGCTTGAGCAGGTGCCGGGCGCGCTGGCGCTGTTCATCGACCGGCTGCGGCCCAGGCGCAAACGGCGCTACCGGCTGCCTTCACTGATGGCCTATTTGATGAACGTGACCGTGCTCTACAGCACCTCGCGCCAGCGCCAGGCCCAGCGCCTGACCGACCTGTGTTTCAACCCGCCGCTGGAGCGTGTGGGCATGCTGCAATGGAACAAGTTCGACAGCATCGTTGCCCAGGGCCTGGCCCATGGCCGGCAAGTGCTGGCTGCAGAGGTTGGCCGCGTTGTCAAGCACCCGACACCGCCCCATGGCTTTGACACCACCGCCAGCGCCGTTGCCGCCGACTGAGGCAGACAAGCCAGCCGGTCTGCTGGCCCGCTTGAGCGGCCTGGCTGGCGGCCTGCGCGCACGCTTTGCTGCGCCGATGGCCTCCGATCTGCCAGCATCCGACGCGCCGCAACTGGCGGCGCACCCCAAGGCCTGCAGCGCGGCGCAGGCGGTGGCTGCGGTGCGCAACGGCGACCATGTTTTCGTCGGCAGCGCCTGCGCCACGCCGCGCCAGCTGGTGGCGGCGCTCGAAGCCCTTAGCCCGGCACCGGCCGGGGTTGAACTGCTGCACTTTCTGACCGACCAGGCGCTGGCGCGAGACGCCCAGGGCCAGGTGCAGACGCGTTACCGACACCGCTGCTTTTTTGTCGGTGCCGAGATGCGCGACGCGGTGCGCCAAGGCCATGCCGACTATGTGCCGGTGGCGCTGGCCCGCGTGCCTGGGCTGATGGCGATAGGCCGCATCCCGGTCGACGTGGCGCTGATCCAGGTCTCGCCGCCCGACAGCTTTGGCTATGTCAGCCTGGGCCTGTCGGTCGACATCGCTGCCGCTGCGGTGGCCCAGGCCCGCGTGGTGATTGCCGAAGTCAACCCCGCGATGCCCTGCAGCATGGGTGACTCGATGCTGCACATCGACCAGATTGACCATCTGGTGCTGGTGCACACCCCGGTGCTCGAATACACCCACCCGGCCACTGCGGTGCCGGCGATGGCGCAGATCGCGCGCTATGTCAGCAGCCTGATCGACGACGGCTCCACCTTGCAGATCGGCATGGGCCGCGTTGTCAACGAGACGCTGCGCCAGCTGGGCGACCGCCGCGACCTCGGCATCCACACCGATGTGCTGACCGACGCCATCATCCCGCTGCTCGAAAAAGGCATCGTCACCGGGCGCTGCAAGACCCAACAGCGCGGCAAGATCACCGCCAGCCTGGCGATGGGCACGCGCGCGCTGTACACGCTGATCGACCGCAACCCGCTGTTCAACTTTCAGCCCATCGACGCGGTCTGCGACCCGCAGGTGTTGGCCGCCCAGCACAAGCTGGTGTCGGTGACCCAGGCCTTTGCGATTGACCTCACCGGCCAGGTCTGCGCCGACCAGTTTGAGGGTGAGTTTTACGGCGGCGTGGGCGTGCAGGGTGATTTCTTGCAGGGCGCGGCGCGCAGCCCCGGTGGCAAGGCCATCATCTGCCTGGCCGCCACCGACGAGGACGGCGCGCAGTCGCGCATCCGGCCGCAGTTGCTGGCCGGCGAGGGTGTGACCATCGCGCGCAGCGAGGTGCACTATGTGGTCAGCGAATTTGGCATCGCCTACCTGTTTGGCAAGTCGATCCGCGAGCGTGCGGTGGCGTTGATCCAGATCGCCCATCCGACGCATCGGCCAGCGCTGTTCGAGGCCGCCCGCAACCTGGGCTATCTGCCAGCCCAGCAGCAGCTGCGCAATCTGCGGGCCTATGCGGTGCAGGACGAGCTCAGCGCCACGCTCAAGGGCGGGCAGCCCGTGCTGCTGCGCCCGGCTACCGCCAGCGACGGCGAAGGCCTGCGCGGGCTGTTCCACCGCATGAACGACCGCGATGTCTACACCCGGTTCTTTCGCAAGGTGCGCAGCCTGTCCAACAGCGACCTGCAGCGCTTGATCAACCTCGACGAAGAGAACGAGCTGGCGGTGCTGGCGGTGACCGGCCCGCGCGAGCAGCCGGTGGTGATCGGCCATGCCATGTATGCGCTCGACGCCAGCACCAACCTGGCCGAGACCGCCTTCATCGTGCACCCCGATTGGCGCGGCCAGGGCCTGGGCAGCCAGTTGCAGGCGCGGCTGGCCGCGCTGGCGCAGGCCCGCGGCGTGCGCGGTTTTGTCGCCGAGATGCTGGCCACCAACGAGCCGATGATCCGGCTGGCCCGCAGCGGCGCGCAGGCCAAGCAGGTTGAGGATTTAGGCGGCACGCGGCGGGTTACCACGCTGTTGTAGGACGCTAGGAGCCTGTCGGACTTGGGGCGTCGAAAAGCGAGAATCGGCTCCAGCCAGGACAGTTCTTGCCGGATTTGCAGCCCCATAGCCCAGCTATGGGGCAAAAAGACGGTGAGAAATGGACCGCTGCGGTCGATTCGCAGCCGACGTTCCCCAAGCCCGACAGGCTCCTAGCCGGGGTTTAACAGCCGGTCAAAAACTTCGTTATGAATCATGGAGTTAGCGCGGTAGTGTTTTTTTGCGCTGTCGAATTTGTGTTTTTTTACGCTCAGCTGATCATTTTTCTGGTGCCGCCTGCTGCCGCGCTGATGCCCAGCGCCTTGTAGATCGACGCCAGTGCGGGCTCGGCGACCGTGCTCTTGCGCACGTGCACGGTCCGCCCATCCTTGCGCCGCATGCTCGCGGTCACGCGGCGCTGAATCGACAGCGTGCTCCTCAGGCTCGACCACGACTGGTGGATGCCGGCCTTCTTCAACTGC
>JBBQJN010000215.1:0-6503 GCA_038325945.1 Burkholderiales bacterium | reverse complement strand
GTCTTGCTTGACGGCGAAGTTGCGCCCGAGGTTCAGCACGGTGATCTGCCGCACGCGCCCGCCGATGCGTTCGCCGCGGACCAGGCGGAAGGTGAAGTAGCCCTCGCCGGTGCTCTTGTTGTTGGTGCGGGTCTGACGGATAAACATCTGCCAGATGCTACGCAGGAAAGCAAGGGAAAACCAGCCTGTTACAAAATATTATGGCACAACAAAACGACTTTTGAAGTCAACCCTAATGAAATCAATAGCTTACGAACGAAAAAACGGTAGAGGCTGGGAAAACAGACAGTCGAATGTTAAAGACCGGCTAGGAGCCTGTCGGGCTTGGGGAGCGTCGGCTGCGAATCGACCGCAGCGGTCCATTTCTCACCGTCATTTTGCCCCATAGCTGGGCTATGGGGCTGCAAATCCGGCAAGAACTGTCCTCGCTGGGGCCGATTCTCGCTATCGACGCCCCAAGCCCGACAGGCTCCTAGGTTGCCACCAGCCACCTGCGAGGCCAGGGTCGCCAGCGGCGTGTCGAATTCTTTGACACTGTTCTGGGCCCTGTTGCCCGAAATGGCCTGATGCCTTGGTCGAGCGCCGGTAATGACCTTTCAATTCAAGCACTTGCTTGGAGAAGGTGAGGATGGGTACGCAACTTGCTTCTTGAGGCCATCAACCATCGTGAATCGAGGTCGCCCTTGAAACTACCGCAAAACAAGCCCTTGACAGCGGCTACCTTGACCGGTTTTGCACTGTTGGCGCTCAGCCAGCCGCTGCATGCCGCCACCATCTACCCGATCAGTTTCGACCCGATCTACTACGCGATCTCTGGCACCCTGTCGTGGAAGGCCACAACCGAGCTTTACGTGCCGGTGGCCTGCGCTGGCGCGGTGGGTACCCAGACGCTGAACGGTGGCTCAGTGTTGCTACCGGTGCAGAACACTTTTTCCGGGGGTCCGACTGCGCCGGCATCAAGCTGCAGAACACCCAGTTAACTTTCTTCGAAACCGGCAATCCGTTCAACGTCCTCGACAGCCTGCTGATTGGTGACTACCTGGCCGACCTCGATGGCAACAGCTCCGCCGGTTCAACGCTCGCGGAGAAGCTAAGCATCGAGACGCAGGAAATCTTCGAAGTGCGCTTCGCCAATGGCGTGCCGGTCGACTTCCGCACGTCGATGTCTGCGTTGTTCTACTCGCTCGGCGTTGACTTGCCCTACTTCGACAACCTCGGCTATGCCAACTTCTCTTTGGCCCTGTCCGGCACGCCGCAAGACGTTGCGCTGAAACACGAATACTTCGACTTCGCAGAAGATTTGCAACGAGGCTTCTACATCGGCGACGAGCCAGGCAACCGCGTGGTCATTCGAGGCCTGACCGAGCCCGGCGTGCTCACGCTGGTGCTGCTGGCGCTGGCCGGGCTGGCGCTGAGCCGGCTGGGCCGCCGCGCCGCCTGATCACCCGGCGGCGGCAGCCAGCTGCCGCAAGGCGGCCAGGGCTTCGAGGCAGGCGTCGTCCAGGGTCCAGGCCCGGCCCTGCTGCATGCCGGCGTCCAAGCCCGGCTCGCCCAGGCTAGCCATCAGCGCCTGCTGCCCAGCCTGCCAGCGCTGCTCGGCGCGCGGCGCGCGCGGCAGGCGTGAGCGCTCGCGCGACAACGCGATGGCCGTGCTCAGCGCAGCCGCCAGTGCCTCGCCGCCTTGGCGCGACAGCGCCAGTGTTGCAGTTTCCAACGCCGCCAGCAGTTGCTCACGCATCTCGAAATCGCGGAACACCTGCAGGGCTTCGGCCAGCCGCGTGATGGCGGCGCCGCTGTCGGCGGCCGCAGCATCGTCGAGATCAACGCGGGCCAGCCAAGCCAGCGCGGTGGCCGCGCCGCGCTTGTTGCTGGAGTCGCGGCAAACCTGCAGCGAGGCCTCGATCTGCTGCCGCGCAAGCGCCAGCGCGCCGCGCTCGAAGGCCAGCTCGCCCTGCAGCAACAGGCAAGCGGCCTCGTTCTCGCGGTAGTCGATGTCGCGCGCCAGCGCCAGACCCTCGGCCAGGTGCAGTTCGGCCTGCGCGTCGTCGCCCTCGAACAGCGCGCACTGGGCCAAGTGCTCATGACCGATGGCCTCGCCTTGGCGGTCGCCCAGCTCGCGGAAGATCGCCAAGGCCTCGCGCTCGCCCGCCGCAGCAGCTTGAACCTGGCCACCCTGCAGCCGAGTTACGCACAGCGTCAACAGTGTGGCGGCGATCTCGGTCGGGTTGCCCAGTTGACGGCGCAGCACCAGGCAGGTCTCAAGCTGCTGGCTGGCCTCGGCGTGGTCACTTTGGCTCAGCGCCAGCGCCGCGCCCACGTACAGCGCATAGGTCTGCGCCGGCACCGAAGCCTGCACTGCCGGTAGCGCCAGCGCGGCGCGCACTGCGGCGCGGCCCTCGTTGACATAGCCGCGCAGCTGCCAGAAGCCCTGCATCGCCACCACGATCTTGACCGCGATCACCGGGTCAATGCCACCGGTTAGCGCCAGCGCCAGCGCGGCGCGGATGTTGTCGATTTCGGTCTCGCCGCACTGCACCCACTGCGCTTGTTCGGGGCCGACCAGGCCGTACTTGACAGTCTTGGCCACGCCAAAGTAGTGATCAGCATGGCGCGCCGCAGTAGCCGCTTGCTCGCCACTGGCCGCCAGCTTCTCGGCGGCATAGTCGCGCAGCGTTTCCAGCAGGCGGTAGCGCTGCTGGCCGTCGCGCTGCTGCTGGCCGAGCAGTGATTTTTCAACCAGCGAGGTGAGTCGCTCGGCCAGCGGTTGGCTTTCGTTCGCGGGTTCAGCGCATACCGGCTCGGCCGCAGCCAGGTCAAAGCCACCGGCAAACACCGCCAGCCGCTGCAGCACCCGCTGCTCGGCAGCGTCGAGCAGGTCGTAAGACCAGTCGACCAGCGCACGCAGCGTTTGCTGGCGCTCCTCAAGCACGATGCTGCCTTCGGTCAGCACCTGAAAACGGTCATCGAGCTTGCGGTTGATCTCGGCCACCGACATCGTGGCCACGCGCGCAGCGGCCAGTTCCAGCGCCAGTGGTATGCCTTCGAGCCGCGCCACCAGCTCGGCCACCGCCGGCGCCTCGGCCGCGGTGAACGCGTAGTCGTAACGGTTTTCCTGCGCACGCGCGACAAACAGCCGCACCGCGGTAGAGCGTTGAAGTGCCTCCAGGCTCTCGTTCTTGCCGGGCACAGGCAGCGGCATGATCGGGTAGCAGCGCTCGCCGGGCACGCGCAGCGCCTCGCGGCTGCTGGCGATGAAGGCCACCTGCGGTGCGGCCTTCAAGATGGCATGGGCCAGTAGCGCGGTGGGCTTGAGCAAGTGCTCGCAGTTGTCCAGGATCAGCAGCACGCGCCGGCCCTTGAGGTGGGCGCAGACGGTTTGCAGCAATGGCCGACCGGGCTCCTCGCGCAGGCCCAGCGACTGCGCCGCCTCGGCCAGCACCAGTGTGCCGTCGCGCAGCGGCGCCAGGTCAAGGAACCAGACGCCATCAGGGTATTCGGCCATCAGCTCGGCGGCGGCCTGCAGGCCGAGCCGGGTCTTGCCCAGGCCGCCCATGCCAAGCAGCGTCAGCAGCCTGGTTTGACCCAGCAAGGCTTTGATCTCGGCCAGCTCACGCTCGCGGCCGATGAACGAGCTGAGCTGCTCGGGCAGGTTGTTGGCGATGCGGCGCACCGGCAGCCAGCGCCCGGCCAGCTGCACCACGCGGTAGACCTTCTCGCCGTCGGGCGGCGGCGCAAAGCTGGCGGGGTCGTCGCCGACCTCGAACAACTCGACCGGCGCGGCCACGCCCTTGAGCACCCAGTGGCCATGCGAGCGGCTGTGCAGCGCGCTGCCCGGCAACCAGTCGGCCAGGGCCAGGTGAGCCTCGGGCGTGAGCAGGGTCTGGCCGCCACGCGCCAGCGACATCACCCGCGCTGCAGTGGGCTTGGCCATGCCGTCAACCTCGAGCGGCTTGGCGCCGCGGGCGACGTCGTCGGCGGCGTTTTCGCGCAGGATCACCGGGCCGACATGCAGGCCGGCGCGGGCCAACAGCTGCATCGGCAGGCTGGCTAGCGCGCGGTGGTAAGCCAGCGCGTATTGCAGCGCGTCTGCGGGCTGCTCGAACAGCAGCAGCATGCCGTCGGTCTTGTCGATCTCGCGGCCGCGCCAGGGCGGCAGCAGGTCGCGCGCAACGCGGTCGTGTGCCGCCCAGACCTCGGCCATGGCCTGGTCGCCCAGCCGCTCTGACAGCTTGGTGCTGTCGACCACGTCGGTCAGCAGCAGCGCGTGTGGCGGCTGGCCGGATGCCACGCCATCAGCGGCCTGGGACGGGTCAATCTCTTGCTGACTCACTGAACAACCCTCCGCGCATGGCGCTGCGGGATTCGCGCTTGGGAGCGGCCCGGCGCGCTCACTGGACGACGCTCCGCGCCTTGCGCTGCGGGATTCGCGCTTGGGAGCGGCCCGGCGCGGTCACTGAACAACCCTTCGCGCCTTGCGCCGCAGGATTCGCGCTTGGGAGCGGCCCGGCGCGCTCATGCCACCTCAAAGGCTTCGGTTGCGTCTTCAAGGCCAAACTGCATCGCCGCCAGCCGCGCGTAAAGCCCGCCGCGGGCCACCAGTTCGTCGTGGCGGCCGATGTCGACGATGCGGCCGGCTTCCATCACCACGATGCGGTCGGCGCGCTGCACGGTGGCCAGCCGGTGCGCGATGACCAGGGTGGTGCGCCCGCTCATGGCGGACTCCAGCGCCGCCTGCACCATGCGCTCGCTCTCGGCGTCGAGCGCGCTGGTGGCTTCGTCGAGCAGCAGCAGCGGCGGGTTCTTCAGCATCGCCCGGGCAATGCTGATGCGCTGGCGCTGGCCGCCCGACAAGCGTACGCCGCGCTCACCCACAAAAGTGGCATAACCCTCGGGCAGGGCGCTGATGAAGTCATGCGCAAAGGCCCCTTTGGCGGCGGCGATGACCTCGACGTCGCTGGCTTCGGGCCGGCCGTAGCGGATGTTCTCGAGTGCGCTGCCGGAGAACAGCGTGGAGTCTTGCGGCACGATGCCGATGCGCTGGCGCAGGTCAGTCAGCGATGCCTGGCGCAGCTCAACGCCGTCAACACTGATGTGGCCGCTGCTGACGTCGTAAAAACGCAGCAGCAGCTGAAACACCGTGCTCTTGCCAGCGCCGCTGGGGCCGACCAGCGCCACCGTTTCACCCGCCGCCACCTGCAGGTTGATGTGTTGCAGCGCAGGGTGGCCGGGCCGCGAGGGATAGTGGAAGCCGACGTCGCGCAGTTGCACCGTGGCGCCGGCGCGCTTGGCCTGGCCCGGCAAGGCCAGCGGCGCGGCCGGGTCGGCCACCGGCGAGCGCGCGTCCAGCAGCTCCATCAGCCGTTCGGTGGCGCCAGCAGCGCGCAGCAGATCGCCATAAACCTCGGACAGCACCGCCACGCTGGAGACCAGGATGATCACCAGCACCACCGTCTGCCCCAGGTGGCCTGCGCTGATGCGGCCGGCGGCCACCGCCTGTGTGCCCTGGTATAGGCCCCAGAGCAGGGCGCCGAAGGTGGCGGTGATGATGAAGGCCACCAGCAGCGCCCGCACTCGGGTGCGCTTGCGCGCGGTTTCGAAGGCGGCCTCGGTGGCAACATCAAAGCGCGCCGCCTCGCGCCCCTCCTGGCCAAAGCTCTGCACCACGGGGATCGCGTTCAGCACTTCGGCAGCGATGGCGCTGGAGTCGGCGACGCGGTCCTGGCTGGCGCGGCTCAACTTGCGCACGCGGCGGCCGAAGTACAGGCTGGGCAGCACCACCAGCACCAGCATGCCCAGCACCTGGGTCATCACATACGGGTTGGTCGCCACCAGCATGGCCAGCGCGCCCAGGCCCATCACGGCGTTGCGCAGGCCCATGCTGAGCGACGAGCCGACCACCGTTTGCACCAGCGTGGTGTCGGTGGTCAGCCGGCTCAGCACCTCGCCGGTGGCGTTGCTCTCAAAGAAGGCCGGGCTCTGCCGCACGACATGGCGGTAGACGGCATTGCGCAGGTCGGCGGTGACACGCTCGCCCAGCCAGCTGACCATGTAGAAACGCAGCGCCGAAAAGGTGCCGAGCGCGGCGCCCACCGCAAACAGCGCCAGAAAGTGGCCTTGCAGCGCCAGCAGCCGGTCAGCCGGATCGGCCGCCACCACGCCCTGGTCGATCAGTGATTTCAGCGCCAGCGGAAAGGCCAGCGTGCTGAGCGCGGCGCCCACCAGAAACAGCAGCGCCAGCGCGATGCGGCCGCGGTAAGGCCGTAGAAAAGGCAGCAGCCCCGACAGTGAGCGGGGCGTGGCCGAGGCAGGGCGATCGTCGACGAGCTTGGACATGGCCTCAGTGTAGGTTGCGGTTTCAGAGGCTGAGAGGCAATCGGATGCACCCGCGCCGGGGTGGCCAAGGGCCCTGAGCAAGGCGCGGCGCGCAGCCCGGACTCACGTCCGGGCAAGCGATGCAACGCCGCGCAGGGCCCTTGGGTACCCCGGCCCTTCGGGTAAGGGTG
>JBBQJN010000214.1:0-6509 GCA_038325945.1 Burkholderiales bacterium | reverse complement strand
CGACGGGCATCGACCACCGCATCAAACAGCATCGACGCGGTCACCGGCTTGACCAGGAAGCCGTCGAGCAGTTGCTGTTCTTGCTCGCTGCGCTGGGCCAGCATCTCGCGGCCATGGGCCGTCACCATCACGATCACTGGTGTGTCATGGCCCTGGCTGCGCTCGCCGATCAAGCGGGCTGTGGCCCAGCCATCCAGGCCGGGCATCTGCCAGTCGACGAAGACCGCGTCGTAGTACTCACCGCGCGCGGCCAGCTCGGCCTGGCAATGCAGGGCCCGCTCGCCGCTGTCGGCGGTGTCAACACGCCAGCCCAGGGTTTCGGACATGCGGGCCAGCACCTCGCGGGCGGTGGCGTGGTCATCCACCACCAAGGCGCGCAGCGCCTGCGCTGTGCCGAGAAGGACCGGTTCGTCGCTGCAGGCGGTGCTGCCTTCCAGGGCCAGCGGCAGGCTGATCTCGAAGTGGAAGTCACTGCCCACGCCGGGCTCGCTGTGCAGGCTGAGCTCGCCACCCATCAGGCCGACCAGCCGCTGGCTGATGGCCACGCCCAGACCGGTGCCGCCGAAGCGGCGGGTGATCGAGGCTTCAGCCTGGGTGAAGCCGCTGAAGATGCGGGCCTGGTTTTCGGGCGCGATGCCGATGCCGCTGTCGCGTACCGACACGCGCAGCGCGCAGGTCTGCACATCGAGCTGTTTGACCTCGATCTTGACCACCACCTCGCCGCTGGCGGTGAACTTGAGCGCATTGCCGCCCAGGTTGATCAGCACCTGGCGCAGCCGCAGTGCGTCGCCCACCAGCCGCTGCGGCAGACGCTGATCGATGTCAAACAGCAGTTCCACCGGCTTGCTGCCGACGCTGGCCGACAGGATCACCGACAGGTCGCGCAGCAGTTCGTCGGTGCGGAAGGGCTGAGGATCCAGCGTGAGCTTGCCGGCCTCGACCTTGGAGAAATCCAGGATGTCGTCAAGCAGGCCCAGCAGCGAACGTGCCGCGCCCTCGGTCTTGACCGTGTAGTCGGCTTGTCGGGCCGACAAGGGCGTCTTCTTCAGCAGCATCAGCATGCCGAGGATGGCATTCATCGGCGTGCGGATCTCGTGGCTCATGTTGGCCAGAAACTGGCTCTTGGCCTGCGAAGCCTGCCGGGCGGCATCGGTGGCCTGGGTCAGGTCGGTGACATCGATGCGGAAACCCACGGTGTGGCCGTCGGGCAGCTTGCGCTCAATGATGCGCAGCGTGCGGCCGTTCGTCAGCCTCTGCACGATCGTGCCGGCGGCCTGCCGATGGGCCAACATGCGCTCGGCCACCCAGACTTCGACGCGGCCCTGCGCCCCGGTCTGCTGGCCGCGCGTCGCGCCGGCGCGCACCAAAGACTCGAAGCTGGCACCGGGCAGCAGCAGGTCGGCCACCTCGGCGTAGACCTCGCGGTAACGGTCATTGCACAGCACCAGCCGGTCCTGCGGATCGAACAGCACAAAGGCCTCGTCGATGGCATCGATGGCGCCGCGCAGCAGCCCGCCGCTGCGCTGGGCGTCGGCCTCGGCACGGGTGCGCGCACTGACGTCGGTGTAGGTGGTGACAAAGCCGCCGCCGACCAGCGGTGCGCCACGCACTTCGAGCGCCATGCCGTTCGGCCGCACCCGCTCGAACTGGTGGGCTACCGCCGGCAGCCGTGCCCTGGCGACGATGGCCTGGATCTTGGCGTCGATGTCGCCGCCACCGTACTCGCCGCGCTCGGCGTTGAAGCGGATGATGTCCTCGAACATCGTCTGACCCGGCCTACACAGCTTGTCAGGCAAGTCGATCAGCTGGCCGAAGTGCTCGTTGCACAAGACCAGCCTGAGGTCGCCGTCGAACACGCTCAGGCCGCAGGGCAGGCTCTCCATCACGCTGGCCAGCATGGCATTGCTGTGGCGGATCTGCGCCTCCATGTCGCGCCGGGCCGTGATGTCCTGGAAAGCGCCCACCACCCGCACCGGTTCGGCGCCTTGCAACTCGGCCTCACCCACGGCGCGGACCCAGATCGAGCGACCGCTGGCGGTGGTCAGCGGCAACTCCAGATCAAAGCCCTGGCCTGAGATCAGGCTGCGCAGCAAGGCATCTTCGATGGTTTCGCGGGCCTCGGGCGGGTAGTAGCCCATGGCTTCGGTGAGGGTCGGGCGATGGCCCGGCGGCAGGTCATGGATGCGGCAGGTCTGATCGGTCCAGGCGATATGCTGGCCGTTGACCTCGAGAGCCCAGCCGCCCACGCCGCCGATTTGGCCAGTCTTGTCGAGCAGCATGCGGCTGGCCTGCAGTGCCGCTTGCGCCTGCTTGCGCTCGGTGACGTCTTGCTCGATGGCCATGAAACCGGTCAGGCGGCCGCCGTCATCGGTCAGCGGCTGGATCTCTATCGCCAGCCAGTACTGCCGGCCATCCTTGCCTCGGTTGAGGAGTTCGCCTTGGAACGCGCCGCCCGCGTTCAGCGTCTCACGCAGCCGCAGCAAGGTGGCGGCATCGGTATCCTGGGTCTGTAACAGGCTGCCCGGCGATCGGCCCTGCACGTCGGCCGCGCTGTAGCCGGTAAGGCGCTCGAAGCCCTCGTTGACCCAGGTGATGCGGCGCTGCGCATCGGTGATGACCACGGCGTTGGTGGTGCGGCGAGCGACCAGCGCCAGGCGGTCCAGGTCGATCGTCAGCTGATTGGCGCGCGCCTCGGCGCGGCGGCTGCCCATCGCCTGCTGGCGCAGCAGCGCGGTGAGCAGGGCGGTGGCCAACAAGGTGCAGATAAAGAACAGCATCGGCGTGCTCGAGGCATGTTGAGCATCGAAGGCTGGCGTGCTACGCATCCTCAGGGTCAGTGTCCTGCCCGGCAGCGGGAGGCTCTGCGTGATTTCGAACTTCGGCGACGCGCCGGCCGGACTGTCGTCGTGGCTGGCGTAAATCCGCGGGCCATGGGTGGTGCTGCTGGCACTGTCGAACAGCTCGATCTGCACCTCGCCAGCCAGCTTTTCAGGCAAGCCGGCCATCAACTCATCAATCACGATAGGCGCGAACAACAGGCCGCGCAGCGGGCCAGGGTTGCCGCCAACCGAGGGCTGGGCGCTGCTCGGCTGGAACACCGGCACCAGCAGCAACATGCCTGGGCTGCGCTGCTCGTCGAGCGTCAGCGTGATCATGCCGGTGAGGGTGGCCTCACCCAGCGCAATCGCCTTCATCAGCCCTTGTCGGCGCACCGCCTCGGAGGCCAGGTCCAGGCCCAGTGCATGGGGGTTGTCGGATTCGGGCTCGATGCGCTGGACGACAAAATGATCATGCGGATCGCGCAAATCAAATTGGCGCAGCGAGAACTGCGCTGCGCCGTCGGCCCGCTCGGCGGCCACGAAGGACAGAAGTTGGTCTTGCGGCACGCGCTGGATGAAGCCAAAGCCACGCAGGCCGGGATAGTCCAGCGCCAGGTTGCGCGCGGTAACAAAAGCGCGGAAGGTAGCGCGCTTGACATCGGGCTGCACGGCGTACAGCGCGCGCATGCCATACAGCTCTTGAGCGGGTTTGCCAAAGCGGTCGCTGATCGCCGTTGAAGCACGCTGCTGCAGATGCTGGAAGTCTGTCTCCGCTTCGGCGTGCAGGCGCTGCTTCAGCCAGCCCGCTCCGATGACGGCGGCCAGCAGACCAGCGAGTACCAGCAAGGCCGGCAGCACAAGACCCGCGCGATGTTGGAAGAAGCGCTTGATGATGGACTCCGCCAGGATGATCGGCCGAATGCTCCGCAGCCGGTCAAGGTGCGATGCTCGGCGATCTCCGCCCATTCGAAGGGCGGAAAAGGCCGCGCTTGAGGTGGCTGTTGCTGCCGTGGCTTTGGCGTGACAGCGGCCTGCTGCGGCACAGCCGCAGTGCCTGGCCGTCCTTCTCAGCCCAGCGCGTCGTTCACCCGCTCGTGGAACTCGGCCAGGTCGACCGCGGTATTGACCTCACGCGGCAGCGCATCGCGGGCCGAGAAGACGCCGAAGATCTTGCCGTCTTCGGCCACTACCGGCAGGTTGCGAAAACCGCGCTCGATCATGATCAGCACGGCGTCACTGACATGCATTTCGGGTGGCGCGGTGCGTGGGTGCGGTGTCATCACGCTGGCGATGGCGGTGGTCTTGGGATCGAGTGCTTTGGCCATGACGCGGGTCATCAGGTCGCGTTCGGTCAGGATACCCAGCAGCGCGTGCTGGCTGCCAATCACCAGCACACTGCCGCAGTTGGCGCCGGTCATGATGCGTGCGGCGTCCAGCACCGAGGCCTCGGGGCCCAGGCTGATGACATGGCGGTTGGACATGGCCTGGAAGATGGTGCGTTCTGACATGGTCGACTCCTTGGCCGGTGAGCCAATGACGAGGGCGCGGCGTTCAGCGCAGCGCGGCGTTGATCTTCTCCAGCGCACCGGCGCCAGGGCACAGCAGCCGATGATCGAGGCTGTTCAGCGGCGCCGCGCAGGTATTGAGCGAGGTATGCAAGTCGGTGGCCAGCGTGTCGATGTAGAGCAGGCCGGTTACCACCTCACCGCGCGCGCTGTGGCGCTGCATGTAGCTCATCGCGGCGAAGCGGTCGGTGGCATCGTAGCCCTCATGCAGCTTGCGCAGGGTCATCATGCCACCATCGTGCTGGGGTACTTGCAGGGTATCCCCCGGGCCGTAGCTGCCGGTGATTTCGGCGCCGGGGCTCATGAAGTCGATGCGGCTGACTGCCTCATTGTGCTGGCGCACATAGTCGTAGCTCTTGGTGCTGCCGCTGTGGTTGTTGAAGGTCACGCAAGGGCTGATGACGTCGATGAAGGCAGCGCCGCCATGGGCCAGCGCGCCCTTGATCAGCGGCACCAGTTGCGCCTTGTCGCCCGAGAAGCTGCGCGCCACATAGGTGGCGCCGAGTTGCAGCGCGATGCCCACCAGATCCACCGGTGAGTCGTTGTTGACGACGCCTTTCTTGCTTTTCGAGCCCTGGTCGGCGGTGGCCGAGAACTGGCCCTTGGTGAGGCCGTAGACACCGTTGTTCTCGACGATGTAGGCCATGTGCACGCCGCGGCGCATGGCGTTGGCAAACTGGCCGAGG
The DNA here is from genome assembly GCA_038325945.1 of Burkholderiales bacterium. GTDB lineage: Bacteria > Pseudomonadota > Gammaproteobacteria > Burkholderiales > Burkholderiaceae_C > Pseudaquabacterium. The sequence goes on along the minus strand of JBBQJN010000214.1, from coordinate 1,439 downwards.
CCGATCGAGGCCGAATCGCCGTCGCCCGAGACACCCAGGTAGATCAGCTCGCGGTTGGCCAGGTTGGCGCCGGTCACCACCGAGGGCATGCGGCCGTGCACGGTGTTGAAGCCGTGGCTGGCACCCAGAAAGTAGTCGGGCGTCTTGCTGCTGCAGCCGATGCCCGAGAGCTTGGCGACGCGGTGTGGCTCGATGTCGAGCTCCCAGCAGGCCTGGATGATGGCCGCCGAGATGCTGTCGTGGCCGCAGCCGGCACACAGCGTGGAGATGCGGCCCTCGTAGTCGCGCCGGGTATAGCCCACCTTGTTGGGCTTGAGGCTGGGATGGTGCAGCCGGGGTTTGGTGATGAAGGTCATGCGAACTCCTGGCTGGTCTGCAGCTGCTGGCGGATCGCGCCGGCGATGAAACGGGCGGTAATCGGCGTGCCGTCGTAATGCAGCACACGCGTCAGCCGCGCCGGGTTGATGTGCAACTCGTTGACCAGCAGCTGGTGCATCTGGGCGTCGCGGTTCTGCTCGACCACAAACACCCGCTCATGCGCGGCAATGAAGGTGGGCACCGAATGCGGGAACGGGAAGGCGCGCAGCCGCAGTGAGTCGAGGTGCAGGCCCTCGGCGCGCAGCAGGTCCAGCGCCTCGCGCAACGCCGGGCTGGTGGAGCCGAAATGGATCACGCCCAGACGGGTGGGCTCGGCGGCCAGCCGCAACTCGGGCTGCGGCACCAGGCTGGCTGCGGTCTCGAACTTCTTCAACAGCCGCTCCATGTTGTAGATGTAGTCGGGGCCACGCTCGGAATAGCGCGCATAGGCGTCGCGGGTGGTGCCGCGGGTGAAGTAGGCGCCTTTGCTGGCATGGGTGCCGGGCAGGGTGCGCCAGGGGATGCCGTCGCCATCAACGTCCTTGTAGCGGCCAAAATCGCGACCGGCTTCCAGCTCTTCGGCGGTCATGACCTTGCCACGGTCGTAGCGTTGCTCGTCGTCCCAGGCAAAGGGCTTGCTCAGCCGCTGGTTCATGCCGATGTCGAGGTCGGTCATCAGGAACACCGGCGTCTGCAGCCGGTCGGCCAGATCGAGTGCGGCGGCGGCATGCTCGAAGCACTCGTGCGGGTCTTGCGGCAGCAGCATCACATGTTTGGTGTCGCCATGCGAGGCATAGGCGCAGGCGATCAGATCGGACTGCTGGGTGCGCGTGGGCATGCCGGTGGACGGCCCGCCGCGCTGCACGTTGACGATGGTCACCGGGATCTCGGCAAAGTAGGCCAGGCCGATGAACTCGGTCATCAGCGAGATGCCGGGGCCAGAGGTGGCGGTGAAGGCGCGCGCGCCGTTCCAGCCGGCGCCCACCACCATGCCGATCGAGGCCAGTTCGTCCTCGGCCTGCACGATGGCAAAGCGGTGCTGGCCGGTGGCCGGGTCGACGCGGAACTTCTGGCAGTACTTC
>JBBQJN010000213.1:0-6515 GCA_038325945.1 Burkholderiales bacterium | reverse complement strand
GGGCTGGAGCTGGTCAAAGACTACGGCTGGCTGACGATCCTGAGCAAGCCCTTGTTCTGGCTGCTTGACCAACTGCACAAGATGCTGGGCAACTGGGGCTGGGCCATCGTCGCCCTGGTGGTGCTGCTCAAGATCGCGTTTTACGCGCTCAACGCCCACGCCTACCGATCAATGGGCAAGATGAAGGCCGTCAACCCCAAAGTGATGGAGATGCGCGAGCGCTACAAAGACAAGCCGCAGCAGATGCAGCAGGAGATGATGCGCATCTACCGCGAGGAGAAAGTCAATCCGCTGGGTGGCTGCTTGCCGATCTTTGTGCAGATGCCGTTCTTCATCGCGCTGTACTGGGTGTTGCTGTCCAGCGTGGAAATGCGCGGCGCGCCTTGGATTGGCTGGATCCATGACTTGTCGACCAAGGATCCGTTCTACATCCTGCCGCTGCTGATGACCGCGTCGACGATGTTCCAGACCTGGCTGAACCCGACGCCGCCCGATCCGATGCAGGCCAAGATGATGTGGATCATGCCGCTGATGTTCAGCGTGATGTTCTTCTTCTTCCCCGCCGGCCTGGTGCTGTACTGGCTGACCAACAACATCCTGGGCATCACCCAGCAGTGGTACATCAACCGCCAGCTCGGGCTCAACAAGTAGCTTGGGCGTGAAGCCCGGCACGCTGGCGCGCGGGGTTTTCCCTTGGGGCGCTTTGCAAGGCGACGTCCACCGCCGATGATGCAGCTACGGTGTTGTTGCATCGGCCTTGCCCAGCGGCGGGCCTGATGTGATGCACCGGCCGATCAATGCGGGGATCGCCGGCGCAGCTCAGCACTGGCCACGGAGCGCAAATCCGGACAACTCACGCGAGCTGTCCGGGCGCTCCACCCCGCGCCATACCGCGCCATACCGCGCCATGCGCCCGCCACAGGCTCACTCGGCAAGTCCTGCTGTCGGGCGGCGCCGCAAGCGGCAGGGCAGGCGCTGCCGCCGGTGCGGGACAATCCGTCGGTGTCCAATACCCACCGCCACGCCGCCGACCCGATCGCCGCCATCGCCACCGCCCCCGGGCGCGGCGCGGTGGGCATCGTGCGCGTCTCAGGGCAGGGCCTGGCGCCGCTCGTGCGGGCTTTGTGCGGCCGGCCGCTGGCACCCAGGCAGGCCAGTTATGGCCCGTTCAAGGATGCGCAAGGCCAGGCCATCGACCAAGGCCTGGCGATCTGGTTTCCGGCGCCGCACTCCTATACCGGTGAGGACGTGCTGGAACTGCAGGCCCATGGCGGGCCGGTGGTACTGCAGCTGTTGTTGGCGCGCTGCCTGGAGGCCGCCGCCGCGCCCGTCGCCGCCAACCCCGAAGGCGATGCGCCCTGCCTGCCTCGGCTCAGGCTGGCCGAACCGGGTGAATTTACCCAGCGCGCCTTCCTGAACGACAAGCTTGATCTGGCCCAGGCCGAGGCGGTGGCCGACCTGATCGAAGCCAGCACCGAGGCGGCGGCGCGCTCGGCCGGACGCTCGCTGTCGGGCGCCTTCTCACAAGAGGTGGAAGCGTTGCGCTTGCGCATCGTGCGGCTGCGCATGCTGGTCGAGGCCACGCTCGACTTCCCTGAGGAGGAGATCGACTTCCTCCAGCAAGCCGATGCCCACGGCCAGCTCGACGCCATCGACACCACGCTGGCCGGCGTGATGGCCCGCGCACGCCAGGGCGCGCTGCTGCGCGAGGGCCTGCAGGTGGTGCTGGCCGGCCAGCCCAATGTCGGCAAGAGCAGCCTGCTCAACGCACTGGCCGGTGCTGAGCTGGCCATCGTCACCGCGATCCCCGGCACCACCCGTGACAAGGTCAGCGAGACGATACAGATCGAGGGCGTGCCGCTGCATGTGATCGACACGGCCGGCCTGCGCGGCGAGCATGAGGCGCATGACGAGGTGGAGCGCATCGGCATCGCACGCAGCTGGGATGCCATCGCACAAGCCGACGCGGTGATCTTTTTGCACGATCTGACGCGCCGCGGCCAGGCCGACTATGAAGCCGCCGAGCAAGGCATTGCCGCACGCCTGCACTTCGACGATCCCAGCCGCATCCTGCATGTCTACAACAAGACCGACAGCGCACCGCAGGGCGACTTGCCCGCAGGCGGCATCGCGCTGTCGGCGCGCACCGGCCACGGCCTCGACGCGCTGCGCCAGGCGCTGCTGCAACGCGCCGGCTGGCAGGCCGCCACAGAAGGCGTCTACATCGCCCGCAAGCGCCATGTGTTGGCGCTGCAGCGCACGGCGCAGCACCTGCAGGCGGCACGCGAACATGCGGCGGTGGGCGACACCGCGCTCGACCTGTTTGCCGAGGAACTGCGGCTGGCGCACGACGCCCTGAGCGAGATCACCGGGGCCTTCAGCTCCGACGATCTGCTGGGCGAGATATTCGGCAACTTCTGCATCGGGAAGTGACATCGATTCCGACACCAGAACAATCCCCTGCAGTCTTCTCGACCCCCGTGTGCCCGCACCACAGCGGATGAGATGTTGCCTTTCGCATTGATCGAGCGGATCCCCGCAGGCGATGCACGTTTCCCCCCGTAGCGCTCATCCAAGGCCCGCCAATAATCGGTGGTCATCTTCAACGCTGGGTTAACCTGGGTCGCATGGACTGCATTCTCGAAACACGAAGTCTGGTCAAAGAGTTCAAAGGCTTCGCCGCCGTTGACGGCGTTGATTTGCGCGTGCAGCGCGGCCAGATCCATGCCTTGATCGGCCCCAACGGCGCCGGCAAGACAACGGTGTTCAACTTGCTGACCAAGTTTCTGATCCCCACGCGGGGCCAGATTCTGTTCAACGGCAAGGACATCACCACCGAGAAGCCGGCGCAGGTGGCGCGGCGCGGCATCGTGCGCTCGTTCCAGATCTCGGCCACCTTCCCGAACCTGAGCGTGATGGAAAACGTGCGCATCGGCCTGCAGCGTGGCAGCGGGGTCTCGTTCAAGTTCTGGGCCAACGAGCGTGTGCTCGACAGCCTGAACGCGCGCGCGATGGCGCTGCTCGAGACGGTGGGCCTGGCCGAGTTTGCCGACCAGGTGACGGTGGATCTGCCCTACGGCCGCAAGCGCGCGCTCGAGATCGCCACCACGCTGGCCACCGACCCCGAGCTGATGTTGCTCGACGAACCCACCCAGGGCATGGGCCACGAGGACGTCGAGCTGGTCACCCAGCTGATCAAGAAGGTGTCGGCCAACCGCACGGTGCTGATGGTGGAACACAACATGAGCGTGGTGGCCAGCATCGCCGACACCATCAGCGTGTTGCAGCGCGGCCAGATCATCGCCGAAGGGCCTTACGACACAGTGTCAAAAAATCCGCAGGTGCTTGAGGCCTACATGGGCAGCGCCGACGAAACGCTGGCGGGGCACTGATGAACGTGGCGGCCAGCAGCGGCGAAGACTTCCTGCGCCTGACCGGCGTGCAGGCCTACTACGGCGAGTCGCACATCTTGCACGGCGTCGATCTGACGGTGAAGCGCGGCGAGGTCGTGACCCTGCTCGGGCGCAACGGCGCAGGGCGCACGACCACGCTGAAGACCGTGCTGGGCCTGGTCGGCCGGCGCACCGGCTCGGTGATGATCAACGGCGTCGAGGCGATCAACCTTGAGACGCACCAGATCGCGCGCCTGGGCATCGGCTACTGCCCTGAAGAACGCGGCATCTTCGCCAGCTTGAACTGCGAAGAAAACCTGCTGCTGCCGCCCGCTGTAGCGCCGGGCGGCATGACGCTGGATGAGATTTACGAGTTGTTTCCCAACCTGCAGGAGCGCCGGCTCAGCCCAGGCATGCGCTTGTCGGGTGGCGAGCAGCAGATGCTGGCGGTGGCGCGCATCCTGCGCACCGGCGCCCAGCTGCTGCTGCTCGACGAGATCTCCGAAGGCCTGGCGCCGGTCATCGTGCAAGCGCTCAGCCGCGCCATCCGCATGCTGCGCGGCAGGGGCCTGACCATCGTCATGGTCGAACAGAATTTCCGTTTCGCCGCGCCGCTGGCGGACCGTTTTTACGTCATGGAGCATGGCCGCATCGTCGAGGGTTTTGTTGCTGCGGAACTCGAAGCCAAAATGGCCATGCTGCACGAGTACCTGGGCGTCTGAACGACGCCGCTCTCAACTGCCACACCTTTCAGGAGGCACCACCATGAAACTCAAACTCTCATCGACCGTTATCGCAGCCGCACTGGCCTGCAGCGCCGGCGCTGCGCAGGCGCAGATTTCCGACGGCGTCATCAAGATCGGCGTGCTCAATGACATGTCGGGCTTGTACGCCGACCTCACCGGCCCTGGCTCGGTGGTCGCGGCGCGCATGGCGGTCGAGGACTTCGGCGCCGCGCGCAAGGGCATGAAGGTCGAGATCGTCTCGGCAGACCACCAGAACAAGCCCGATGTGGGCTCAACCATCGCGCGCACCTGGTACGACACCGACAAGGTCGACGTCATCGTCGACGTGCCAACGTCATCAGTGGCGCTGGCCGTCAACCAGATCACGCGCGACAAAGGCAAAGCCTTCCTGGCCTCCGGCCCGGCAACCTCCGACCTCACCGGCAAGGCCTGCAGCCCGAACACCGTGCACTGGACCTACGACACCTGGATGCTGGCAAACGGCACCGGCAGTGCGATCGTCAAGACCGGCGGCGACACCTGGTTTTTCCTGACGGCCGACTACGCCTTCGGCCATGCGCTCGAGCGTGACACCGAGGCGGTGGTGCTGAAGAACGGCGGCAAGGTGCTGGGCAAGGTGCGCACGCCGTTCCCGGGCACTGACTTCTCGTCGTTCCTGCTGCAGGCTCAGGCCTCCAAGGCCAAGATCATCGGCCTGGCCAATGCCGGCGGCGACACCATCAACTCGATCAAGCAGGCGTCCGAGTTCGGTATCGTCAAGGCCGGTCAGAACCTGGCCGGGCTGCTGGTCTTTCTGACCGATATCAGGGCGCTGGGCCTGCCCACCGCGCAGGGGCTGATCTTCACCACCACCTACTACTGGGACGCCAACGATGCCAGCCGGGCCTTTGCCAAGCGCTTTTCCGAGCAGGCGCCGCGCAACAACTACCCGACCATGATCCACGCCGGCGTCTACTCGTCGGTGCTGCATTACCTCAAGGCGGTGGAGGCGGCAGGCACTGACGACGGCACCAAGGTGGTTGCGAAGATGAAGGAGTTGCCCACCGACGACACCTTGTTCGGCAAGGGATCGATCCGCGCTGACGGCCGCAAGCTGCATCCGGCGATGTTGGTCGAGGTGAAGAAGCCGGCCGAGTCCAAGGGCCCGTGGGATCTCTACAAGATCCGCACCACGATCCCGGCCGACCAGGCTTTCCGGCCGATCGACCAGGGCGACTGCCCGCTGGTTGCGAAGAAGTAAGGCACGGCCCGCCAGCATCCCCACTGCGGATGCGCTGACGGCCTGGCCGTCAGCGCTTCGCCCACCGGCAGCCACCGCCCATGGAAATATTCGGCGTCCCGACGCAGGCCTTGTTTGGCCAGTTGCTGATCGGCCTGATCAATGGCTCGTTCTACGCGCTGTTGTCGCTGGGGCTGGCCGTGATTTTCGGCCTGCTCAACATCATCAACTTCACCCATGGCGCGCAGTACATGATGGGCGCCTTTGTGGCCTTTCTGCTGCTCAACAAGCTGGGCATCGGCTACTGGTGGTCGCTGCTGGTGGTGCCGCTGCTGGTGGGCGCAACTGGCATGGTGATCGAGCGCACGATGCTGTCGCGCCTGTACAAGCTTGACCACCTCTACGGCCTGCTGCTGACCTTTGGCCTGGCGCTGATCATCCAGGGCCTGTTCCGCAACGAGTTTGGCTCCTCCGGCCAGCCCTATCGCATCCCGCCTGAACTGGCTGGCGGCCAGAACCTGGGCTTCATGTTTCTGCCCAACTACCGCGCCTGGGTCATCGTCGCGTCCTTCTTCGTCTGCCTGGCCACCTGGTATGTGATCGAGCGCACCAAGCTAGGCGCTTACCTGCGCGCCGCCACCGAGAACCCGCAACTGGTACAGGCCTTTGGCATCAACGTGCCGCGCATGATCACGCTGACCTACGGCTTCGGCGTCGGTCTGGCCGCGCTGGCCGGCGTGATGGCGGCACCGATCTACCAGGTCAGCCCGCAAATGGGCGGTGATCTGATCATTGTCGTCTTCGCTGTCGTCGTGATCGGTGGCATGGGCTCGATCCTGGGTGCCATTCTTACCGGCTTCGGCCTCGGCGTGATGGAAGGGCTGACCAAGGTGTTCTACCCGGAGGCGTCGAACACGGTGATCTTCATCATCATGGTCATCGTGTTGTTGTTGAAGCCCGCCGGGCTGTTCGGGACCCAGAAATGAGCGCCAACGCTACCGCCAACGCCGCGGGCAACAACCTGATCGCGCAACGCGTGGCCTTCGTCGTCATGGTGGTCTTTCTGCTGCTGGCGCCGCTGGTGGTCTACCCGGTCTTCCTGATGAAGGTGATGTGCTTTGCACTTTTCGCCTGCGCCTTCAACCTGCTGATCGGCTT
>JBBQJN010000212.1:0-6547 GCA_038325945.1 Burkholderiales bacterium | reverse complement strand
CTCTTTCAGCGTGGGGATGTTGATGCCCTTCAGCCGGGTATCAGAGGTAACGCCGATCGGCCGCATCTTGCCGGCCTCGATGTACTGCTGGAACTCGCTGTAGCCGCTGCCGCCCACCGTGACGTTGCCGCCCAGGATGGCCGCAATCGCCTCACCACCGCCGCGGAACGGCACGTAGTTGATCTTGGCCGCGTCGATACCCGACTCGCGGGCCATCATCGCCGCTGCGATGTGCTCGGTGGAGCCACGCGAGCCGCCGCCGAACTTGACGCTGGCCGGGTCTTTCTTCATCGCCTCGATCACATCCTTCATGGTCTTGAAGGGTGAGTTCTCGGGCAGCACAAAGACGTTGTATTCACTGGTCAGGCGGGCGATCGGCGTGGCTGCGGTCACCGACACCGGTGGCTTGCCAGTGATGATGCCGCCCAGCATCACCGCGCCCATCACCATCAACGCGTGCGGGTCGCCCTTGCTGGCGTTGACAAACTGCGCCAGGCCGATGGCGCCGGCGGCGCCGCCCTTGTTCTCAAACGTCACCGCGCTGGCCAGTTGGCCGTCCTGCAGCGCCTTGCCCAACGCGCGGCCGGTGGTGTCCCAACCGCCGCCCGGGTTGGCGGGGATCATCATCTTGATGTTGGCAGCGGCGGCGCGGGCGCTCAGCGGCAGCGTGCCAGCGGCGGCCAGGGCGGCCAGGCTCTTGAGGAAGGTGTCACGGCGCATGAATGTCTCCTGTGATGATGGTCAAGCGGTAAGGTGCAGCGATCATCCCCGGCTCGGCTGTCAAACCGCTGTCAATCACCTCAGGGGAAACACCAGGGCGCGGCGGCCGCATGCATGCAAGCGCTGCTGATGGCGCTGTCGATAATCGCAGCGCCGATGAAACTGCTGCTGATCGAAGACCACACCGCGATGCAGACCACGCTGCAGCGCAGCTTCGAGCGTCGCGGCATGCAGGTGCTGCTGTGCGGTGACGGCGCACGCGCGCTTGACCGCTGGCGTGCCAGCCTGCCCGATGTGGTGCTGCTCGACTTGAGCCTGCCGGGCCGCGACGGGCTGCAGATCCTGGCCGATGCGCGCGCTGAGGGCCTGGTCACGCCGGTGATCATCCTCACCGCGCGCGGCACCGTGGGCGACCGCATCCTGGGCCTGAACACCGGCGCCGACGATTACCTGGCCAAGCCCTTTGACCTCGACGAGCTTGAGGCCCGGGTGCGCGCGCTGGCCCGCCGCAGCGCGGGCGCGGGCGCCGAGCCGGGGTTGGCCGACCTGCCAAGCTTTGGCGGCCTGCGGCTTGCACCGGACAGCGGCGCGGTCTACCACCAGGGCCAGCCGTTGGAACTGGCGCCGCGCGAAGCGGCCTTGCTGCGCGCGTTGCTGGCCAGGCCCGGCCAGGCGCTGCCCAAGGAGCGCTTGTTTGAGCTGGTGTTCCCCGGCGAGGCCGAGGTGCAGTCCGACGCCATCGAGGTGATGGCCTACCGGCTGCGCAAGAAACTGGCCGTCACCGGCGCGCGGCTGGTCACGCTGCGTGGCCTGGGCTATCTGCTGCAGGCCGATGCTTGAGCCAGCGCAGCGCGGCCCCTGGGGCAGCCTGCTGCGCTGGCTGCACGGCCTGTCGATGCGCGGCCGGCTGTTGCTGGGCATCCTGGGGCCGGTGAGCCTGCTGGTGGCGCTCAACAGTTGGAGCCTGTATGAGCAGGCCCTGGACGCCGCCGATACCGCCTACGACCGCACGCTGCTGGCCTCGGCCAAGGCCATCGGCGAGCTGCTGGACGTCACCGGCACCGCCGGGGCGCCCCGGCTGTTGGCCAGCGTGCCGTACTCGGCGCTGGAGGCCTTTGAGGCCGACAACCGCAGCCGCATCGTCTTCAAGGTCAGCGGCTTCCAGGGCGAGATGGTGTCGGGTTTTGACGATCTGCCGAGCTGGCACGGCCGTCTGCCGACGCAAAGCATCTACGCCGCGCTGGTGGATTTTTACGACGATGTCTACCGCGGCCAGCCGGTGCGGGTGGCGGTGCTGCTGCAGCCGGTGGCCGGCGAGGTGGGCCAGGGCATGGCAACGATACAGGTTGCCGAAACGCTGGAACTGCGTGAAACCCTGGCGCGCCAGGTACTGATCGACACGCTGTGGCGCCAGGCCGCGCTGCTGGCGGTGATCGGCGTGCTTGTTTGGGTGGTGGTGCAGCGCGCCACACGGCCGGTGCGCGCGCTCAGCCAGGCCATCCTGGCACGCGATGCCGACGACTTGTCGCCGATCGAGGCGCCGCTGGCGCCGCGTGAGCTGATGCCGCTGATCGCCGCCACCAACGACGCCCTGCAGCGCCAGGCCCGGCTGTTGGCACACCAGAAACGCTTTGTACGCGACGCCTCGCACCAACTGCGCACGCCGCTGGCGGTACTCAAAGTACAGGTGCAATCGGCCCAGCGAGGTGATTTGCCACCGGCACAGGCGCTGGCCGAGATTGCGCAGACGGTGGACGGCGCAACGCGGCTGGCCAACCAGATGCTGGCGCTGGCCAAGGTGGCGCAATTGCGCCAGCAGAGCGACGCGGTGGTGCTGGACTGGGCCGAACTGCTGCGCGAGGTGGCGCTGGACCTGGCGCCGTTGGTGGCCGCATCCGGCCTCGACTTTGATCTTGTCGCCCAGCCTGCGCTGGTGCGTGGCCATGCCTGGGCGCTGCGCGAACTGGTGCGCAACCTGCTGCACAACGCCATCAAGCACAGCCCGACCGGCGGCATGCTGTCGCTGCACCTGACCCATGACGGTGCCCAGGCGGTGCTGACCGTGGCCGACAGCGGACCGGGTATTGCCGAGGCCCTGCGGCCAAGGCTGATGCAAGCCTTTGCTGGCGGCGGCGCACCGGGCAGCGCCGGCCTGGGACTGGCGATCTGTGCCGAAATCCTGCGCGCCATGGCCGGCAGCCTGACACTGGACAACCGGTGGGATAACCGCTTGAGTGATGGCCGGGACAGCGGCCCGGTCTGCGGCCGGGTCTGCGGCCTGAACGCCACGGTGCGGCTGCCGCTGGCGGTGGCTGTGGCGGATGACGTGGCGGTGAACGGCCCGCTGGCCGACAATCGCTCTTCATGACTTCAGATTCAAAGCAACCGCAGGCCAAAGTGGGCATGCGGCTGGACAAATGGTTGTGGACGGCGCGGTTTTACAAGACCCGCGCGCTGGCGGTGGACGACATCGGCAAGGGCCGCATCAGCGTCAATGGCCAGACCGCCAAGGCCTCGCGTGAGCTGCGGCTGGCCGATACCGTGCTGATCCGCCAGGGCCCGGTGCAGCGCACGGTGGTGGTGCAAGGCCTCAGCAACCTGCGCGGGCCGGCGCCGGTGGCGCAGGCGCTGTATGCCGAAACCCCCGACAGCCTGACTGAGCGCAGCCGCGCCGCCGAGGCCCGGCGGCTGGCGGCCGAGCCGGCGCTGGCCATCGAGCAAGGCCGCCCGACAAAACGCGACCGCCGCGAGCTAGAGCGCACGCAGCAAGGCTGGCAACGCTGGAGCGCGTCGATCGACGACACCTGAGCCGGACACCGGGCCCGCCTGCGCGGAGCCTGTGCCTGCGAAGGGCCAAACCCAACACGCCCAACACGCCCAACACGCCCAACACGCCCAACACGCCCAATACGCGCAATAGCCGTAATACCCCCTCTTGATCCACGGGATAAGCCCCCCATATCCCCAAAGACCGTGTTCAACCCCTTCAAAAAAAATCGTAAAGCCACCGACATGACGACGCCGGAATACCCCTCCGCATCCTTTCCTTCCGCCGACCAGGCCATCGACGGTGAGCCGCGTGGTGACGCTGCGGCAGCGCCCGACGCTGCATCGGCCGATGGCCCATTGAGCGAGCAAGACATGCTGGCCCTGCGCTTGGCCGATCTGGAGGCCAAGCACACGGAGGTGTCGGACGCCTACCTGCGGGCCAAGGCCGAGGTCGAGAACGCCCGGCGTCGCGCCGATGAAGAGGTCAGCAAGGCGCGCAAGTTTGCGGTCGAGGCCTTTGCCGAGAGCCTGTTGCCGGTCAAGGACAGCCTGGAAGCGGCGATTGCCATGCCCGACGCCAAGGTGGAGGCTGTGCTTGAGGGTGTGCACGCCACACTGCGCCAGCTGACCGCCGCGCTAGAGCGCAACCGTGTGCTGCAGATCGCGCCGCCGGCCGGCACCAAGTTTGATCCGCGCCAGCACCAGGCCATCAGCGTGGTGCCGGCCGATCAGGAGGCCAACACCGTGGTGGCCGTACTGCAAAAGGGCTACCTGATCAATGAGCGGGTGTTACGCCCGGCGCTGGTCACGGTGGCCGCGCCCAAGTGAGCTGACGCCGAGCATTCATCGGCAGGTCCGGGCCCGCAGCCCTTGAAAGCCGGCACCCGGGCCGCACATTCAATCCAACAGCATTCAATCTCAGGAGCACACCACCATGGGCAAGATCATCGGCATCGACCTCGGCACAACCAATTCGTGCGTTGCGGTCATGGAAGGCAATACCACCCGGGTGATCGAGAACAGCGAGGGTGCGCGCACCACGCCGTCGATCATCGCCTACCAGGAAGACGGCGAAGTGCTGGTCGGAGCCTCGGCCAAGCGCCAGGCGGTGACCAACCCGCGCAACACGTTGTATGCGGTAAAGCGGCTGATCGGCCGCAAGTTCACCGAGAAAGAAGTGCAGAAGGACATCGGCCTGATGCCCTTCACCATCACCGCGGCCGACAACGGCGACGCCTGGCTGGAAGTGCGCGGCAAGAAGATGGCGCCGCCGCAAGTCAGCGCCGAGGTGCTGCGCAAGATGAAGAAAACCGCCGAGGATTACCTGGGCGAAGAAGTGACCGAGGCGGTGATCACCGTGCCGGCCTACTTCAACGACAGCCAGCGCCAGGCCACCAAGGACGCTGGCCGTATCGCCGGCTTGGATGTCAAGCGCATCATCAACGAGCCCACCGCCGCAGCGCTGGCCTTCGGCCTCGACAAGCATGGCAAGGGCGACCGCAAGATCGCCGTCTATGACCTGGGTGGCGGCACCTTCGACATCTCGATCATCGAGATTGCCGATGTCGACGGCGAAAAGCAGTTTGAAGTGCTGTCGACCAACGGCGACACCTTCCTGGGCGGCGAAGACTTCGACCAGCGCCTGATCGACTACATCGTGGCCGAGTTCAAGAAGGAGCAAGGCGTCGACCTGACCAAAGACGTGCTGGCCTTGCAGCGCCTGAAAGAAGCCGCCGAGAAGGCCAAGATCGAGCTGTCGAACAGCACCCAGACCGACATCAACCTGCCCTACGTCACGGCTGACGCCTCGGGCCCCAGGCACCTGAACATCAAGCTCACCCGCGCCAAGCTGGAAAGCCTGGTCGACGAGTTGATCGCCCGCACCATCGAGCCCTGCCGCATTGCGGTCAAGGACGCCGGCGTCAAGCTGACCGACATCGACGACATCATCCTGGTCGGCGGCATGAGCCGCATGCCCAAGGTGCAGGAAATGGTCAAAGAGTTCTTCGGCAAGGAGCCGCGCAAGGACGTCAACCCCGACGAGGCGGTGGCCGTCGGCGCCGCCATCCAGGGCCAGGTGCTGAGCGGCGAGCGCAAGGACGTGCTGCTGCTTGACGTCACCCCGCTGAGCCTGGGCATCGAGACCCTGGGCGGCGTGATGACCAAGATGATCAAGAAGAACACCACCATCCCGACCAAGTTTGCGCAGACCTTCTCCACCGCCGACGACAACCAGCCGGCGGTGACGATCAAGGTCTACCAGGGCGAGCGCGAGATGGCCTCGGGCAACAAGAGCCTGGGCGAGTTCAATCTCGAAGGCATTCCGCCGTCACAGCGCGGTATGCCGCAGATCGAGGTCACCTTCGACATCGACGCCAACGGCATCCTGCACGTCGGTGCCAAGGACAAGGCCACCGGCAAGGAAAACAAGATCACGATCAAGGCGAACTCTGGCTTGAACGAAGCCGAGATCGAGAAGATGGTCAAGGACGCCGAGGCCAACGCTGCCGAGGACGCCAAGAAGGTCGAACTGATCCAGGCCCGCAACCAGGCCGACGGCATGGTCCACTCGGTGCGCAAGAGCCTCACCGAGCATGGCGACAAGCTCGACGCGGGCGAGAAGGACAGCATCGAGACCGCGCTGAAAGAGGCCGAGGAAGCGATCAAGGGCGAGGACAAGGCGGCCATCGACGCCAAGACCGAAGCCCTGATGACCGCCAGCCAGAAACTGGGCGAGAAGGTCTACGCCGAGCAGGCGGCAGCAGCCGCTGCGGCCGGCGGCCCGGCACCCGGCGGCGAAGCGCCCGAGGCCGAGGCCGGCACCTCGTCGAAAGCAGCCGACGACAACGTGGTGGATGCCGAGTTCAAAGAAGTCAAGAAGTGATCTGCGGATGTTCCGGCAGGCTTGTTGCCTGCCGTGATATCTCGCCGCGTTCGAACGGCAGACTTGGTCTGCCGCTCAACGCGGCGGTTTCGTTTTCAAAGAGCTGATAACAACTGCCATGGCCAAGCGCGACTACTACGACATCCTGGGTGTGCCCAAGAACGCCACCGAGGA
>JBBQJN010000211.1:0-6559 GCA_038325945.1 Burkholderiales bacterium | reverse complement strand
CCAGGCGGCCACATCGCCCGCCAGCAGATCGATACCCAGCGCATCGCCCGCCGGCCAGTCGGCAAAGCGGCGCAGCACGCCTTCTTCCACCACACCCAGCGGCCCGGCCTCGCCCGAATCAAAGGCATCCAGCCGGTAGGGATGCACCTTGCGCACACGGCCGGCGGCATGCAAACGCCCAGCCAGCACCGCCAGCACGCCGCGTGCGCCCGGCGTGCGCGCCACCGCCACAGCGTCCAGCAGGTTCTGCGGGCCGTCGGCGGCCAGTGCGGTGGCCGGGCGCATCGCAGCCACCAGCACCACCGGCTTGGCCGGCGCCAGCACGCGCTGCAGCAGCCAGGCGGTTTCTTCCAACGTATCGGTGCCATGGCTGATGACGATGCCAGCCACCTCGGGCCGCGCCAGGTGGTGCGCCACGCGCTGCGCCAGCCGCTGCCAGGTGGCGGCGTCCATGTCCTTGCTGTCGAGCTGGGCCACCTGCTCGGTCTCGAAAGCCTGCGCCGCCAAGGCCGGCACGCTGTGCAGCAGGTCGGCAATGCTGCGCTGCGCGGCGGTATAGCCCACGTTGTCACCGGCCTGCGCCGCCGTGCCGGCGATGGTGCCGCCGGTGCCCAGGATCACCAGCTTGGCGGCTGCGCCCTGCTCTACGCCAGCGTCGTGTTGGGCAGGATTGTTCAAAGTGCTTGGCATTTGGGCCTTGTCTGGATAAAAATACAGCCACTGGATAAAACGTCAGGCGCTCACATGATGGACTACCACTCTGAAGACAGCCCCAAGCTCACCGCACGCCAACAGCAGGTGCTGGATCTGGTGCAAAGCGCGATCGAGCGCACCGGCGCACCGCCCACCCGGGCCGAGATTGCTGCCGAGCTGGGCTTCAAGTCGGCCAACGCCGCCGAGGAGCACCTGCAAGCCCTGGCCCGCAAGGGCGTCATCGAGCTGGTAGGCGGCACTTCGCGCGGCATCCGGCTGCGCTATGAAGCCCTGCGGGCCTTGAACGCATCACGCAACAAGCAATTCTCGCTGCCTCTGCCCGGCATGATGCAACTCACCCTGCCCTTGATCGGCCGGGTAGCCGCCGGCAGCCCGATCCTGGCGCAGGAGCATGTTGACCGCACCTACACCGTCGAGCCCACGCTGTTTGCGCGCAAGCCTGATTTTCTGTTGCGCGTGCGTGGCATGAGCATGCAGGGCGCCGGCATCATGGACGGCGATCTGCTGGCAGTGCAAAAAGCCAGCGAGGCCAAGAACGGCCAGATCATCGTGGCGCGGCTGGGCGACGAGGTCACGGTCAAGCGCTTGCACCGCAGCCGCCACGGCATTGAGTTGCTGCCCGAAAACCCCGATTTCCAGCCCATCGTGGTGAGCGAGGGCGATGGCTTCGAGCTCGAAGGCATCGCCGTGGGCCTGATCCGCAACAACATGATGATGTAGCCGTGCTGGCCGTGAAGTGCCCCAAGGCCGCCTCGGCCACCGATTGCCATCGCCTGGAAGACCTGCCCAACATCGGCCCCGCCATGGCCGCTGACCTGCGCGCGCTGGGCATCAAGCAGCCACAAGAGCTGGCCGGCCACGATGCGCTGGCGCTGTACCGCGCGCTGTGCACGCTCAGCGGCAAGCGCCAAGACCCCTGCGTGCTCGATACCTTCATGGCCGTCACCGACTTCATGCGGGGTGCAGCCCCGTCGCCCTGGTGGGCCTATACGGCGGAGCGCAAGCGTCTGTACGGCAGTTTGTACGGCAGCTCGTACGGCACGCCGTAGTCAGCCCGCCTTGCCAAAACACTGCGCCTGCGCTTTCGGGCAAGGGGTCGGTGGTGTCAGTTGGCGGGTGCGCTGCCAGCGCAACCGCGCCAGGCCCTTCACCCGGCTTCAGCGCAACCAGCCGTTGCGGCGCGCAAATCCCGCGTACCAGGCCAGGTAAGCGGCGATCAGCAGCACCAGCACCGGCATCACCGCCGCTCTGGCGCCACCGGTCTGCAGCAGCGGGCTGTAGAACAGCGTGTAACCCATCTGCAGCACCACCGCAGCCAGCGACAGCGCAAACAGCGGCCTGGCCAGGCCCTGGCGCAGCAGCAGCATCACGCTACCCAGCGTGCCGGCAAACACCGCTACGGCGTAGATGGCGGTCACCCAGGCGGGCATGCTGGTGTACAGCGCACGCTCGGTGGCTGTCATCGCTTCAAGCGCCTGCGGGCTCATGCTCACCGTCATCACGAATGTCAACACGCCGAGCAGGTTCCAGATCAGCGCCACGGTGGCCACCAGCCAGACTCGGCGTGACGGGGTGATCAAAGCGGGGGATCTGGCCATGGTGACGGGCTCCAGCAGCGAAGGGGTTGAAATCGCCAAGCGCAGGTGGCTGCCTGATGGCAGGCCTGGGCCGGCGACAAGGCGCAGCACGATAACCCAAGTGCCGAGCGCCCGGCCGGACCGCCTGGCGCATGGCACCCGGCTTCAGCGGGCTGCGGCCGCACCGGCCTGCAGCAGCTCCAGCGCCATCAGCGCCATCAGCGCCAGACCCACCATGCGCACGGTCCAGACTCCGGTGCGCAGGTAGGCGATGCCGAAATAGTAAATCGGCAAATACGCCAACCAGGGTCAGGACAGGGGTCATGGCAGCCTTCGATGGCAACGGCCTCAACTCGGGCGTCGGCGCGTGGTCTGCTCTGGCCGGGCGGCCGTCAAGACCACAGGCCGGCCGTCGCGACTGAGCGGGGCTGCAGACCCAGGCCCCCAGCGGCCCGCCCGCCGCGCCGGCAAGCGCTCAGGCGGCAGCTTCAGCCTCCCGCCGGCTTGATCAGCAGTGATCGCTGCGGCGTGCCCAGCGGCGCGAGCAGCGGCACCGACTTGACCTGGCGCCAGCGATCGCTGAAGTTGCGGTACCAGGGTGACCACAGGATGCCGCTCTGGCCGGTGCTGTGGATCACCTGCGATTGGCGGGGGTCGGCCAGGTCATACAGCGCACGCAGGCTGGGGCCATGCTCGCTGAGGTAGAACTCGCCGGTGCTGGCGTCGGGCTTGAGGCTGACGCGGCTGACATTGACGGTGTAGGCGTCGCCGCCCACCGGCGTGCGCACCTCAAACAGCTTGGCCAGCGGTTTCACGCGTGAAAACGGCCGGTGCTCCGATCTTGCCTGGTGAGCCAGTCCCCAGCGCCAGGCCGCCACATCTGTGCCCTGCAGCTGCATCAACTCGTCCAGCGCATCGCCCAGCGCGGCGTTTACCTGGTCGGTGCAGGTTTCCACCTCGGGCGTGCGCTTGTCGTCGCACCACCAGGCGTCGTCGCGTGCCAGCACGCCTTCGAGTGAGTCGAAGTAGCCGCGCTGGCCCAGCAGGCGGTCATACAGCGGCGCGCCCATCTCGTCGATCAGCACGCGCTGGGCCAGGTGGCGCTGCCAGGCCCAGAAGATCAGCGGCGCGGCCTCATCGGCGTCCATGCTGCCGTCGAAGTCGTCGAGTTGCTTCATCGCCGCCACCGCCAGCCGGTGCTTGCTCTGCGCCAGCTTCAGCCTGGGCAGCAACCGCGCCGCAGCCAGCGACTTCACATCACCTTGCATGCGCTGCAGGTCTTGCAGGCTGTGCGTGGGTTGGGCCTCGATCATCTGCTCGATGCGCTGGTGGCGAAACGGCTGGGCCCACTGGTGGGTGATGAAGTGCGGGTAGTCCGGCGGCGTGATGCGCTGGTTGGCATTGGCGACAAAGCCGCGCTCGGGGTCGCGCTGCTGCGGCAGCACGTCCACCGGCAAAAAGCCGTCCCAGTCGTAGCGGGCGTCCCAGCCCGGTGCCGGCGCCATGCCCTGTAGATCGTTCTCGGGCTTGCGGCGCGGCACACGGCCGGGCGAGCTCAGCGCGATATGCCCTTCACGGTCGGCCACCGCCATGTTCTGCATCGGCGCCACCCAGTTGGCGCTGGCACGCAAAAAGGCCGCCACCGAGTCGGCGGTGTTCATGGCCAGGGTGGTGGCGATGATGTCGCTGTCGCTGTCGAGCCCGGTCCAGCGCAGCGCCACCACATAGCCTGCGGCCTGGCCCTTGCCGCCACCCAGCGCGGGCTTGGCGTCGTCGGCCAGGCCGGCTGCGGCCACGTCAGAGATCACCGGGCCGTGGCGCGTGTTGCGCACCGTTACCACCACATCGGGCTTGCCCTTGACCTTGATGACTTCCTGGCGGCTGTCGAAGCGGGCCCAGCCCTCGGGCGTCTGGTACTGGCTGGAATCGTCGGGCTTGATGCGCTCCAGGTAAGTGTCCTGCACATCGGGGCCGGTATTGGTCAGTCCCCAGGCGATGTGCTCGTTCTGGCCCATCACCATGCCGGGCAGGCCGGGCATGCTGGCGCCGGCAATGTGCAGCCCAGGTGCCTCAAGGCGAGCGAAGTACCACAACGCCGGTGTCGACAGCTTGAGGTGCGGGTCGTTGGCCAGCAAGGGCTTGCCGGTGGTGCTGCGGCTGCCCGCCAGCACCCAGCTGTTGGAGCCGGTGCCTTCAACCTCGTTCTCGGGCGCGGCGGCGATCAGGCTCAGCAGCCGAGGCTCGGACAGCGCCTGCTGCTCGCCCAGCCCCAGCGATCTGTAAAAAGCGGCGTAGTCCAGGGTCTTGGGCACCTCCTCGCCGGGATAAGGCGGCAGCAGCTGGTCAATGCGCTCCTTGGGCAACTGCAGTGCCAGGCGCAGGCGGATCAGCTCGGTGCTCCAGTTGGCACCCAGGTCCCAGGACATCATGATCGCCCAGGCCAGGCTGTCCACCGGTGTCCAGGGCTCGGGCTCGATGCCCAGGATCATGAACTCCGGCGGCCGCGCCCGCAGCTGCGCGATCACGGCGTTGACGCCGTCGGCATAGGCTTGCAGCACCTCGCGCGACGCCGGCGAAACCTGCGCCCACTGCGCCTCGGCGGCGCGCCTGACGCCCAGCGTGCGCAGGAAGCGGTCGGTATCGAGCGCGCCTTCGCCAAAGGCCTCGGCGAGCCGGCCCGAGCCGATGCGGCGATGGGTTTCCATCTGCCACAGCCGGTCCTGCGCATGGGCCACACCCAGGCCATAGATGGCGTCGCGCACGCTGGCGGCGCGGATGGTGGGGATGCCCTGGGCATCGCGCAGGATCTCTAGGTTGGCGCGCGCGCCCGCCAGTTCCAGCGTGCCGGCGGTCTTGGGCAGCACGCGGTGGCCATAAAACCAGGCCGCCATGATCAGCAGCATCACCAGCAGCAGCACAAGGGTGAGCAGGCGACGAAGCCAGTGGCCAATCATGGTCATCTCCAGGCCGCGCAGGCCGTTGTTCTTGAGGGTCAGCGGCGTCTTGCCAGCTGGCAACCCGCATCCGGGTGAGCAAGCCTACCAGCCGCCGCGTCGACAGCAACAAAGTGGCGGCGCTTCGGCCTGTTGTTCGCTCCATCGGCGGCAGACCTGCGCTCCAACAATGGCTTCAGCTTGCTCTTGCGCTGCCGACATAGTTGACATGACTTCCCTGCGCTCACTGCCGATGACCCGATGGACCACGCCGCGTGCTGCCGCGCCTTCCACCGGCCAGTTGCACAGCCGCGTCGAGGTCGTGCCGCCCGAACTGTGGCCTTCGTCGCTGTCGCTGCGCGGCCGCTTCAAGCGCTGGCGCGACGGCTTGCTCAAACAGGCCGCACCCTGGTTGCCCGCACCGCTGCGGCCAGTGGACCGATTGCTGAAGGTGAAAGACGACTTCCGTGACAGCCTGATCGACGTGCCCGGCCCCGCCGCACTTGACCTGGCCGGGCGCATCCAGCGCGCCCGCTCGCTGCGCGAACTCTGGCATCTGCGCTCTGGCCTGTACGGCGAGGTTGCGATGGCGCTGAGCCAGGGCCAGGCCGAACAACGCCTGGCGCGGCTGAACCGCCATTTCCCCACCCGCTCGCCACGCCCGGGCTATATGCCCCTGGACGCATGAACCCCGCCGCACAACAGCACCGGCCGCCGCGCCAGTACTTCAACCGCCAGCTGGCTCCGGCTGCGCCGCTACCGGCTGGTTGCGGACTGCCGCAGGACAGGCATGCGCGCATCGCCGCGCGCCGCAGCTTTGTCGAGCTCAAGCAGCAGTTCATGGCGGCGATCGAGTCGATCGACAGCCCACGCGGCCCTTGGCTGCGCAACCAGGTGCGCCAGGCCCAGGAGCCGGTGGACCTGTGGCTGCTGCGCGGTGCGGTGTTTGACGAACTGGCCCGGCAGGACGATTACGGCCAGCGCACCCGCGACGACCTCAACCGCGTGCTCGACAGCGTCTTTCCCGACGACGGTCAGGCCCTGCCCTACGGCCTGCGGCCCTGAGGCCGCAACAACCGCTCGGCCGGCTCCGGCCCGCCGTGCCGACAGCTGCCAAGCGGCAAGCCGCCGCAGCGATCAGGCCATCGCCAGAAAATCGGCCTTGCCGAGTTCAACGCCACCCTGGCGCAGCAGCGCATAGGCGGTGGTGATGTGGAAGTAAAAATTGGGCAGCGCCCAGTGCTGCAGGTAGACCAGGCCGCTCAAACGGATGGCATCACGGGTGCGCATCGGGATCACGATCTCGCGTTCCTCGCTGCCATCGATGCTGGCGGC
>JBBQJN010000210.1:0-6560 GCA_038325945.1 Burkholderiales bacterium | reverse complement strand
CATGGCGAGCGCATGATCAAGCGCACCTTCGACCCCGGCTTTCGCATCGAGCTGCATCAGAAAGACCTGAACCTGGCGCTGTCGAGCGCACGCGCCATCGGCGTCTCGCTGCCCAATACCGCCATGGCGCAAGAGCTGTTCAACAGCTGTGTGGCGCAGGGCGGCAAGGCCTGGGACCATTCGGCCATGGTGCGGGCGCTGGAAAAGCTGGCCAATTTTGAGATCGGCCAGAAGCCGGCATGACAGCGCTGCCTGCTGCCGATAGCCTGCACCCGCGCGCGCTGCTGCGGCGCTTGTTCGACGCCGCCGTGGCCTCGGCGCAGCCGGCTTTGGTGATCCCGGCCCACCTGCCGCCGCCGCCACGCGGACGCATGATCGTGATCGGCGCCGGCAAGGCCTCGGCGGCGATGGCGCGCGCGGTGGAAGACCACTGGCCCGGCCCGCTTGAAGGCCTGGTGGTCACGCGCTACGGCTACGGCGTGCCCTGCCAGCGCATCGAGATCGTCGAAGCCGCCCATCCGGTGCCCGACGCCGCCGGCCTGGCCGCCGCGCAGCGCCTGCTGGCGTTGGTGCAAGGCCTGAGCGCCGACGACCAGGTGCTGTGCCTGATCTCGGGCGGTGGTTCGTCGCTGCTGCCACTGCCGCTGCCCGGCCTGTCGCTGCAACACAAGCAAGCCGTCAACCGCGCGCTGCTGGCATCAGGCGCAACCATCGGCGAGATGAACACGGTGCGTCGGCACCTGTCGGCGATCAAGGGCGGCCGGCTGGCGGCGGCCTGCCACCCGGCCAAGTTGCTGACGCTGTTGATCTCCGACGTGCCCGGCGACAAAGCGATCGACATTGCCTCCGGCCCGACCGCGGCCGACCCCACGACTTGCGAGGACGCGCTGGCCATCGTGCGACGTTACGGCATCGATTTGCCCGACGCGGTGCGCGAGCTGCTGGCCAGCGGCCGGGGTGAATCGATCAAGCCCGGCGATGCGCGGCTGGCCGGCCACGAACTGCGTTTGATCGCCACGCCGCAACAGGCGCTGGAGGCCGCGGCGGCGGTGGCCCGTGAGGCCGGCCTGACGCCAGTGATCCTGGGCGATGCGATCGAGGGCGAGGCGCGCGACGTCGGCAAGGTGCTGGCCGCCATTGCGCTGCAGGTGGCGCAGCGCGGCCAGCCGGTGGCCGCGCCCTGCGTGCTGCTGTCGGGTGGTGAAACCACGGTGACGGTGCGCGGAAACGGCCGCGGCGGCCGCAATGTGGAGTGCCTGTTGTCGATGGCGGTCGCGCTGAACGGCCATCCGCGCATCCACGCGCTGGCCGCCGATACCGACGGCGTTGACGGCCAGGAAGAGATCGCCGGCGCGCTGCTGGCCCCCGACACCCTGGCCCGCGCCTGGGCCGCCGGCCTCAAGCCACGCGACAGCCTGGCCGACAACGACGGCCACGGCTTTTTTGGCGCGCTGGGCGACGCGGTGGTCAGCGGGCCGACGCTGACCAACGTCAACGACTTCCGGGCGATCCTGATCGATACGCCCGAGGGCCGCTGGCATGGGCACGAGCGGTCGCGCTGAACAGCGAGGGATCGCGGCGGGCGCTGTCTCGACAAGCTTGAAGGCGGTTTGCCCAGTCGCGCTTACTGCCGCAGAACCGGTTAGCGCACCATCACCCGCAGGGGCCCGAGCAGCGATTCGGCCTGGGTCGGCGTGGTTGCGGCACCCCGTGATGCAGCAGCTTGGGCGCCCAGCTGTGGGCGCCAGTGCACGGTGATCAACAGCGGACCCGGCGCCAACACCGGCAGCGCCAACAGTGCCACCGGGTATGTGGGCACAAAACGACGCCGATCAGGGCCTACCGGGGTGTAGGGCTGGTAGTCGATGTGGGCCGCCAAATTGGCGCCGCGCAATTGCAGGCTGATCAGCAGCGGCGTTGTGCCGGCTGCTTGCAGCGGGCCCAGCGCCACCAGCCAGCCGGCGGATGCGGCGCCTGCCGCGAGAGGCAGCTCGAACCCAGCCGCCGGCAGCGCCGTCCGCAGCATCGTGGCCAGCGCCGGCGTTGGTGGCACAGAGGTGGCGACCAGCAGACCGGGCAACGGCGCTCGCTCAGCGCAACGCTCGTCGATCTCGACGCAGACAAGAGCCTGGAAGTGGTGCCCCGTCACGCTGGCGTTGCCGGCTGCCGCCGCGCCGGGCAGGCCGCTGCCCAGCGCAGCCGCCAGGGCCGCGCGCACAAGGCCTGCTGGCAGCGCGGGCAGGCCATGCCGTGTCACGCCCGCGCCCGGCGCCGGGACGCCACCACCGCCAGCCCGACCAGCCCGACCAGCATCACCAGCCAACTTTTTGGCTCAGGCACCGCAGTGGCAAAGCCGCCAATCAGGTTTTGGTAGTCCGCGTTCCCCGGCAGCCCGGCCAGGGCCTTCAGGTTGTCGGCTTTGGACACCATCACCGGCCCCAGCGTGATGCTGAAGTCCCATGAAAAGCCCTCGTGGAATGAATGGAACGATGAGTCGGCGTTCAGGCTCACCAGCCAGGTCTTGAACGACAGGTTCAACCCCGGGTCGCCGCCGGGAAAGTCAAAGTACTTCAACGTCGGGCCGACGGAGTTCTTCGACAGCTGGTAGGTGTCGGGCGGGTTTTCTGGCAGCTTGCCAGCTGGCAGCGGATTGGGTACCGGCTTCTCATCAAAGTACCAGGGCAGGTCGTCGGCCCACTGCGGACCCAGTCCGCCCTTGGGCGGATCGACATAGGGTGCACCTGGGATCTGATTGTCGGCGGTGACCACCTGGTACCAGTTCCAGTGGTCTTCGCCGCAGGCCGTGGCCGCGGCCTTCAGCGTGGCGGGCGGCCCGCCGAGCACACTGGTGAAACCTCCCGTGATGCCGGTGCCACTGGCCGCCACCGCGACGTCGATGTTGCCGACCAGTGTGTCGCCGCATTTGATCGGGATGAGCAGCGCCCAGGCGGGCGCAGCGGCGGCGAGCACGCCGCAGAGCGCGATGGACTGCAAGCCGTGCCGCAACCAGGTGTTGCGGCTTGGCGGCACGGCGCCGCTGAACACGTCTGAGATAAACATGATGGGTGGCTCCTGGAAGACAGACTGAAAAACCCGGAAAGGGTGGCATGCGGCGACCTGTTCACGTCGCCGGAACCGAGCGCACGATGGGCACGCGCCGGGCTATCACATGGCGCATCGCTGATGCTCGGGGCTGGCGGCCAAGGCTGCAGAAAAAGCCTGCCGCTGAGGCGCCGCGTTCAAAATTAGGACCGCACTGGGTTGCTGTCAATGCCACAAACAGCCACCCCCCCAATTGCGGGGTTGCCTTGTGATCTGCAAAGCCAAGTAGCGGCGCCATCGCCACCATCCCCTCCGACATCGACGCCGATCTCACTGCCCTGGCCGCCCGCCGCGACAAGACCCGCGCGCTCAAGCAGAGCATGATGCAAGAGCTGCTGACCGGCCGCATCCGGCCGGTGAGCGCCGCCGCTGCGGCCCCGGACTGAGAGGTTGAGAGGCAATCCCATGGGCCCACCCGTAGGGCCGGGGTGGTCAAGGGCCCTGTGCGGCGTTGCATCGCTAGCTCGGACGTGAGTCCGAGCGTCGCGCTGCGCCTTGCTCAGGGCCCTTTCCCTTCACCACCCCGGCGTGGGGCCCATGGGATTGCCTCTCAACCTCTGAGCCTTTATAGAGATTTATCTGCATGTATTCGACTTCAGTCGTATACAGTTGGATAAATTGCTATAACCCAGAGGTCCATGGACAAGATCAGGAACCCTTTCTCTCCGGGTGCGGGGTCGCCACCGCCCGAGCTGGCCGGGCGCGAAGGCATCCTGGAACAGGCGCGGGTGCTGTTCGGCCGGGTACTGCTGCAGCGACCCGAAAAGAGCCTTCTGCTGACCGGGTTGCGCGGCGTGGGCAAGACCGTTCTGCTCAACGAGATCGAACGCATCGCGCAAGCAACCGGCTACCGCACCATCCTGGTTGAAGCGCACGAAGGCAAGCCCCTGGCGGTGTTGCTGGCCCCGCACCTGCGCCGTCTGCTGTTCGACCTGGACCGGCTCAAGGGCGCAGGCGACAAGGCGCGGCGGGGCTTGAGCGTGCTGCGCAGCTTCATCGGCGCGATCAAGCTGAAGGTCGGGGACATCGATTTCGGGCTGGACATCGAGCCCGAGCCCGGCTCTGCCGACAGCGGTGACCTTGAGGTGGACCTGCCCAACCTGTTCATGGCGGTGGGCGAGGCGGCCCAGCAACGCGGCGTGGCGGTGGCGATCTTGATCGACGAGATCCAGTACTTCAGCCCGGCAGAACTGAGCGCGCTGATCATGGCCATGCACAAGATGCAGCAGCGCCAGCTGCCCCTGGTGCTGGTCGGCGCCGGCCTGCCGATACTGCCGGGGCTGGCAGGGGAATCGAAGTCCTACGCCGAGCGCTTGTTCAGCTTTCCGCCGGTGGGCCCGCTGCCCGAGCCGGACGCTGACCGTGCGCTGCAAGACCCCATGATTGACGCCGGAGAAGCCTTCGAGCCGGCCGCCCTGCATGAGATCTTCAGGCTGACGCGAGGCTATCCGTACTTTCTGCAGGAATGGGGCTACCAGGCCTGGAACCATGCGGCCGCGTCGCCGATCGGTCTGGGGGTGGTGAAGGAGACCAGCGATCTCGTGTCGCGACGGCTGGACGAGAACTTCTTCCGCGTGCGCTTCGATCGCCTCACGCCGCGCGAGAAAACTTATCTGCGTGCCATGGCTGAGTTGGGCCCCGGCCCCTACCGCACCGGAGACATCGCCGACAAGCTGGCCATCAAGATCAACACGCTGGGGCCGGTGCGCGCCAGCCTGATCAAAAAGGGCATGGTGTACAGCCCGGCGCACGGCGAGATGGCCTTCACCGTGCCAATGTTTGACGAGTTCATGCGGCGCGCGATCCCTGTCTTCCAGCCCTGACCATGCCCACGAACTTGAGCACAGTGGGCGAGATCGAGAAGCGAACCCAGGCGCGCGTGGTGGCGCTGTCTCGTGAGCGCCTGCACTACGACTACCTGGGCGATTGCAGCGACAAGGACAACCGCAACATCGATGTCGGCTGCTGCAAGCGTGGCTGACCCAGCAGGGCGTCAACCCGGCGCTCATCACCCGGGCGTTGCATGAGTTGAACAAGGCCGCGGCCGATACCAGCAAGCACCTCTATGACCGCAACAAGGCCGTCTATGAACTGCTGCGCTATGGGGTAAAGGTGCAGCCCGGTGCGGGCGAGAACAAGGTGACGGTCTGGCTGGTGGACTGGAAGCACCCCGAGAACAACCACTTTGCCATCGCCGAAGAGGTGACCGTCAAAGGCGCCGACCTGCTGAACGCGGCCAAGGCGAACACCAAACGCCCGTACGTGGTGATCTGCGTCAACGGCATCGCGCTGGGCGTGCTGGAGTTGAAGCGGTCCACCGTTTCGGTGGCTGAGGGCATCCGGCAGAACCTGACCGGCGCCCGCCGAGAGAAAAATGCGCGCTGAAATGGGCCGACGTGGATTTCAGGTGGGGCAAGCTGACCATTGCCGACACGGTGGGCGACACCCGCACCATCCCGTTGACCGCCTATCTGGCCTGGATGCTGACCAGCCTGCCAAGAGGCAAGGGCACGGATGGCAAACCGAGCCTGGTCGTGTTTGCCAGCGCCAGCAAGTCGGGCCCTATCGCTGACCCGCGCTCAAGCCATGAAAGCGCGCTGCAAGGCGCCGGCATCGATGCGCTGACGCTACACGGCCTGCGCCGTTCGTTCTCGCTGCTGGGCGAGGCTGCCGGCGCCCCGGCCGGCGCCATCGCACAAGTTATGGGCCATCGCCCCAGCGCCACCGCCGAAGGCTACCGCCCGAGCAGCGTGGATGCGCCGCGGCCGTTCCTGCAGCGCATTGAAGACCACATCCTGAGTTTGGCCGGGGTGGAGTTCGCACCTGCGAACGCCGCGCCCGCTGGCCTGCGCGGTGTTTCCACCGTCCGGCAACCGTAGCCCAGCGGGGGATAGTTCAACAGCTGTCCACTTGCCTGACAAGCTGTCAATGTGTACGATACACACCAATGACCAGTGCTGACCTGATACGCGAAATGCGGCAAGCCGGCTGGATGCTGGACCGGGTGAGCGGTTCGCACCATGTGTTCAAGAACCCCGAGCGGCCCGGCATCGTGGTGGTTCCGCACCCGAAGAAGGATTTGGGTCTGGGGCTGGTCAAGGCTATACGGCGACAAGCCGGCATCTGAGAGGTCAACCCATGCGCTACCCCATCGTCATCGAACCCGGCACCGACGCCACCGCGTGGGGCGTTGTGGTGCCCGACCTGCCCGGCTGTTTCTCTGCCGGCGACACCCTGGAAGATGCGCTGATTCAAGCCGAGGAGGGCGTGACCGCCTGGATCGCGACCGCCCTGGACGCTGGGCAGGGCATCCCCGAGCCCAGCCACATCGAGGCCTTGCGTGCCGCACATCCGGAGTTTGAAGGCTGGCTGTGGGCGCTCGTCAAGGTGGACCCCGCCATGC
Organism: Burkholderiales bacterium; assembly: GCA_038325945.1. Taxonomy (GTDB): domain Bacteria; phylum Pseudomonadota; class Gammaproteobacteria; order Burkholderiales; family Burkholderiaceae_C; genus Pseudaquabacterium. The sequence continues at coordinate 55 of JBBQJN010000210.1, read as the reverse complement.
TGGATGACACCCTGGAGCGGGTGAATATCAGTCTGCCGCGCCGCGTGTTGCACCG
>JBBQJN010000209.1:0-6616 GCA_038325945.1 Burkholderiales bacterium | reverse complement strand
GCGCGAGTGCGCGGCAGCGGTGCCGGCATGGAGCCACCGGAGGGCGCGGTGCTGCAGGACGGTTGGTATGTCTACCCGAGCCGGCTGCGCGTGTCGGTGCTGCACCTGGCGGTATCGGGCGCCACCGGCAGCGGCTGGCAGCTGTGCACCGCCGCGGGCTGCCTCGACCTGGAGGCCTGGCTCAGCCTGGCCGGACGGGCGCCTGAGCTGATTCGCGTGAAAGCCGGCGAGGCCTGCCGGCCTATGGTGTGAGATGGCCTGAGTTCGCCAGCCTGCGCTGGCGTTCAGCCGTGAACCCATCCGCTGCGGCTCTCCTACAATCGGCCGCTTCGGGCCGCTAGCTCATGATGGTTAGAGCAGCAGACTCATAATCTGTTGGTGCCGTGTTCGACTCACGGGCGGCCTACCAAGAAACTACCGGGCGCCACATGGGCTTGGCTGGCGGTGGCGCCAGACCCATCTTGTGGGCGCGATGGATCTCGGGAGCCCGTTGCGCGGTGTATGCCCGGATCCGGGTGGCCGGCGCGCTCAGCCGGTGCTGACCAAGGCGCGCAGTTGCCGTAGCTGAGATCAGCGTTGGCCAACCCGAAACGCCAGCGTCGGGCACCTCAGACCGGGCCAGCACTTGCCAGAAAGCGTGGGGGCATGGCGTCTGAAAGCCCTGTGCACAGCAGCGCAACCGACGCGCCCGCGGCCCGGCCGCGAGCGCCCCAGCACCCTGGTTACAGCACAAACAGGCTGGTGTAGACCAACACCACAACAATGTAGGCGGCCAGTGGCACGAGGCTTCGCTTCACCAGCGCGAATGGGCTGATCTTGGCAATGCCCGCCACGCCTATGACCACCGCCGAGATCGGCGACATGGCGCGCGCGATGGACGAGCAAAGCTGCATGGGCAGCACCAAGGCGACGGTCGAGATCCCCATCTGTGAGGCGATTGTCGGCGCCAGGCTGCCAAGTGACAGGAACGACGCATTGCCCGAGCCGGTGAGGATTGACGCCGTGATGATCAGCAACGAGGAAACGATCAGAACCATGACGCCGCCGAGATCGGCGCTCTGCATGCCGGTGAGCATCGCGTCAATCGTTTTCGTCGAGAGCAAGCCTTGTGCAAAGAACTCGGCCGACACGATGAGCGCCACGACGCCAAGCATGCGCGACATGCCGTCGACGAAGACGGTATAGCCGTCGGTGACCTCTCTGAACTGGCTGATCTTTCGCGCGAACTCCACCGCCATGGCGATGCATACCGACATCAGGATCGCCACGAACAAGGGCATGTCGTAGGTGGAACCGGTGTACTTCGAGAAGACCAGCAGCAAAGCCAGGGGCATCAAGGTCAACAGCGCGTAGTACTTCGGTGCCTTGGGAGCAGTGGATGCCGTGGCTGCCTTGGGCAAGGGGTCGTTGATGGTCACCGCTTCGACGACTGCAGCGGTGGCGTCCGGATTGGGCTCTCTGGCGTCTAGAAACTTGAACCAGAAGATGGCCACGACGCTGGTGACGAGCAATCCGAGGCCGACCGCGCTCGCTTGATACTGAATCACATAGTCCAACACGGCCAGCTTTGCCTGTTCGGCAGCAAAGATCGCGTTGGCCTGCGTGGGGCCAAACTCCGACACGCCCGTCATCACGACAAATCCCGCACTTGAGCCGACGCTGAGGCCGAGCTTGCGCAAGACCGGGAAAGCCATCGCCATCAGCAGGATGCCCAGACCTGCGGCGCTGGTGATGAACATCTGCAGGAAGTTGCCGATGATGAAAACGCCAGCGCCGACGACGTAGGGCGATGCCAGCCGCTTCAGCGGGTTCAGTGCAAGGTCGATCAGCACGTCGATGGCACCGATGTGCGTCATGTAGGCGGAAAATCCGCCCGCCGACATGATCAACAGGCCAAGGCCCGCGAGGCGACTCGAGAAGATGGCATTGAGCTTCTCGAAATAGAACAAGCCGAGGTTGTCCGGTTTGATCTCCACCATGCCCGGCACGCCCGTGAAGCGTGCGTACGCGAACAAGGCGGCACCACACAAGGCGAGAACAACAGGGGCGTTAAAGCCCTTCTTGATGGACCAGCCCAGGAAGACCAGGACGAGAAGCGTGAACGCGATGGCCATGGCGGCAGCCTCCTAAAGTTGACTGATCAGCTTGTGCAAGAAGTGCTCAAACGGCTCGGCACTGGAGATCTGCATCGCTTCCGATGGCGTGTGTTCGTCTTTGAGGTTCAGCCCCACCGAAATCTTCTGCATCACGCTTTTCTTGTCGAGCAATGAAACCTCGAGCCCGGCATGGACGGAGGCCACGATGGCGTCCTTGTGGAAGGTTTCTTTGTAGGTCTGCTGCGCCAGCTTGAGCAGTTCGGAATCGAAATCAGGCTGCCAGCCGTTGTAGCCGCGCTGTGCGCCAACGGCAAAGCCTGCAAGCTCGAAGCAGGCCAGGAACTGCTGGCCGATGTCCGTGAGCGACGAGTCCGATGACGATCGCTGCAGCGACAGGATCGTGGCCTTGCCGCCCTGCAGGCTGAGCGCGCCGATGTTCGCGGAGGTCTCGACCGCGCCACTGTGCTGATTGAGCTTGTAGGGCCCGTTGGGGCAGGCGTGCAAGGCCTTGACGAAGGCATCGGCGAACGCCTCCGCCGGAACACTGGCGGGCAGGGGCGCCTCGCTCAGCTCGAGCTTCATCGCCTTTTCGGCGACCTCGTACTCGACCTTGATGGCGCTTGCGAGGGTCGAGAACGCCTGCTTAAGCTCCGCGACATCGGCCACTGCGGCCAGCACAACGGCCTGCGCCTGGATCAGGATGGCGTTGCGCGTGCCGGGCGCGTCGATCGACGCAAGCTGGATGGGCAATTGCTTGCTGAGCGCGTACAAGATGCGCCCCAGCACCTTGGCCGCATTGGCTCTGTTCTTGGCGATGTCCAGGCCCGAGTGTCCGCTGACCAGGTCGTAGACCTTGATCGTGAACGCTTCGTAGCCCGCGGGCGTCGGCACGTCGCTGTACTGCGCGACGAGCTCCCATTCGTTGCTGCCGGCGCTGCCGACCGTGATGCTGTCCATCGATGAGCTGTCAAGGCTCAGCATCAGGGTGGCCTGCAGCGGCAGTTCGAGCTGCGCGGCGCCGTACAGGCCCACTTCTTCGGCCACCGTGAAGACGCACTCCAGTTCTGGATGAGTCAGCGCCTTGTCGTCCAGGATGCACAGCATGCAAGCGATGCCGAAGCCATCGTCGCCGCCCAGCGTGGTTTGGTTGGCCTTCAGCCAGTCGCCGTCGATGACGAACTCGATACCTTGGGTCTCAAAGTCGAAATTGCTGTCGGATGACTTCGCCCAGACCATGTCCATGTGCGATTGAAGCATCAGGATGTTGCCTGTGACGCTGCCGTGCGCGGCCTTCTTGATCAGCAGGTTGCCAACCTTGTCCTGCTGGCATGTCAGACCGCGCTGATTGGCGAAGTCGACGAGGAAGGCGCGAATACCGTCCTCTTTGTGCGATCCACGCGGGATTCGTGAGACCGCCGTGAACCAGTGCCAGAACGCCTTGGGCTTCAAGTGCAGTAGCGACGTGGTCATGGCAGCCTCATGTCGATTCTCAGTCGTGTACGCAGGTGGCTCAGGGCGTGCTCAGAACATGACGCGCGCCAGGGCCAGGCCCACCATAACCGACACGACGGTGGCCACGATGCCGGGGATCATGAACGAGTGGTTGATGACGTACTTGCCGATGCGCGTGGTGCCCGAGAGGTCAAAATTGATGGCGGCAATCAATGAGCCGTAGGTCGGGATGAAGAAGTAGCCATTGACCGACGGGAACATCCCGATCAGAAACTGGGGCGGGATGCCCAGCGCCATGCCCAGCGGCATCAGCGCGCGCGTGGTGGCGGCCTGGCTGTACAGCAGCACCGAGGCGAAGAAGAGGCCGAAGGCGAAGGTCCACGGAGCAACCTTAGCCCAGTCACCGATCGCCGGCACGATGACGTCCTTGTTGGCGGCGATGAAGCTGTCGCCCAGCCATGCCAGGCCGAAGATGCCGATCACCGCCACGACGCCGGCGCGCAGCGTCGCCGTCTTGGGCACGTCGTCGACGTTGACGCGGGTGGCCAGCAGCATCAGGGCGGCCACCGACATCATCACGATCTCGATCACGATCGGCATGCCGAGTGCCGCCTTCGCGCCAGGCAGCGTGCGCAGGTTCGGGAAGAAGCCGAACAGCACGACCAGCGCGACGCCGGCCAGGAAGATCATCGCCGAGAGCTTTGCTGCGGGCTTCAGCGGCGGGCGCGCCCCGGGGGCCTGCGGCTGCGGGATCTGGCCGGCCGCCAGGCGCGCCTGGTAGACCTTGTCGTCCTTGAGGTCCTTGCCGATGAACATCGAGACGATGGCCGCGGCGACGACGCCCGTCAGTGTCGACGGCACGCAGATCATCAGAATCTGCGCCAGGCCCCACTCGCCCAAGCCTTTCTCGGCGAACAGGCCGATCATGGCCGCTGTCGCAGCCGCCACCGGACTGGCGGTGATGGCCTGCTGCGACGCGATGGTGGCCACCGCCATCGGCCGTTCGGGCCGGATGCCGTTCTGGTGTGCGGTTTCGTAGATCACCGGCAGCAGCGGGTAGACGATGTGGCCGGTACCGGCCAGGAAGGTGAAGGTCCAGGTCGTCAGCGGCGCGACGATGGTCACGTACTTCGGATTGGCGCGGATGATGCGCTCGGCAATGCGTACCAGGAAGTCGATGCCGCCGGCCGCTTCCATCACCGAAGCGGCCATGATCACCGCCAGGATGATGAGCATGACATCGACCGGCGGCGAGGTCGGGTTGATGCCGAAGGCGACGACCAGCACAAACAGGCCAACGGCGCCCCACAGACCCAGGCCGACGCCGGCCGAGCGCGCACCCATCCAGATCGCCGCGAGCACGACCAGAAATTGCAGAACGATGGTCAAAGTCATGTTGGCCCCGAGGTCTATTGTTCGAACTTGGGGTTGATCAGGTTCTCGAACGAGAAGATCTCGTCCCACCTCTCGGGCGTGAGCAGCTTGCGCTCCACAACCACGATCTCGCGCAGCGATTTGCCGGTTTCATGGCCTTCGCGGGCGATTTCCGCGCATTGCTTGTAGCCAAAGTGCGGCTTGAGCACGGTGACGATGCCGAGCGAGTTCAACACCATGTCGCGCGTGTGTTCGGCGTTAGCGGTGATGCCGTCGATGCAGTTGACGCGCAGGCTGTTGACGGCGTTCTCCATCGTGGCAATCGAGGTGAACAAGGCAAAGGTGATGACCGGCTCCATCACGTTGAGCTGCAGCTGGCCGGCCGAGGCGGCCAGCGTCACCGTCAGGTCAAGCCCGATGACCAGGAAGCTGACCTGATTGACGACCTCAGGAATCACCGGGTTGACCTTGCCCGGCATGATCGACGAGCCCGGCTGCTTCTGCGGCAGGTTGATCTCGTTGAAGCCGCAGCGCGGCCCCGAGGCCAGCAGGCGCAGGTCGTTGCAGATCTTGGTCAACTTGGACGAGGTGCGCTTGAGCACGCCGGACAGCAGCACATAGGTGCCGGTATCGGAAGTGGCCTCGACCAGGTCGTCGGCCAGGATGAAGGTGAAGCCGGTGATCTCGGACAGGTGGCGCGTCGCCAGCTCCGGGTAACCGGGCGCCGCCGTCACACGGGTGCCGATGGCGGTGGCGCCGAGGTTGATCTCGTGCAGGAACTGGCGCACCTCGGCAATGCGCTGCACCTCCTCGCCTATCGTGGTGCCCCAGCCATGGAACTCCTGGCCCATCGACATCGGCACCGCGTCCTGCAGGTGGGTGCGGCCCATTTTCAGCACGCGGTCGAATTCTTTCGCCTTGGCGAAGAACGCCGCCTGCAACAGGCGCAGGGCCTCCATGTAATGCGACAGGCGCAGGATCAGCGCGAGGCGAAACGCCGTCGGGTAGATGTCGTTGGTCGATTGCCCGTAGTTGACATGGTCGTTCGGGTTGACGATCTGGTACTCGCCCTTGCTGTGGCCCAGGTGCTCGAGCGCGAGGTTGGCAATCACCTCGTTGGCATTCATGTTGGTCGACGTGCCAGCCCCGCCCTGGATGAAATCAGTGATGAACTGTTCGCGCATCTCGCCCGCGATGAGGCGATCACAGGCCGCGACGATGGCATTGGCAACGCTGGCGTCGAGCACTCCCAGATCACGGTTGGCCAGTGCGGCCGCCTTCTTGACGAAGCCGAGGGCGCGCACAAATTCGGGCTCGGCGGACATCGGCACGCCGGTGATGAGGAAGTTCTCCTTGCCGCGCTGGGTCTGCACGCCGTAATAGGCATCCGAAGGAATCTGGCGCTCGCCCAGGAAGTCTTGTTCAGTTCTGGTTGTCATCGTTGATCCTTGGCTTGGGGGTCGGGCAGCTCGCGGCGCGTTGGCTCGCCTTCAAGACGGCGGAGGATGCGGGGTGACTCGACGCCCGACGTTGCGCTGGCGCAAGCAAGCGGTGCCTAGGAGCCTGTCGGGCTTGGGGCGTCGAAAAGCGAGAATCGGCCCCAGCGAGGACAGTTCTTGCCGGATTTGCAGCCCCATAGCCCAGCTATGGGGCAAAAAGACGGTGAGAAATGGACCGCTGCGGTCGATTCGCAG
>JBBQJN010000208.1:0-6664 GCA_038325945.1 Burkholderiales bacterium | reverse complement strand
GCGTGGCTTTCGTACCGCGACGAATTTCATCGCCATCGCTTACCTGCGGATGTCCAAGCTCAAGCATTTGCCCGCCCACCCCTTCGCGCCGGTCGCGTTGAAATGAGACTGTCGCGTTCCACACTAAACGACGAAGAGCCGCCACGGCTGCGCCCCCACTAAGGGTTGAGTTCATCTTGTCTCCTGGGTTTGGGCGGCTTGCCCGGGGGGTCAGTTCAGCGGGGCGCCGGCCTCGTACCAGCGCTTGATCAGCGCCCGCTCTTCTTCGGTGATCTGGGTGGCGTTATTCATGGGCATCAGCTTGAGCACCGACGCCTGTTGGTACACGGTGAGCGCATGCTGCTTGATCAGCTCCGGCGTATGCAGCGCCACGTTCTTGCTCTGCAGAGCCTCGTTGTGGCACATCGCGCAACGCTGAACGATGACGCCCTGGACCTGCGCAAAGCTCACCGGTGCGGCCAAAGCGGCAACGGGCTTGATGTCCGGCCTGATGGCCCAGATGGTCACGCCCAATAACAGCGTGCCAAGCGCGGCGTAGTGCCAAGGCACCGGTTTGCCATAGGCCAGCGCCTTGTGGCGCAAGGCGAACGACAAGCGGATCAACGCGCCGGCCACCATGATGGCCACCAGCACCAGCCAGTTGTACTTGGCGCTGTAGGTGAAGCCGTAGTGGTTGCTCATCATCGCGAACAACACCGGCAGCGTGAAGAAGGTGTTGTGCACGCTGCGCTGCTTGCCGCGCTGGCCATGCACCGGATCCACTGGCTGGCCAGCCTTGATGGCTGCCACCACGGTGCGCTGCCCTGGGATGATCCAGAAAAAGACGTTGCCGCTCATGGTGGTGGCCACCATTGCGCCGACCAGCAAGAAGGCTGCGCGGCCGGCAAACAGTTGGCAAGACAACCAAGAGGCAAACACGATCAGCACGAAGACACAGCCGCCGACGATCATGTCGCCGTTCTTGCCGCGGCCCAGCGTGCGGCAAATCATGTCGTAGAGCAGCCAGAAGGCGACGAAGAAGGCCAGCGCGGTGCTCACTGCAACGGCCGGAGACCAGTCGAATACGGTCTTGTCGATCAGAAAGGTGCTGGCGTTGAACAGGTACATCACCGTGAACAACGCAAAGCCCGACAGCCAGGTGGTGTAGCTTTCCCACATCGACCAGTGCAACTGATCGGGCACGTAGCCGGGCGAAACCGGGTACTTCAGATGGTGGTAGAAGCCGCCGCCGTGCACGCCCCACTGCTCACCGCCAACGCCCTTGTCGACATCGGCCTGGTTCTTGGGTGGTGTCAGGCTGTTGTCGAGCGAGACAAAGTAGAACGAGGCACCAATCCAGGCAACGCCAGTGATGATGTGCAGCCAACGCAACAGCAGATTGGCCCAGTCGATAAGGTAGGTGTCCATGGCGGCGTCCAAGAGGTGTCAGGGAAGACCGCAGCACAAGCGCCGGCCTTCCCTCACCACAGCGGGCTCTGTGAGGTGTACAGGTCGCAGACCGCTGAACCAGCGGGCGCCGCGGCGACAGACAAACTGTATACAATTACTAAAACAGACTGTACTGGTACTTACCCCTAATTGTGGTCAACTGCCTCGGTAGGTGCTGTAGCTCCAAGGGCTGACGAGCAATGGCACATGGTAGTGGCCGGCGGCATCGGCGATGCCGAAATCGATCGGCACGGTGTCTAAAAAGGCCGGCTCTGGCAGTTCGATGCCGCGCGCCCGGAAGTAGGGCGCCACCTCGAAAACAAGGCGGTAACACCCGGCGATCATGGTCGAGGCATCAAGCAGCGCGCCGCCGTCGTTGCGGCCGTCGGCGTTGAGCGTCAGCTCTTTGATGGTTTCAACCTGTTCGTCATGCAGGCGCTGCAGCTTGACCTTCATGCCGGCCGCCGGGCAGCCGTTCATCGTGTCCAGAACGTGGGTGCTAAGGTGGCCCATGTTTGATCCTTAAGAGGTTGACGCCCGAACCAAGGTTCAAGGCGGGGTTGCAAGAACGAACAAACTGTATACACTTAGCACCAATCCAGTCAATCACCATTGCACCCTACCCTCATGGCCACCCGCGGGAAACTGAAGGCAGTCAAAACCTCATCGCCGGACAGGGCGACGACCGGCGCGACCGAGCGCATCGTCGACTCGATCACCAGCGCCATCGTTGAGCGTCGGCTGACGCCCGGCACCAAGCTGGCCGAGCAGAAGATTGCCGACATCTTCAAGGTCTCGCGCACCCTCGTACGCCAGGCGCTGAACCAGCTCAGTCGCGACCGGCTGGTGACGCTGGAGCCGGCGCGCGGCGCCCATGTGGCGATGCCCGGCATCGAGGAGGCGCGCCAGGTGTTCGAGATGCGCAACATGATCGAAGGCGCGCTGGTGAGCGAGTTGTGTGTGCGCATCACAGACGGGCAAGTTGCGCAGTTGCAGGCGCACCTGAAAGCCGAAGGTCAGGCGCTGGCCAAGGGCAATGTTTCCGAGCGCACGCGCCTGCTGTCCGATTTCCACGTCGTGCTGGCCGAGTTGCTGGGCAACGCAGTGCTGGCCGAGACCATGAAAGACCTGCTCAGCCGCTCGCAGCTGATCTCGTTGATGTACCAGTCAGCGCACTCGGCTGAAGAGTCGCACCGCGAGCATGAGCAGGTGGTGGCGGCGATCGGCAAGCGCGATGCGCGTGCTGCGGCCAAGCTGATGAAGAACCATATCGACAGCGTCGAGCGCAACCTGCGCACCAACCCCGGTGCGACCGACCTTGACCAGATCCTGCACATCAAAGGCTGATGTCCATGAACCCCGTTACGCCTGAGCGTTATCCACGCAACCTGCTTGGCCATGGCCGCTACCCGCCGCAGGCCCAATGGCCTGGCCGCGCCCGTGTGGCGGTGCAGTTTGTGCTGAACTATGAAGAAGGCGGCGAGAACTCGGTGCTGCATGGTGATGCCGGCAGCGAGCAGTTCTTGTCAGAGATGGCCAACCCGCCAGCGTTTGCGGCGCGCCACCTCAGCATGGAAGGCATCTACGAATACGGTTCGCGCGTGGGTGTGTGGCGCATCCTGCGCGAGTTTGAGAAACGCGGCCTGCCGATCACGGTGTTTGGCGTCGGCATGGCGCTGCAGCGCTGCCCCGAGGTCAGCGCGGCCTTTGTCGAGCTGGGGCATGAGGTTGCCTGCCATGGCTGGCGCTGGATCAACTACCAGCAGGTCGACGAGGCCACTGAGCGCGAGCACCTTGAACTCGGCATGGCCGCTGTGCAACAGGCCACCGGCATGCCGGCGCTGGGCTGGTACACCGGCCGCGACAGCCCCAACACCCGCCGCCTGGTGGCCGACCATGGCGGGTTGGAATACGACAGCGACTACTACGGCGATGATCTGCCGTTCTGGCTGCAGGTTAGAAAATCCGACGCCACGCTGGCGCCGCACTTGGTGGTGCCCTACACGCTGGACGCCAACGACATGCGCTTTGCGCTGCCGCAGGGCTACAGCCACGGCGACCCGTTCTTCCAGTACCTGCGCGACGCCTTCGATGTGCACTATGCCGAGGGCGAAGACCGCCCCAGCATGATGAGCATCGGCATGCACTGCCGCATCCTGGGCCGGCCCGGGCGCTTGCGCGCGTTGCAGCGCTTTCTCGACCACATCGAATCACATGACCGGGTCTGGGTTACGCGCCGCATCGACATTGCGCGCCACTGGAAGCAAGCCCACCCGTTCAACGCCTCGAGCGCTTTCATCTGGGAATGAGCCACCTATGCCCACCTTGACCCTGGACCAACTCAATGCCGCCGAACAGGCGCAGTTCACGCAGTTGCTGGACGGCACCTATGAACATTCGTCCTGGATCGCCGAGGCCGCCTGGACGCAGCGGCCGTTCACCACCCTGGCCCAGCTCAAGCGCGGCCTGGTGCAGGTGGTGCGCGACGCCGGTGTAGAGCCCCAACTGGCGCTGATCCGTGCCCACCCCGAACTGGCTGGCAAGGCGATGGTGAGCAAGTCGCTGACCGCCGAATCGACCAACGAGCAGGGCAAGGCAGGCCTCACCGATTGCACGCCGGCCGAGTTTGCCAAGATCGGGCAGCTCAATGCCGACTACAAGCAGCGCTTCGGCTTTCCGTTCATCCTGGCGGTGCGCGGGCCGCGTGGCCAGGGCCTGGTCAAGGCCGAGATCATCGCCACCTTCGCGCGCAGGGTGGCTAATCACCCCGACTTTGAGCTGGCCGAGTGCCTGCGCAACATCCACCGCATCGCCGAGATCCGGCTCGACGACAAGTTTGACGACCACCCCGAACTGGGCAACCTGGTGTGGGACTGGGCCGAGCGCCTGTCGACCCACAGTGACCCCGGTTACGCCGAGCGCGGCGAGCTGACCGTCACCTACCTGACCGACGCGCACCGCGCCTGCGCGCAGCGACTGGCGCACTGGATGCGCAGCGATTGCGGCTTTGACGAAGCCGAAATCGACGCGGTGGGCAACGTGGTGGGCATCTACCACGGCACTGACCCGAACGCCAAACGCCTGCTCACCGGCAGCCACTACGACACCGTGCGCAACGGCGGCAAGTACGACGGACGGCTGGGCATCTTTGTGCCCATGGCCTGCGTGCGCCAGCTGCACCGCCAGGGCCGCAGGCTGCCGTTCGGCTTTGAGGTGGTCGGCTTTGCCGAAGAAGAAGGCCAGCGCTACACGGCGGTGTTTTTGGGCTCTGGCGCGCTCACCGGTCACTTTGATACGCGCTGGCTTGAGCAGAAAGACGCCGACGGCGTGTCCATGATCGAGGCCATGGCGCATGCCGGCCTCTGCCCCGACGACATCCCCAAGTTGAAACGCGATGTCTCGCGCTACCTCGGCTTCATCGAGGTGCACATCGAGCAAGGGCCGGTGCTCAACCAGCTCGACCTGCCGCTGGGCGTGGTGACGTCGATCAACGGCAGCGTGCGCTACCTGGGCGAGATCACCGGCATGGCCAGCCACGCCGGCACCACGCCGATGGGCCAGCGCCGCGACGCGGCCACCGCCGCCGCCGAACTGGTGCTGTATGTTGAAAAACGCGCCGGCGCCGTGCCCGATCTGGTGGGCACGGTGGGCATGCTGCAAGTGCCCAGCGGCTCGATGAACGTGGTGCCCGGCCGCTGCGCCTTCAGCCTGGACATCCGCGCCACCACCAATGACGTGCGCGACGCCTGCGCCAACGATGTGCGCGCTGAACTGGCACGCATCTGCGAGCGCCGCGGCCTGCACTTCACGCTGGAAGAAACCCTGCGTGCCGCCGCCGCACCCAGCGCGCCGCCCTGGCAAAAGCGCTGGGAACAGGCCGTCACCGCGCTGGGCCTGCCGGCCTTCACCATGCCCAGCGGCGCAGGGCATGACGCAATGAAACTGCACGAAGTGATGCCGCAGGCCATGCTGTTCATGCGCGGCCTCAACGCAGGCATCAGCCACAACCCGCTTGAAGCGATCACCAACGACGACACCGAGCTGTGCGTGCGCGCCTTCCAACATCTTCTTGACCAACTTGCTTCGGATCTGACATGACAGCCAGCCCCTACAAGGCGCTTGACGCCTGGATCGACGCCCACTTCGATGAAGAAGTGAGTTATCTGCAAGCGCTGGTGCGCGTGCCCACCGACACGCCACCCGGCAACAACGCGCCACATGCCGAGCGCACGGCGGAATTGCTGCAGGCTTTCGGCTTCGAGGCCGAGCGCCATGCCGTGCCCGCTGCCGACGTGCGCGACGCCGGCCTTGAGTCGATCACCAACCTGGTGGTGCGCCGCAAGTACGCCGCTGGCCGCACCGTGGGCCTGAATGCCCATGGCGATGTGGTGCCACCGGGCGAAGGCTGGAGCCACGACCCCTACGGCGGCGAGGTGGTCGACGGCAAGCTCTACGGCCGTGCCGCGGCGGTGAGCAAGTGCGATTTCGCGACCTTCACCTTTGCCGTGCGCGCACTCGAATCGCTGCAACTGCCGCTCAAGGGCAGCGCCGAGCTGTACTTCACCTATGACGAAGAATTTGGCGGCGAGCTGGGCCCGGGCTGGCTGCTGAACAAGCAACTGATCAAGCCCGACCTGCTGATCGCTGCCGGCTTCAGCTACCAGGTGATCACCGGCCACAACGGCTGTTTGCAGATGGAAGTTACGGTCAACGGCAAGATTGGCCATGCCGCGGTGCCCGACACCGGCGTCGACGCGTTGCAGGCGGCCAACCGCATCCTCACCGCGCTTTATGAGCAGAACACGATGTACCGCAAGGACATCCACAGCCAGGTCAAGGGCATCACCCATCCCTATGTCAACGTGGGCCTGATCCAGGGCGGCACCAACACCAACGTGATACCCGGCAAGGTGGTGCTCAAGGTTGATCGCCGCATGATCCCCGAAGAGAACCCGGCCGAAGTTGAAGCCACGCTTCACCAGGTGATGCGCGCTGCGGTGGCCGATTGCGCGGGCATCACGGTGGACATCAAGCGCATGCTGATGGCCCATGCGATGAAGCCACTGGCCGGCAACCAGCCGCTGGTGCAGGCGCTCTGCCAGCACGCCAGCAGCGTCTTCGGCGAGCCGGTCGAGGCCTCGGGCACGCCGCTCTACACCGACGCGCGCCTGTTCTCCGAGCGCGGCATCCCGGCCGTGCTTTACGGTTGCGGCCCGCGCACCGTGCTGGAGAGCAA
>JBBQJN010000207.1:0-6680 GCA_038325945.1 Burkholderiales bacterium | reverse complement strand
TTCCCAGGGCTGACACTCGAGTTCTGGGCCATCCGCGGCTGACCCTCCTCTGCCTGCAACCGGCGGCTGAAAGCACACGATGAGTGACAAAGACACCCCCGCCGACCCCTTTGCCGCGTTCGGCTCCGACCGCACCGTCATCAAGCCCAGCGCCGGCCGCGGCCCGCGCCCGGCCGACCCGGCAGCCGCCGCACCGGCTGCAGCCGGTTGGCCGGCGCAACCTGCTGCTGCGGCGGCGAGCGCGCCAGCGCAACCCCAGCCCGCAGCGCCTGACGGCAGCGCGCTGCCGCCGCATGCCAGCCTGAATCCACTGGTGCAGGCAGCCGCGCCGCTGCTGGCGGCGGCACCGCGGCTGCGGGCGATGCTGCGCCACCCCAACCCGGCCGCGCTGCGCGACTCGCTAGCCGAGTCGGTGCGCCGCTTCGAGGCCGGCGCGCGCGCCCAGGGTCTGCCCAACGAGCAGGTGGTGGCCGCGCGCTATGTGCTGTGCACCTTGCTCGACGAGGCGGCGTCTAGCACGCCTTGGGGCGGCTCGGGTGCCTGGTCGGCGCAGAGCCTGCTGGTGCAGTTCCACAACGAGAGCTGGGGCGGCGAGAAGGTCTTTCAGCTGCTGACTCGGCTGGCCGAGAACCCCACGCAGCACCGCAACCTGCTTGAGCTGGTCTACATAACGCTGTCGCTGGGCTTCGAGGGCCGCTACCGGGTGCAAACCGATGGTCGAGCCCAGCTCGACGATCTGCGCAGCCGGCTGGCGCAAATGCTGCGTGGCCTGGCCGGGCCGGCCGAGAAGTCGCTGTCCACCCAGTGGCGCGGCCTCAGCGCGGTGCCCGCCCGGCTGCGCGACGGCCTGCCGATCTGGGTGCTTGCCGCCGCCGCCGCGCTGCTGCTGGTGCTGGTTTTTGTTGCCCTGCGCTTCTCGCTGAACGTGCAAACCGACGCCAGCTTCAGCGCGCTGCAGGCGCTGGACGCCCAGGCCGCCAAGGCGCCCCCCGCACCGCCGTCGGCCACGCCACCGCCGCCGCGGCTGGCGCAGTTGCTGCAGGCCGACATCGCCGGCGGCGCGGTCAAGGTCAAGGACCTGGCCGATCGCTCGGTCGTCACCGTGCTGGGCGATACCTTGTTTGATCCGGGCAGCGCCGATGTGGCCAGCCGCGCCGAGCCCTTGTTCGAGCGGGTGGCCGCGGCGCTTAACCAGGTGCCGGGCCATCTACTGATCAGCGGTCACAGCGACAACCAGCCGATACGCACTTTGCGCTTTCCGTCAAACTGGCATTTGTCGAAGGAGCGCGCCGAGAGCGTGCGCAAGCTGCTGGCAACCAATGTGCAATCGACTCGACTGAACGCCGAAGGCCGCGCCGAGACCGAGCCGGTGGCCGACAACAGCACGGCGGTTGGCCGCGCGGCCAACCGCCGGGTCGAGATCACCCTGACGGCCACCGCCCAGAACTGAGCCGACTCCGGCCGAACCACGGACTTACCGCGATGAAGCGCTTCCTGCACTGGCTGTTGAGCCCGATCGTTATCGGATCGCTGGGGCTGCTGGCCCTGTCGGCCATCCTCTGGTGGATCGGTCCGCTGTTCGGCATCGGTGGCGTGCGCCCGCTGGAGTCGCCCTGGGCCCGGGTTGGCGTGCTGGCGCTGCTGTGGGCGGCCTGGATCGCCCGTCTGGCCTGGACGGCGATGAAACGGCGCAAGACCAACGCCACGTTGTTGGCCGGACTCAGCGGCGGGCCGTCGGCCAGCGACAAAGAAGCCCAGGTACTGGCCGCGCGCTTCAACGAGGCGGTGCAAAAGCTCAAGGCCAGCGCCGGCAAGTCGCGCTTGGGCGGCGGCCAGCAATACCTTTACGAGCTGCCCTGGTACATCTTTGTCGGCGCGCCCGGCTCGGGCAAGACCACGGCGCTGATGAATGCCGGCCTGCAGTTCCTGCTCGGCGACGGCGCCAAGGCCTCGGTGCAAGGTGTCGGCGGCACCCGCAACTGCGAATGGTGGTTCACCCAGCACGCGGTGCTGATCGACACCGCCGGCCGCTATGCCACGCAAGAGAGTGACCGCGACGTCGACGCCAGCGCCTGGGACAACTTTCTGGCGCTGCTCAAGCGCACACGGCCGCGCCAGCCGATCAACGGCGTGCTGCTCACCGTCAACGTGCAAGACCTGCTGCAGCAAGGCCCGACCGAGCGCGCCGAGCATGCCGCCAAGCTGCGCGCCCGGCTCAATGAGCTGCACCTCAAACTGGGCGTGCGCGCACCGGTTTATGTGCTGGTCACCAAGTCCGACCTGATCGGCGGCTTCAACGAGAGCTTTGAAGCGCTGAATCAGGACGAGCGCAACCAGGTCTGGGGCTTCACCTTTGCCGCTGAAGCCGCCACCGCAGCCGATCCACTGCCTGACTTCGCGGCGCTTTACCAGCAGTTGCAAAAGCGCCTGGTCGAGCAGCTGGTTGATCGGCTCGAAGGTGAACGTGATGTGCTCAAACGCAGCGCGATGTTTGCCTTTCCGCAAGAGTTTGCCGCGCTGCAGCCGTTGCTGGCCGAGTTTCTGCGCCAGGTGGTCGGCGGCGGTGGCTCGCTCGAGGCCACGCCGCGGGTGCGCGGCGTTTATTTCACCAGCGGCACGCAGGAAGGCTCGCCGATCGACCGCGTGATGGGCGCGCTGAGCCGCTCGTTTGGCATCGACGCACGCGCCGCCGCTGCGCCCGCAGGCCGTGGCAAGAGCTTCTTCTTGAACCGCCTGCTGAGCGAGGTGGTGTTTGCCGAGCGCGGCCTCGACACCATCAACCCGGTCGCCGAACGCCGCCGTCGCGCGTTGCGCAGCTCGGCCATGGCCGCCGTCGGCCTGGCCAGCGTGGTGGTGCTGGTGGGCTGGGGCGTCAGCCGCTCGCGCAACCTCGACCATGCCGCACTGGTGGCCGAGCGGCTGCCGGCGCTCAAGCAGTCGGTCAGTGCGCTGCCGCCGCCCAACAACGCCGACATCACGCCGCTGCCCACGGTGCTGAGCGCGGTGCACGACGCGGCGCGCAGCGACGCCTTTGCCATCGATGCGCCGCCGCTGCTGCAGGGCCTGGGCCTCTACCAGGGCGACAAGCTCGATGCCGCAGCGCAGATGGCCTACACCAGGCTGCTGGAGAAGGCACTGGCGCCGCGGGTGGCGCGCCGCCTTGAAGAGCGGCTGCGCGCCGCCGGCAAAGACAACCTGGAGAACGCCTACGAGGCGCTCAAAACCTACCTGATGCTGTTCTCGCCCGAGCAGTTTGACGCGCCCACGCTGCGGGCCTGGATCACGCTTGACTGGGACCAGAACTTCGCCCGCATGGCGCCCGAGCAACGCGCCGCGCTCGACCAGCACCTTGACGCCATGCTCGCACTGGGCCCGCCGCGCGCGGTGCAGCCGCAGGATCAAGCGCTGGTGACGAGCGTGCGCGAGCTGCTGGTGGCCTACCCGCTGGAATACCGCGTCTACAGCCGCATCAAGCGCCAATACCGGCCCGGTGAGCTGCCCGATTTCAGCGTTGCCTCTGCCGCCGGGCCGAACGCCGCGCAGGTGTTCGAGCGTGCCAGCAAGGAGCCGCTGAGCAAGGGCGTGTCGGGCCTTTACACCCGCGCCGGTTACGAGCGCATCGTCAAATCCGCCGTGGCCAGTTCAACCCTGAAGTTGGCCAATGAGGAATCCTGGGTGCTGGGTGTGAAGAGCGATCCGGCGCGATTGAAAGATGTGGCACTGGGCGGCGGCGTCGTCGACAAGGTGCGGCGTTTGTACTTTGAGGACTACATCAAGACTTGGGACGCTTTTCTGGCCGATGTGCAACTGGTCAAGCTCAGCGGGCTGGAGCGCAGCATCGCCGTGGCGCGCACGCTGTCAGCGGTTGACTCGCCGCTGGCCACCTACCTGCGCGCAGTGACTGCCGAGACCCGGCTGGTGCCCGACCCGGCAGCGGCCACGGTGCTCGACAAGGCCGCGGCCAAGGCCAAGAATGATGCCGCCCGCCTGGCCGGTGCAACACACCTGATGCCCACGGGCGGCGGTGGGCCGCTGGAACGTATGGTCGATGACCACTTCGCTGGCATCCATCGCCTGGTCAGTGGCCAGCCGCCGCCGATCGATGAAACGCTGAAGATGTTCGGCGAGCTCTACACCCAGCTCAGTGCGGTCGACGCGGCGCAGAAGAGCAAGTCGCCCGCGCCACCGGGCGGCGGTGCCGAGCGCATCAAGGCTGCAGCGGGCCAGCAGCCGGCGCCGATCCGCGCCATGATCGAGCAGCTGGCCGACGCCGGTGCCAGCCAGGGCCGCAGCGCCGAGATCCAGGGCTTGGCCACCGAGCTCAAACCGATCGCCGATTTCTGCAACCGCGCCATCACCGGTCGCTACCCCTTTGCCAGCGGTTCACGCTCGGATGTGCTGCCTGAAGACCTGGGCCAGTTGTTCGGCGCCGGCGGGCTGATGGACGATTTCTTCCAGAAGCGGTTGGCCAACCTGGTCGATACCAGCGGCGCCACCTGGGCCTACAAGCCGCTGAGCGACGGCAGCAAGCCGGTGCAGGCCGCAGCGCTGGCCGAGTTCCAGCGTGCCGCGCGCATCAAGGAGGTGTTTTTCCGCAGCGGCGGCAAGGCGCCGGCGATGAAGATCGAAATGCGGCTGGCCGAGATCGACCCGGCGCTCAAGGAACTGGTGCTCGACATCGATGGCCAGCTCAGCAAGCTGCTGCCCGGCGGCCAGTCGGTAGCCATCAGCTGGCCCAGCCAGCGTGTGGCGGTGCAAATCAATCTGTCCACCGGCCTGGGCGACAGCGGGCCCAAGGCCTTGTTCGAAGGGCCCTGGGCGCTGTTCAGGCTGTTTGACCGTTATGAGGTGCAGCCCTCGCAGGTGCCTGAGAAGTTCGGTCTGGTGATGAACCTGGATGGCAAGCGGGCGCGCATCGACGTCATCGCCGCCAGTGTGTTCAACCCGTTCCAGATGAAAGAGATCAAGCAGTTCCGCTGCCCGGCGGCGTTGTGAACGATGTGATGAGCGAGCCAGCCGACGGCCCGATCGCGACTGCGGTGCCGGGTTGGCATGGCAAGTTGCCGACGCTGGGCGACTTTGCCTCGCGCCGGCTGCCGCCGGCCTTCCTCACGCCGTGGGACGAATGGCTGGCCGCCGGCCTGCAGCAGTTGCGCGAGAGCGATCCCGGCGGTTGGCTGGAGCGCTACCTGGCCGCGCCCAGCCAGCGCTTCCTGTTAATGCCCGGCGTACTGCCGGGCGAGGCCGGCCAGCAGGCCTGGGCCGGGATACTGATGCCGTCGGTCGACCGGGTCGGTCGATACTTCCCGTTCACACTGGCGCAGGCGGTGTCACCGCTGCCGGCCTCGCTGGAGCAGTTGCAGTCGCTGTGGGCCTGGCTGGGCCGCCTCGACGAACTGGCCGCCGACGCGATGCACGACGACTGGGCGATCAACCGTCTGGAGGCTGAACTCGCGCGCATGGCCGGGCCCGAACTGGCGGCGCCAGACCCGGCTTCGGCTGTCGACTCGCCGCAGCTGATCGCCGCTGCGTTGGTCGATCGCACGCTGGCGCCCGGCCAAAACGTGGCGCAATGGATCGACCAGCAGGCCCAGGCGCTGTGGCAACGCCAGGCCCAGGGCCAGGCCTTCTGGTATACCAGCGCCGACCACCATCCCCCCGGACTGCGGGTATCGCGCGGCCTGCCAGCCACTGCGGCCGACTTGCTTGGCGTCACAATCTGAGCCGATACGCCAGCCATCAGCCATGACGCCCGACACCCCAGAAGAAGACGATCGCGCCGTGATCCGGCCGGCCGGCACTGCAGGCGAAGGCTGGGGCGCAGTGCCGGTGCCACCGGCAGCGGCCAGCCAGGGCGCGGCCACTGACGACGACCGCACCGTGATCCGCCCCGCCGCCAGCGGCGCGGCCACCCTGTCCGGCGCTGCAGCCTGGCAGTCAGCACCACCGGCGGGCAGCGGTCAAACGCTGTTCCCTGCGGCGGCGGCGCCCGCGCCGCCGCCGCCCCAGCGTGCCGACAGCGGTGGCAATGGCCTGCCCGTGGGCACCCTGCTGGCAGAGTTTGAATTGACGCGGTACATCGCCGAAGGCGGCTTTGGCATCGTCTACGCGGCGCATGACCATTCATTGCAGCGGCGGGTGGCGCTCAAGGAATACATGCCCTCGTCGCTGGCCTCGCGCGGCGACGGCAGCCAGGTATCGGTCAAGTCCGAGCGCCACCGCGAAACCTTCGAGGCCGGTCGCAAGAGCTTCATCAACGAGGCCCGCTTGCTGGCCAGCTTCGACCACCCCTCGCTGCTGAAGGTCTACCGTTTCTGGGAGGCCAACGGCACGGCCTACATGGTGATGCCCTTTCTCGAAGGCATCACGCTGAAGGACCGCCTGCGCGAGCTGGGCCGGCCGCCCGACGAGGCCTGGCTGCTGGCCATGCTGGGCCCGCTCACCGAAGCCCTGGCGGTGATCCACCGCGAGCAGTGTTACCACCGCGACATAGCACCCGACAACATCATGTTGCTGGCGGGCAGCAACCGCGCGCTGCTGATGGACTTCGGCGCCTCGCGTCGTGTCATCGGCGACATGACCCAGGCCTTGACCGTGATCCTCAAGCCGGGCTACGCACCGGTCGAGCAATATGCCGAGATTCCCGGCATGAAGCAGGGTCCGTGGACCGATGTCTATGC
>JBBQJN010000206.1:0-6784 GCA_038325945.1 Burkholderiales bacterium | reverse complement strand
GGCCACCAGCGCGGCCTTCAGTGACATCACGCGGTTGTGCGCGCCCAACGTCCACAGGCCCAGCACCGCCAGCAGCACCAGCCAGACCCACCAGGCGTCACTCACAGCGTCGCAGCCGGCTGCGATGCCAACCACTGCTGGCGGCCCTGGCGGCGAAGTACGCAGGCCGGGCATTCGCCGCAGCCATGGCCCCAGGCATGGCGCTGGCCGCGCTCACCCAGGTAGCAGGTATGGGTGTGTTCGACGATCAGCGCGGTCAGCGCGTCGCCGCCCAGTTGCTGGGTCAGCGCCCAGGTCTGCGCCTTGCTCAGCCACATCAGCGGCGTTTCCACCGCCATCGGCGTATCAAGCCCCAGCGACAGCGCCACTTGCATCGCCTTCATGGTGTTGTCGCGGCAATCCGGGTAGCCCGAATAGTCGGTCTCGCACATGCCGCCGATCAGCACGCTGGCGCCACGCCGGTAGGCCAGCGCCGCGGCAAAACCCAGGAACAGCAGGTTGCGCCCGGGCACAAAGGTATTGGGCAGGCCGTTGGCATTGAACGCGATGGCGCGTTCGCTGGTCAAGGCGCTGTCGGCAATCTGGCCCAGCAGGCGCAAGTCGAGCAGGTGGTCGTCGCCCAGCCGCGCCGCCCAGTGCGGAAAAGCCGCCGCCAGCTCACGCAGCACCACCAAGCGGCAGTCCAATTCGATGCGGTGGCGCTGGCCGTAGTCGAAGCCCACGGTCTCGACCCGCGCGAAGCGCTCCAGCGCCCAGGCAAGGCAGGCGGTGGAATCCTGGCCGCCGGAGAACAGCACCAGCGCCGTTCTCGGGTTGAGCGGCGGCCGCTGCCCCGCGCCCACGGTCATGCGACTGGCCATGCGCAGCAGCGCTGCTTCAACCCAGCGGACGCCGCAGATCCGGCTCTGCCGGGCCGCTGGGGTCGCCCGCTTGAGGGGGAGCGGCGCAAGCCGCTGCGGGGGTGGGTCATATCCTCACTTCGCCTTGCCCCAACACCACCCACTTCTGCGATGTCAATCCAGTCAGGCCGACCGGGCCACGGGCATGAAACTTGTCGGTCGAGATGCCGATCTCGGCGCCCAGGCCGTATTCAAAGCCGTCGGCAAAGCGGGTGCTGGCATTGACCATCACGCTGGCCGAATCAACCTCGCGCAAAAAGCGCATGGCGTTGGGGTGGTTGGTGGTGAGGATGGCGTCGGTGTGGTGCGAGCCGTAGCGGTTGATGTGGGCTATCGCCTCGCCCAGGCTGGCCACCAGCTTGATGCTGATGATCGGTGCCAGGTACTCCTCGGCCCAATCGGCTTCAGTGGCATCGCGCAGGTCAGCGCTGCCAACCCCGGCCAGGATCGAGCGCGACGCCGCGCAGCAGCGCATCTGCACGCCCTTGGCGGCAAAGATGGCGCCGATGCGCGGCAAGAAGGCCGCCGCCTGGCGCTCGTGCACCAGCAGCGATTCGGCGGCATTGCAGGGGCTGTACTTCTGCGTCTTGGCGTTGTCGGTGACCACCAGCGCCTGGTCAACATCGACCTCGGCGTCGACATAGACATGGCAGTTGCCGTCCAGGTGCTTGAGCACCGGCACCTTGGCCTCGGCGCTGACGCGCTCGATCAGGCCCTTGCCGCCGCGCGGGATGATGAGATCGACAAACTCGGGCATGGCGATCAAGCGGCCGACGGCGTCGCGGTCGATGGTCTCCACCAACTGCACGGCGGTGGCCGGCAAACCGGCCTCGACCAGCGCTGCTTGCACCAGCCGCCACAGCGCCAGGTTGCTGTGCAAGGCCTCGCTGCCGCCACGCAGGATGGCGGCGTTGCCGCTCTTGATGGCCAGCGCAGCGGCCTCGATCGTCACATTGGGCCGGCTCTCGTAGATCATGCCGAACACACCCAGCGGCACCCGCATCTGGCCCACGCTGATGCCGCTGGGCTGGCGCTTGACATCGCTGATCTCGCCGATCGGGTCGGCCATCGCGGCCAGCTGCTCGCAGCCTTCGGCCACGGTGTGGATCACCGCCGGGCTCAGCCGCAGGCGGTCGAGCAGGGGCTCGCTGAGCTCGGCCGAGCGCGCTGCCGCCAGATCCAGCTCATTGCTCTGCAGCAGCGCATGCTGGGCATCGCGCAGCTGGCGCGCCAGCGCCCTCAGCGCCTGGTTGCGGGAGGCGGTGCTGGCCTTGGCCAGGGTGGTGGCCGCAGCGCGGGCGTCGGCGCCCAGCTGCGCCATGTAGGCGGGGATGTCGGTCGGGTTCATTGGCCTGATTTTCCCAGAATCGCCGCCACCCGGCCGGTCAGGCCAGGCCCGCGGTTCAGAATAGAGCGCCTCTCCCTGTCAACAAAGGCTGACCGCGATGCTCCACCGCCTGATTTCCTGGACCCTGCTGCTGGCGCTGGCCGGTCTGACCGCCGGCTGCGACGAGCAGCGGGCGCAGCAGCTGGAGGAGGGTGTGGCCACCGAGGCCGATGTGCGCAGGCAGTTTGGCGAGCCGGTGCAGATCATCGAGCGCGCCGATGGCAGCAAGCTGATGGCCTACCCGCGCCAGCCCGAGGGCTGGACCAATATAGAAATCGTGATGGGCAGCGACGGCAAGATGGCCTCGCTGCGCCAGTTGCTGACGCCGGCCAACTTTGCCAAGGTGCAGCCGGGCATGACGCAGGACGAGTTGCGCCAGCTGCTGGGCCGCCACGCCCGCACGCTGAGCTATGCCACTCGGCCCGGCGAGGAGGTCTGGCGCTGGCACTTCATGAGCGGCCAGGACCGCAAGGTGTTTGATGTGCGCTTCGACCGCGACGGCCGGGTGATGGACGCCAGCATCGCCGACGACGAGCGCCAGACCCAGCCGGGCGGCTGATCAGGCCGCGGCTTGACCGCAGCGCCGCTGCGCGCCGCTCTGGGCAACGCTGAATGAGTCCCGGCGAGGGCGGGCGCCGCCGGCTGGGATGGGCGGCAAAGCGCAAACCGCAGCCATGGCTCGGGCTATGGCGAGGATTTGCAACGACGCAGACCGCCCAGCCGGTGGATGCCCGACCCGTGAGGGACTTGCTCAGCGTTGCCTTAGCCCAGCGCCGTCACCGCCGCCAGCCACAGCGGCGCGGTCAGCACAAAGCCCAGCGTCGACAGCACGATCGCTGTTGTTGCCTCGGCCTCCTGCGAGCGGTAGCGCTGGGCAAACAGCAGCGCGTTGCTGCCGGTGGGCAGCGCCGCCAGCATAACCGCCACCTGCAGCGGCAGGCCGACCAGGCCAAAGCCCCAGTGCGCCACGCCCAGCACCAGCGCCGGTAACGCCAGCAGCTTGAGCGCGCTGATCCCCAGCGCGGCGCGCACCGCACCGCGCACGCGGGTATAGGCCAGCGAGATGCCGATCAGCACCAGGCACAGCGGCGCCACCGCCGTGCCCAGCAGCTTGAGCGTCTCATCGATCGCGCCAGGCAGGCCGGCGCCGCTCAGGTTCCAGCCCAGGCCCAGCAGCACCGGCAGCACCACTGGGTGGATCACCGTGTTGCGCACGGTGCTGCGCAGCGTGCGCCAGAGGCCGGCGCTGGCCTCGTGCGCGGCGCGCTCACGCGCCAGATCAAGCTCAGCCAGCACCGTCAACAGCGACAGCAGCAGCAGCGCGTGCACGCTGATCAGCGCGATGTGGATGCCCAGCCCGGCCTCGCCGTACAGCGCGGTGATCAGCGGGATGCCCACCTGCACCGAGTTGCCGAACACCGCGGCGAGGCTGCGCACCGCCGGCGCGGCCGCCGCCACCTCGCCAGCCGCCAGATCGGCCGCTCGGCGGCCACGCTGTGCCAGCCGTCCTGCCGCATACACCAGCAGCAGCATCACGATCACCGGCGCAAAGTAGGCCAGCACCGTCGACCAGGGCATCTGCGACAGATCCAGCCGTGCCGTGGTGCGGAACAGCAGCGCGGGCACAAAGATGTAGAAGGCGGCGTTGCCGAGCAAGCGCGCCGGGTCGGTGCCGCCACCGGCCTCGCCCAGCCAGCGCAATCGCCCGGCCACCCAGCCCAGGCCCACCGCCATGAAGATGGCCAGCAGCTTGTTGAAGACGAGCAGCGACATGTTCAGGCGCGGCGCTCACCCGCAAGGCCGCCGGTGGCCCGGCGCCAGCGCCTCAAGGGCACAGCACGCGGTCCAGCCAGGTAGCCACCGCCTGCTCGGGTAGCGCCAGCTGCACCTGCTTGCGGCGCGAGGCCTCGCCGCGCAGCAGCTTCAAGTCGCGCTTGGGGCAGTGCAGCTCGGCGGCCAGCCAGGCCAGCAAGGCCGAATTGGCCTGGCCGTCGACCGGCGGCGCTACCAGGCGCAGCCGCAGCGCGCCGTCATGCAGGCCCTCGACGGCGTTGCGCTTGGCGCCGGGCTGCACGCTGAGGTCAAGCACGCAGCCGGCCTCACTGGCGCGCAGGCAGGGCCAGCCGGGTTTGGGGCTGCTCATCGCGCCGGGCTGCTCACTTGGCCCGCTTGCGCGCCGGCGCCTTCTTGGCCGCCGTCTTGCTCGCGGTCTTGGCCGCAGCCTTGGCTGCGGGTGCCCGCTTGACCGCAGTCTTGCCCGCCGGCGCCTTGCCGTCGGCGCGCGCGGCAAACTCGAAGCCCACCTTGCCTTCTTTCTCATCCCACACCA
The DNA here is from genome assembly GCA_038325945.1 of Burkholderiales bacterium. GTDB lineage: Bacteria > Pseudomonadota > Gammaproteobacteria > Burkholderiales > Burkholderiaceae_C > Pseudaquabacterium. The sequence continues at coordinate 2,169 of JBBQJN010000206.1, read as the reverse complement.
GGTGGGCCTTGAACTTGCGCTTGGTGCGGTTGCTGACAAAGCCATCCAGCAGATCGGTCTTGCCGGTGGCCAACAGCTTGGTCACCTGCTCATGGCTGACCACCTGGGTCAGGATGATCTTGCCGGTCTTGAAATCGCAGGTGACGGGCGCGCTGGCCGCATGCTCGCAGGCATAACTGCCGCCATGCTCGTAGACATGGCCCTTGCACTTGGGGCAGCTGCCGAACGAAGGCTGGCCGCTGAAATCGATCACCACGGCCTCGCCATCGGCGCCCTTGGCGTCGTCGCCAAAGTCGAACTCCAGCTTCCAGTTGTTGATCTCGTCGTCGCGCACCAGCTTGAGCTCGGCGCTGAACGGCCAGCCGGCCTTGGAGCGGAAGCCCTCCAGCGGCCCGATCTTCTTGTCGCGCAGGAAGGTCTCGACCTCAAGCAACTCAAAGCTGCGGCTGGCCGGGATCTTGGTCATCGAGAAGCCGCAACCCTCGGAATCTGAGCCCCCAGGTGCCGCCGGTGCGGCAGCGCCCCCCGAGGCGGGCCGGCCGGCTTGGGACGGCCCGGCGCCGGCCGCGCCATTGGAACCGGTGCAGGTGAAGCGCCGGTAGTTCTCCTTGACCTGGCCGCCGCAGTTCGGGCAGGGCGTGGCCAGCGTGGCGTAGTCGCCCGGGATGGTGTCGCGGTCGTACTCCTTGGCCTTGCGCACGATGCGCTCGGCCATCGCCGCCACATCCTTCATGAAGGCAGCGCGGCTGAGCCGGCCCTGCTCCATCTCGGCCAGGCGGAATTCCCAGTCGCCGGTGAGCTCGGGCTTGGTCAGGTCTTCGATCGCCAGCCCGCGCAGCAGCGTCATCAGCTGAAAAGCCTTGGCCGTGGGGCACAGCTCGCGGCCCTCGCGCAGGATGTACTTCTCGGCGATCAGGCCTTCAATCACCTGCGCCCGCGTCGCCGGTGTGCCCAGGCCCTTTTCGGCCATGGCCTGGCGCAACTCGTCGTCGTCGATCAGCTTGCCCGCGCCCTCCATCGCGCTGAGCAAGGTGGCCTCGGTGTAGCGTGCCGGCGGCTTGGTCTTCAGCGCGTTGACGCTGACATGCTCGTTGGTCACTTGCTCATTGGCCTGCACCGGCACCAGGTTGGCGTCTTCGTCCTGCGCCTCCTTGCCATAGACCGCCAGCCAGCCGGGGTTGACCAGCACCTTGCCGTTGGTCTGGAACAAATGGCCTTCGATCTGCGTGATGCGGGTGGTCACCAGAAACTCGGCCGCCGGGTAGAACACCGCGATAAAGCGCTTGACCACCAGGTCGTAGAGCTTGGCCTCGATCTCGGTCAGGCTCTTGGGCGCCAGCAGGGTGGGGATGATGGCAAAGTGATCCGACACCTTGGTGTTGTCGAACACGCGCTTGGTCGGCTTGACATAGCCGTCCTTCAGGCCCTTGCGGGCATGCGGCGCCAGTGCGCGCAGCGGGCCCGGCAGGTCTTCGCTGGCGATCATCTCGAAGGTTTCCTTGACGGTGGCCAGGTAGTCTTCGGGCAGCGCGCGTGAGTCAGTACGCGGGTAGGTCAGCACCTTGTGTTTCTCGTACAGCGCCTGGGCGACCGACAGCGTGGTCTTGGCCGAGAAGCCGAAGCGGCTGTTGGCCTCGCGCTGCAGCGTGGTCAGGTCGTAGAGCAGCGGGCTGCTCGAATTGCTGGGCTTGGATTCTTCGGTGACGGTGCCGGTCTTGCCCAGCACGGCAGCGCCGATGGCCTGCGCATCACGCTCGTTCCAGAGGCGGTCGGCGCGGCGGTCTGCATCTTCGTCTTTCTTGAACTTCGGGTCGAACCACTTGCCTTCGTATTCACCCGCGGCGGCCTCGATCCCGACGGGCCGCCCCGAGGGATCGAGCCCCCCTTGGGGGGCGGGCCGGGCTTCGCCCGGCCCTGGGGGCACGATGAATCCGGCCTTGATCTCCCAGTAGTCGCGCGAAACATGCTTGCGGATCTTCTCCTCGCGCTCGACCATGATCGACAGCGTGGGTGTCTGCACCCGGCCCACCGTGGTCAGGAAGAAGCCGCCGTCGCGCGAGTTGAAGGCCGTCAGCGCCCGCGTGCCGTTGATGCCCACCAGCCAGTCGGCCTCGCTGCGGCTGCGCGCGGCGTCGGCCAGGCCCAGCATCTGCTTGTCGCTGCGCAGGT
>JBBQJN010000205.1:0-6786 GCA_038325945.1 Burkholderiales bacterium | reverse complement strand
AGATCGTTGCCCAGATGCTGCGGCCGCGCGCCTGAGCACGGTTGAAACCGACGGGGCGCCGCCAGGGCGCCGCCGGGGCCTGGGCCTGGGCCAGGGCCAGGGCCAGGCGTCTAGGAGCCTGTCGGACTTGGGGAGCGTCGGGTGCGAATCGACCGCAGCGGTCCATTTCTCACCGTCTTTTTGCCCCATAGCTGGGCTATGGGGCTGCGAATCCGGCAAGAACTGTCCTCGCTGGGGCCGATTCTCGCTTTTCGACGCCCCAAGTCCGACAGGCTCCTAGATGTAGCCCTTGACCAGCAGCGGTGTATGCCGCAGGTGCAGCGACAAGCTCAGCGCCTCAAGGTGGTAGGGGTTGCGGCCCAGGATGGTCTGCGCCAGCGGCAGGTAGCTGTTTTCTTCGAAGGCGGCATGGGCGCGGTACTGGCTGACCAGCCGCTCGATGTCGGCCGGGTCGAGGGGCGCGTCGCGGCCCTTGGCCACTTGCTTGAGGCCGGACTCCAGGCGCTTCCAGGCCAACTCAAGACCCCGGTGCTCGTCTGTCAGCCGCTTGGCCAGCGCCAGCACCTGGTCGGCCTCGGCGCCCTTTTGCGCGCTGGCCAACACGGCGGGGAACAGCTCGCGCTCTTCGTCCAGGTGATGCTCGAAGATCGCTTCACGGAAGAATTCCAACGCCCGCTCGGCGATTTGCCGCGCCTGCGCTGCGGGCGCCAGCAGCGCAGGCAACTGGGCCAGTTGATCCAACTGCTTCAGGATGCCGGCATGGCAATGCGAAAAGTCCTGCACCGGCTGGTGGGGCGCGGTATCGGGCTGGGGCTGAGGAGTGTTCATAGGGCTCATGGAACCTCGCGAATCAGGCTGCTGTCAGGGCTGCGGTCAGGGCTGCGGTGCGCCGGCAACCGGACATCGCCCGCAGCCGCAGCGCCAGCATAGCCAGCGCGGCGCGCCCTGCGGCATGGGTTCTGCGCCCTGGCGCACCTAACTGGCCGGGGCTTGTCGTTGATCAAAATGGCATGCCATGGCACGGCGACTGGGCGAAAATACCGCGCCATGGACACCCCTGGCAACCTGATCGTCGTCGCCGCGCCCAGCGGCGCCGGCAAGTCCAGCCTGGTCAAGGCCTTGCTGGAACTCGACTCTCGGCTCGACGTCTCGGTCTCGCACACCACCCGGCAAGCCCGCGGCCAGGAGCAGGACGGCCGCGAATACTGGTTCATCGCCCGTGCCGAATTCCAGGCCATGGTCGAACAGGGCGACTTCTTCGAATGGGCCGAGGTGCATGGCAACCTCTACGGTACCTCGCGCAAGGCGATCGAGCAGCGGCTGGCTGCTGGCGAGGACGTGGTGCTCGAGATCGACTGGCAAGGCGCGCTGCAAATCAAGCAGATCTTTGCGCATGCGGTGCTGATCTTCATCCTGCCGCCGAGCTGGGCCGAGCTGCAGCAGCGGCTCAAGCGGCGCGGCGAGGACGGCGAGGCGGTGATCGCACAGCGCATGCTCAATGCGCGAACCGAGGTGGCCCAGGCGCGGCACTTCGACTTCGTTATAATCAACGGTTTGTTCGAGACGGCGCTGTTCGATCTGAAGACGGTTGTGCACTCGCAGCGGCTGCGTTACGCCGCCCAGATGCGTAACAAGTCGCAGGTGTTTTTAGCACTTGGGCTGATCTGAGTCCGCACTATCCCGCCCCAGCCGCTCCAGCCGCTCCAGCCACCCTACCCTGAAGGCAATCCCATGGCCCGCATCACTGTCGAAGACTGCCTGACCCATATCCCCAACCGTTTTCAGCTGGTGCTGGTTGCCACCTACCGCGCCCGCATGCTGAGCCAGGGCCATGCGCCCAAGATCGAGAGCAAAAACAAGCCCGGCGTGACCGCGCTGCGCGAGATCGCAGCCGGCGAAGTGGGCCTGGAGATGTTGCGCCGCGTGCCGCTTTGAGGCTGCGCAGCGTGCCGCACTGAAGCCGCGCCGCGTGCCGCACTGAAGCCGCGCCGCGTGCCGCTTTGAGCGCCACGCCGGCCTACAGCACAGGGCGCCTTCGGGCGCCCTTGGCCTTTCTGGCGATGCCTCGGCCCAAAGCAGGCTAAATTCGGGCATGGGCATTCGATCCTTCGCCGCTGACCTGTTGCTGCCGGCCGCACTGCAGGCGCGCGCTCGCCAGGCCGCGCTGAGCAAGGCAACGGGCGACGAAGTCAGCACCTTTGCCGGCCTCAACGAGAAGCTGGGTTACCTCAGCAAGGCCGAGGTCAAGCTGATCCGCGAGGCCTACAAGTTTGCCGACGAGGCCCACCTGGGCCAGTTCCGCGCCAGCGGCGAGCCCTACATCACGCATCCGCTGGCGGTGGCCGGGCTGGTGGCCGATTGGCGGCTCGATGCGCAGGCGCTGATGGCCGCGCTGATGCACGATGCGATGGAGGATTGCGGCATCACCAAGGCGCAGCTGATCGAGCGCTTTGGTGCGCCCACCGCCGAACTGGTGGACGGCCTGACCAAGCTGGACAAGCTGCGGTTCCTCACCCGAGAAGAGGGCCAGGCCGAGTCCTTCCGCAAGATGCTGCTGGCGATGGCGCGCGATCTGCGCGTGATCCTGATCAAGCTGGCTGACCGCCTGCACAACATGCGCACGATGAACGGCATGCCGGTCAACAAGCGCGCCCGCATCGCCCGCGAAACGCTGGACATCTACGCACCCATCGCCCACCGCCTGGGCTTGAACATGATCTACCGCGAACTGCAAGAGCTCAGCTTCGCGCACCTCTACCCCTGGCGCCATGCCGCGCTGGCCAAGGCAGTGCAGCGCGCGCGCGGCTTCCGACGCGATATCGTCGAGCGGGTGCGCGGCGAGGTGGAAAAATCCTTTGGCGTTGCCAAGATCAAGGTCCACGTCAGTGGCCGCGAAAAAACCGTCTACAGCATCTACCGCAAGATGCGCGACAAGCACGCCGGCTTTGCCCAGGTCACCGACATCTTCGGCTTTCGCATCGTGGTGCCCCAGCTGATGGACTGTTATGCCTCGCTGGGTATCCTGCACCAGCTCTACAAGCCGGTGCCGGGCCGCTTCAAGGACTACATCGCGCTGCCCAAGCCCAACGGTTACCAGAGCCTGCACACCACCTTGGTCAGCCCGCTGGGCACGGCGGTGGAGTTTCAGATCCGCACCGAGCCCATGCATGCGGTGGCCGAGACCGGCATTGCCGCGCATTGGTTGTACAAGCGCGATGGCAAGGGCAGCGGCAACAAGACGGGCGAGGCGCAGCGCATGGGCGCAATGTGGCTGAAGTCGCTGCTCGACATCCAGGACGAGACCCGCGACGCCGCCGAATTCCTTGAGCATGTCAAGATCGATCTGGTGCCCGAGGCGGTCTATGTGTTCACGCCGATGAGCAAGATCCTGGCGCTGCCGCGCGGCGCCACGCCGATCGACTTTGCTTATGCGATCCACAGCGATGTCGGCGACCACTGCGTGGCGGCCAAGCTCAATGGCGAGCCGGTGACACTGCGCACCGAGCTCAGCAGCGGTGACGTGGTCGAGATCATCACAGCGCCCGGCGCCACACCCAACCCAGGCTGGCTGAACTTTGTGCGCACCGGCCGCGCCCGGTCGAAGATCCGCCACTACCTCAAGACCATGGAACATGGCGAGTCGCTCTCCTTGGGCGAAAAGCTGCTGGCCCAGGCGCTGCGCGTCGAGGGCCTGCTGCTGCCCTCGGCCGAGCTTGATGACGCGCCGGCGCAGGCGCTGTGGCAGCAGCTGACGCGCTGGAGCGGCAACCGCAGCCGCGCCGACCTGCTGGTCGACATCGGCCTGGGCCGCAAGATTGCCACCATCGTGGCCAAGCGGCTGGCGCAGCTGATGGCCGAACGCGGCACCCGGCCCGACGTGGTGACACTCACATTGAACAAGTTTGGCGTCAGCGAGGACGCGACAACGCCACTGCCCGGTGTGGTGATCGATGGCACCGAGGGCGCCTCGGTGGTGCTGGCCACCTGCTGCCGGCCGATCCCCGGCGACGACATCCGGGCCTATCTGGGCCGCGGTGAAGGCCTGCTGGTGCACACCGCCGAATGCAGCATCGGTCGCAAGCTGGCCGAACGCGACCCCGAGCGCTGGATCGCCGTCGAATGGGCCGAGCAACCGACGCGCAACTTCGAGACCAGCGTCAAGCTGCTGGTGAAAAACGGCAAAGGCGTACTGGCCCGCATTGCGGCAGCCATCAGCGCGGCCGAGGCCGACATCAGCCACATCCAGATGGACAGGGAACAACACGACGACGCCGCCGAGCTGAGCCTGCTGCTGGCGGTGCGTGACCGCCTGCACCTGGCCGATGTGCTGCGCGCGCTCAAGCGCGCCGCACCGGTGCAGCGGGCAGCGCGTGTGAAACCTTGAGCGCACCTTAGACCACCCTCGAAGCGCCTTCGGCTCACCTTGCAGGCCGCGCTGGGCCAGAGGCTCAGAGGTTGTGAGGCAATCCCATGGGCCCACGCCGGGGTGGTGAAGGGCCCTGAGCAAGGCGCAGCGCGACGCTCGGACTCACGACCGAGCTAGCGATGCAACGCCGCGCAGGGCCCTTGACCACCCCGGCCCTACGGGTAAGTGGGCCCATGGGATTGCCTCTAAACCTCTCAGGTCGCCGTGCGCGGCGTCGCCGAGCGCGTGCGCCTGCTTAACGCGGTCAACAACGCCAACCCACCCGCCATCAGGGCCCAGGTGCCGGATTCAGGCACCGGGCTGGTGTAATCGAAGCCCGACGACGAACTGAGCGTCCAGTTCTGCACCGGTGTGCCGTCGTTCAAGGTCAGCGATGTGATGCCCTGCCAGAGCGCCGTGTTGCCGAAGCTCGCCACAGCGGTGCTCTGCACGGGTGTCAGGTAGAGCGCACTGCCGGGCAGGCCCGCGCGCCAGCCACTCGCACTGGCCTTCGCTTCCAGGCTGAGATCGAGCGTGACGATCTGCCCCAGCACCACGGGGAGTTCGAACCCGTACAGCGCGGCGACATGGGGGTCGCCGGTAAAGCCCCAGTCGTAAAAGTTGGTCACGCCGCTGCCGGCAGCCGCAGACCCCGGAAAGCCGGTTTGAAACGGTGCTCGCCCTGAAGATCCAGTCTGCCCTCGAAGCGGTATTGCCAGCCGGGCTGACATTGGCGGCATCCATTTCGCCATGGATCCACAGGCTGAAGGCCATCTTGGCCGGCGTGCCGGCCAGCCCGGGCACATTGAACAGGAGATCGTCCCTCTGCGAGGCGACCGCACTGACCGATACGCCCAGGGCCAGCGGTGTGCTCCGGCCCAGCGGTGGCAGGGTGCTGACCGCGACCGTCGCCCCGGCGCGGAACCGACCGTTTCCCCCACTCGCCGTCCAGGACGCGCTGCTGGCCGTGCCCGTGCGCGGGTCGACCCAGGTGCCGCCCGGGCAGCTGACGTCAAGCGAAGGGTCGTTGTCGAGCAAACCTCCCACCCCTTTGCCACAACTGCCGGAGGCGCTGAAGACGTTGGCGGCATGCGCGCTGGTGGCTGTGAGCAACGCTACTGCGACGAAGGTCGACATCGAAAAATCAAGTCGGTTCATGGCGGTCCTTCCAGGTGAGTTGCAAAGGCTCGAAGCAAGAAGGTCGAGACAAGGCCCGGTCTCGATCGGGCACAGGGCGCTAGCGCGGGCTTCGGCGGAACCGTTTCCAGTGACTCTTGTAGCCGCCTTGCCTGGCTGAGGCCAGGGCGGCCAAACCAAGCAGCCACAAGGCCCATGTGCCCGGCTCGGGCACCGGTTGCAGGCTCAGCACACCGCCATTGAAGCTGACGCGCAGGTCATCAGGCACCGCCCAGTCGCGCAGCTCGCAGCCGGCACACTGCGCACCGGCGCCCTGCGTGGCGATGCGCCAGGACAGCGTGTCGAGGCCCTGCGCCATGCCGTCCACATTCAGCCACTGCCCGCGGTCGCCCGCCTGGGGCAAGTAGCCGCCGCGGGACAGCACGAAAATGACGGTGTCGGACGACAGGTTCAGGTTGCCCGTCACGTGCAGCCGGCTGTACACGCCGGCGCCGGTCCAGCCGATGTAGAAGGTGGCGTTGCCAGCCACGTCGCCCTCGATGGTGAGGCCCGCGCCGACATCGGGCGCCACCTCGGCGCCGATCATCTGCACCGGCCCGGCGAGCGTGCCGTGCCCCTTCAGCAACGCGCCTTGCAGCAGGATCTGGTTGGCCTGCAGCCGGCCATCCACCTGCGTGGTGCCGCCGAAGTCGCGGTATTCACCGACCGATGGCCGCGCATTGTCGCGTCGCCGGGCAGCCCTCACGCGGCGGCGGTTCGTCCGGGCCACCGACCGTGCCTTGTTTTGCTACCCTCGCCCTTCCATCCGATCCCAAGGCACCCGCCATGTCGTTTCGCCCCGCCAGCCTGTATCTGACCGCCGTGCTGCTGGTCGCCGCGCTGGCCGTCACGCTGGCCGTCACGCCAGCCAGCGCCGCCGAGCTGCGCATTCGGTTGATGGAGACCACCGATCTGCACATGAACCTGATCAACTACGACTACTACCAGGACAAGCTCACCGACGAGTACGGCCTGGCCAAGACCGTCACGCTGATCAAGGCGGCGCGCGCCGAGGCCAAGAACACGCTGCTGTTCGACAACGGCGACCTGCTGCAGGGCAACCCGATGGGCGATTTTGTGGCCCGCGTCAAGCCGCTGGCAGCCGGCGCGGTGCACCCGGCCTACAAGGTGCTCAATGCGATCGGCGTCGACGCCGCCAACATCGGCAACCACGAGTTCAACTACGGCCTGCCCTTTCTGCGCCA
>JBBQJN010000204.1:0-6817 GCA_038325945.1 Burkholderiales bacterium | reverse complement strand
TTGAAGCCCAGCACCCGCGCCCCGGCGCCCAGCTCGCGCAGTTTTTGCGAGATACCGGCCAGCTGCGCCGCCGCGTCGAGCCGCCCGCCGCTGCGCTCGCCGTCGAACTCCTCGGGGGCGTTCATGCGGTCGGGCAGGTATGCCAGGTCATGCTTCAGCGTCGTCGGCGAGATGTCCAGCTCGGCCAGCCGCATTGGCAGCCGGGCGGACGGACGCCGACGTCGGCCCGTCGGCGTCGGCCTTGCCGCAGCCTGAGTTTGAGCGCTAGACTGGTGTCTCGCCAGTATCGGAGTGCACCATGACCGCATCGTTGGAAACCGTTGAAGCGGCGGCCATGCAGCTGTCGGCCGAAGAGCGTGGGGAGTTGATCGAACGCCTGATCGATACGGTATTGCCACCGCCGCCGCTGCACCCCGCCTGGGAGGCAGAGATCTCGCGCCGTGTGGCGGAAATGGACGCCGGGGTCGTTGAGGCCATTCCCGCCGAAGAGGTGTTCGCGGAGATGCGCGCCATCATCGAAGCGCACGTCGCCAAGGAGTGATGCTGCAGTTCCGCCCCCAGGCCCGGCTGGAGCTTCTCGAAGCCACGCGCTGGTACCTGGCCGACGGTGGCCCCGCCGTCGCCGAGCAATTTGAGTGGGCCGTCGAACGTGCCTTGCGCTTGCTGGCATTCATGCCGCGTCTTGGGACGGCAAGCTACCCGGGCGTGCGAATCTGGCCCTTGAAGCGGTTCCCCTACACGCTCGTGTACCGCACGACGGGCAACTTCATCAGCGTGGTCGCTGTTGCGCATCAGAGCCGAGCGCCTGGGTTTTGGCGCGGGCGCTAGCGGCATCCGGCGTGCAAGGCGTCGATGACCGCCGGCTGGAGGCTCACCCGGGCACGCTTCAGCGCGGCTGCATCGAGCGTCCATCCGCCTGCCACGAGGCGCGCAGCGCGCCACTCCCACGGGTGAGAGCCCCGTCCCGGTAGGCGTCGGTGCAATGGGTAGCAAGCCCGGTAGGTTGGAGTGGCAACTCCAACAATGGTGCGCAGCGGTCTGATCATGCCAAACGTGCCCTCGATGAGATGGAACTGCCGTTGGAGTTCACTGCCGTTCACTCCAACCTACCGAGCTGACCCGACCCACCGGCCGCGCCGGCCGCACGGTTTCAAGCCGGCAAGAACCCCTCGATCGACAGATACCGTTCCCCGGTGTCGTAGTTGAAGCCCAGCACCCGCGCACCGGCGCCCAGCTCGGGCAGCTTCTGCGCGATCGCCGCCAGCGTGGCACCGCTGCTGATGCCCACCAGCAGGCCTTCCTCGCGGGCTGAGCGGCGGGCCATTTCGCGCGCGGCCTCGGCCTCGACCAGGATCACGCCGTCGAGCAGCGCGGTGTGCAGGTTGGCCGGGATGAAGCCCGCGCCTATGCCCTGGATCGGGTGCGGGGCGGGCGCGCCACCACTGATCACGGGGCTGGCGGCGGGTTCAACCGCAAACACCTTCAGTTTCGGCCAGCGCGCTTTCAGCACCTGCGCGCAACCGGTGAGGTGGCCACCGGTGCCCACGCCGGTGATGATCGCGTCGAGCCCGTCCGGGAAATCGGCGGCAATCTCCTCGGCGGTGGTGCGTGCATGCACCTCGATGTTGGCCGGGTTATCAAACTGCTGCGGCATCCAGGCGCCGGGCGTGGCGGCCACCAGTTCTTGGGCGCGGGCGATAGCGCCCTTCATGCCCTTCTCGCGCGGTGTCAGGTCGAAGCTGGCGCCGTAGGCCAGCATCAGCCGGCGGCGCTCGATGCTCATGCTGTCGGGCATCACCAGCACCAGTTGGTAGCCCTTGACCGCGGCCACCATCGCCAGGCCGATACCGGTATTGCCCGATGTCGGCTCGATGATGGTGCCGCCGGGCTGCAGCGCGCCGCTGGCCTCGGCGGCCTCCACCATGGCCAGCGCAATGCGGTCCTTGATCGAGCCGCCGGGGTTGCTGCGCTCGCTCTTGATCCATACCTGCGGCGCGCCGGCGGCGTTGGCAAACAGGCGGTTGATGCGGATGTGCGGCGTGCCGCCGATGGTGGCCAGGACGTTGTCGACTTTCATGGTGTGATCTCCTTGTTGCGCGGTGGAAAGGGCTGCAGCCGCGATAATCGCATGGTGAAGCGGGCCAGACCGCCGCTGGGGCAAGCATCGAAAGGTGGCCCTGGAGGAAGGTCCGGACTGCACAGAGCGGCGTAGCAGCTAACGGCTGTCCACCGAAAGGTGCGGATCAGAGCAACAGAGACGAGTCAGGTCGGGGTTCCCGCGGCGGGTGCTCTGTGAGGCGTCGGCGCAAGCCGGCAGCCGGTTGGCGCAAGCCAGCCGGTCCGGGCGCAAGCCCGGGGCCTCACAGCCACCCAAGTCGGGGCAAAGCCCCGACTTGGGTGAAACGGGCAATCTCTACGCGCAGCAACACCGAATAGGCACATGTCGAGCGGCGTGGCGCAAGCTGCGCTCATCAGAACCCCGGCTCGGGGCGAATGTGCGGGTAGGTGGCACCGAGCCGGGGGGTGACTCCCGGCCCAGAGGAATGGCGGTCACGGCGCTGGTGTCTCGCAAGAGGCGCTGGCGCTGCACAGAATCCGGCCTATCGGCTCGCTTCACACTATTTCACTGCCGCTGGATGCGCAGGCTTGCGCCGCCAGCTTTCTTCCGATCGGCCTGATGAACCCCGACGCAACCACTCTGTGGCGCCACCCGCGCTGGGCGCTGGCCTTGCTGCTGGCCGCGCTGGGCACGCTGGGGCCGTTCTCGATCGACACCTACCTGCCGGCGTTTGCCGGCATCGGCCAGTCGTTGGGCGCGACGCCGGCGCAGATGCAGCAAACGCTGTCGGCCTATCTGTTCGGCTTTGCGCTGATGAACCTGTTCCACGGCTCGCTGTCTGATCGCTTCGGCCGTCGGCCGGTGGTGCTGTGGGGGCTGGCGGTGTTCACGCTGGGCTCGGTGGGCTGCGCGCTGAGCGAAACCATCGCCCAGCTGGTGGCCTGGCGCGCGCTGCAGGGCATGGCCGCTGGCGCCGGCGTGGTGGTGTCGCGGGCGATCATCCGCGACATGTTTCCGCACGACGAAGCGCAGCGCGTGATGTCGCAGGTGACGATTTTCTTCGGCATCGCACCGGCCGTTGCGCCGATGCTGGGCGGCGTGCTGTTTGTGCAGTTGGGCTGGCATTCGATCTTCTGGTTGCTGGTGGCCATCGGCGTGCTGCTGTGGGGCCTGAACTACCGCTACCTGCCCGAAAGCCTGCATGCCGACGCGCGCCAGAGCTTTGCGCCCGGGCCGCTGATGCGGGCCTACGGCGATTTGGTGCGCAACCCGCGCTTTGTGCTGCTGGTGTTTGCCAGCGGCGTGCCTTTCAACGGCATGTTTCTCTATGTGCTGTCGGCGCCCGAATGGCTGGGCACCCACCTCGGCCTGGGGCCGACGCAGTTCTTCTGGTTCTTCATGCTGTCGATCGGCGGCATCATGCTGGGCGCGGCGGTCAGCGGCCGGCTGGCCGGGCGCATGCGCCCGCGCAGCCAGATCCGCTGGGGTTTCACGGTGATGCTGGTCAGCTCGGTGCTCAACCTGGTGCTCAACCTGCTGTTCACGCCGCATGCCGCTTGGGCGCTGCTGCCGGTGGCTTGTTATGCCTTTGGCTGGGCGCTGATGGTGCCGGTGATCACGCTGATGGTGCTGGATCTGGCGCCTGACCGGCGCGGCATGGCCTCGTCGCTGCAGGCCTGCGTGGGCAGCGCCGCCAACGGCCTGGTGGCCGGTGTGCTGGCGCCGCTGGTGATGCATTCCACCGTTGGCCTGGCCTGGGCCTCGCTGGGCCTGATGGGTGTGGGCCTGCTGGCCTGGCTGGGTATCAAGCGGCTGCCAGACTGAGAGGTTGAGAGGCAATCCCATGGGCCCGCGTAAGCCCGCAAAACGGCTCCAATCTAGGCGCAAAGCGGATCTGGGTTTGTGACCCAGGGAGCATTTGCAACGACGAGTGGGGCTGTTTTGCGGGCTTACCCGTAGGGCCGGGGTGGCCAAGGGCCCTGCGCGGCGTGGCAAAGCTAGCACGGGCGTGAGTACCAGCGTCGCGCAGCGCCATGCTCAGGGCCCTTCACCACCCCGGCGTGAGCCCATGGGATTGCCTCTCAACCTCTGAGCGCGCCTGGGGCGGCCGTGCCGGCCGTGCGCCGGGCTCAAGATTGCCGTGCGGCGGCCGATAGCCTGGGCTGAGGGCGGGCTTTGGTGCCGGGCCCAGCCGATCTGCGAGAGCCCTGCCATGCCCCTGACCGTCGCTGCGAAGCATTACCGGCCTTTCGCCCTGGTCTGCCACGGCCTGCGTTGGCTGGCGGTGTTATTGCCGGCGCTGTTGGCCATGCCGCTGGCCGTCGCGTCGGGTGCGGGGGCGCAACGCCCGCCGGCGGCCACGCCAACCCCAGCGGCGGCGGCGGGGGCTGCGGCTGCGGCGGCGGCGACAGCGGTCGATCCGATGGACCTGCTGCGCGAAAAATTGGCGGCCAAGCTTGGCGCGATGAAAGCGCCCGAGTCGGCTTCGCCTTATGTGGTGCGAGTGACGTCCAAGGCTGGCGACAGTACCGTGACGACGTCCGCCGTCGACGACGGCGCGGCCACCCGAGCCCGCGTCGCGCGCTTGCGCGCCGCCAAGCAGGCCGCAGGCCTGACGCCCGAGCCGCAGGCCGCCCACTGGGGCTACGGTGGCGCTGGTGGCCCTGAGCATTGGGGCCAGCTCAAGCCCGAATTCTCGGCCTGCGCCAAGGGCAGCCGGCAGAGCCCGATCGATATCCGCGGCGGCATCCAGGTTGATCTGGAGCCGATCCGCTTCGATTACAAGCCCAGCGACTTCAGCGTCATCGATACCGGGCATACCGTGCAGGTCAACCTGGCGGCCGGCAATGTCATCGAGGTGATGGGCCGGCGCTTCGAGTTGCAGCAGTTTCACTTTCACCGCCCGTCCGAGGAGCGCATCAACGGCCGCCAGTTCGACATGGTGGCGCACCTGGTGCACAAGGACATGGAGGGCCGGCTGGCGGTGGTGGCGGTGCTGCTTGACCGCGGCTCGGCGCAGCCGCTGGTGCAATCGATCTGGAACAACTTGCCGCTGGAGCGCCATACCGAGATCGCGGCGCGCAGCCCGATCGACCTCAACGCGCTGCTGCCCGTCGATCGCCGCTACTACACCTACATGGGTTCGCTGACGACGCCGCCTTGTAGCGAGGGCGTGCTGTGGATGGTGATGCAGCAGCCGGTGCCGATTGCGGCCGAGCAGATTGGCGTTTTCAGCAAGCTCTACCCGATGAATGCACGGCCGCCCCAGCAGGCCGAAGGGCGGCTGATCAAGCAGTCGTTCTAGGAGCCTGTCGGGCTTGGGGAGCGTCGGCTGCGAATCGACCGCAGCGGTCCATTTCTCACCGTCTTTTTGCCCCATAGCTGGGCTATGGGGCTGCAAATCCGGCAAAGAACTGTCCTCGCTGGGGCCGATTCTCGCTATCGACGCCCCAAGCCCGACAAGCTCCTAGCCAAAGGATCCGGCGCCGGCTCCGGCTCCGGCCGAGCCCGGGTTTGCCATACTTCGCCCGCCCCGGCATCGCTGCGGCGGGCTGGCTGGCCTTCAGGGCGTGGCGCTTTTGTGACAATTGGGCTCACCTGGGCCCAAGGCGGATCGGCGATAGCGCAGCGCACAGCGCCAGCAGCATCTAAACCAAGGCTTTCACAAGTGCGTGCAAGTCTCTATTTTGAAACGATTTTTATCATTCTTCGACTTGAGGAAGTTACAGTAAGTAGTTGATTTGATTGATTTTTTTGGCGCCCTCACTGGATACCCCGTGATTTCTACGATAAAGTGGAGTTTCGTGGGACAAGGTGGGGAAAAGTGGCTGATTTCGTATTTCAGGGGTGTTCGGCGTTGTCGCTGGATGGCAAGGGGCGCATCAGCGTCCCGGCGCGCCATCGCGACGCGCTGGCCGCGCTGTCGTCGAATCAGCTCACCCTGACCCAGCACCCCGTGGGTTGCCTGCTGGTCTTTCCGCGGCCGGCCTGGGAGGGCTTCCGCGCCCAACTGCTGGGCCTGCCGATGGAAGCCGACGGCTGGCGCCGCTTCTTCGTCGGCAGCGCGGTGGATGTTGAGGCCGATTCAGCCGCCCGCGTGCTGGTGCCGCCCGAGTTGCGTGCCGCCGCCGGGCTCGACAAGGATGTGCTGCTGCTCGGTATGGGCCAGCGGCTTGAGTTGTGGGACGCCACCCGCTATGCCGCGCACCAGGCCCAGGTGACGGCGGGGCCGATGCCCGATGCCATCAAGAGCTTTGTCTTCTGATGACCGGCCAGGCTGCCAACACGCACATCGCAGTTCTGCTCGATGAAGCGATCGACGCGATCGCTCCCGAGGGCGATGGCGTGTTCGTCGACGGCACCTTTGGCCGCGGCGGCCACAGCCGGGCCCTGCTGGCGCGGCTGGGCCCGGCCGGCCGGCTGATCGCTTTCGACAAGGATCCCGAGGCGGTGTGGGTGGCGCAGGCGCTGGCCGCCGAGGACGCCCGCTTTGCCATCGTGCACGAGAGTTTTGCTGACATGGCCAGCGCGCTGGCGGCGCTGGACATCCACCAGGTTGACGGCGTGCTGCTCGACCTGGGTGTGAGCTCGCCGCAGATCGACCAGGCCGAACGGGGTTTCAGTTTCAGGTTCGATGCGCCGCTGGACATGCGCATGGACACCACCCGCGGCGAAACCGCCGCCGAGTTTCTGGCCGGCGCTACCGAGCGTCGCATTGCGGAGGTGATTCGTGACTATGGCGAAGAACGGTTTGCTGTA
>JBBQJN010000203.1:0-6870 GCA_038325945.1 Burkholderiales bacterium | reverse complement strand
TCAACGCCCAGATGCCGGCTGAAACAGCTGCCGATATCGTCAAGGCGGGCCGCGGCGACAAGGACGCGGCAGCGCGCCTGGGCCAACGCAACGCGCCCGAGGTGGGTTACGGCGGCGCCGGGGTCGATAAATCGGGTCGCTTTGAGGGCTGGATGCAGTACGCGGCGGCGCTGGGCAACGGTATCGCCAGCTACCGGCTGGCCTTGTACTACCGGCGTGTCGACCAGCCGCAGTTGGCCTCGCAGTACGAAGCACTGGCGCGCAAGCTGGGCTATACGCCGCCACCGTCGCTGGACAACAAGCGCAGTTGAGCGCGGCAGCGGTGGGCTTTATCCGCCGCCACGGCTGCCGGCCCGCAGGTGGCCCGCAGGTGGCCCGCCAGGGGTCTGGTACGCGGGACGGGAATCGAACCCGTACGCCTTGCGGCTGCGGGTTTTAAGCCCGCTACGTCTACCTGTTCCGTCACCCGCGCCAGGCGTCGAAGCCGGCAGTCTAGTGCCAACGCGGTCTGTGCCCCAAGTGACCCCGGCAGCGGCAGCGCTCTGGCACAATGGCAAAAAATAGCACGACCGTTCGTTTTTCAGCCATGCCGATGCCAAGGGTCTGCCGAATAGAATCGTCGGCAGGTCTTTGGCCATTCCACAAACTGTCCAGGAGGTGCGCGACATGAAGGTTTTGGTGCCCGTGAAGCGTGTTGTCGACTACAACGTCAAGGTACGTGTGAAGTCCGACGGCACAGGCGTAGATATCGCCAACGTCAAGATGAGCATGAACCCCTTCGATGAGATCGCCATTGAAGAAGCGGTGCGGCTGCGCGAAAAAGGCGTGGTCACCGAAGTCATCGCCGTGTCCTGCGGCGTCACACAGTGCCAGGAAACGCTGCGCACGGCGATGGCCATCGGCGCTGACCGCGCCATCCTGGTCGAGTGCGCCGACGAGCTGCAGCCGCTGGCGGTGGCCAAGCTGCTCAAGGCACTGGTCGACAAGGAGCAGCCCGGGCTGATCATCCTGGGCAAGCAGGCGATCGACGACGACAACAACCAGACCGGCCAGATGCTGGCCGCGTTGGCCAAGCTGCCGCAGGGCACGTTTGCCAGCAAGGTGGAAGTGGTCGACGGCAAGCTGCAGGTCACGCGTGAGATTGACGGCGGCTCCGAGACGCTGTCGCTGACGCTGCCCGCGGTGATCACCACCGACCTGCGGCTCAACGAGCCGCGCTACGTCACGCTGCCCAACATCATGAAGGCCAAGAAGAAGCCGATGGAAGTGTTCAAGCCCGCCGACCTGGGGGTGGATACGGCATCGAAGATCAAGGTGTTGAAAGTCACCGAGCCGCCCAAGCGCGGCGCCGGCGTCACGGTGCCCGATGTGGCCACCCTGGTGAACAAGCTCAAGAACGAAGCAAAGGTGATCTGAGATGGCCGTCCTCGTCATAGCCGAACACGACAACGCGTCCATCAAGGGCGCCACCCTCAATACCGTGACCGCGGCGCTGGCCTGCGGTGGTGAGGTGCATGTGCTGGTGGCCGGCCACAGCGCCGCTGGCGCCGCCAAGGCGGCCGCCCAGATCGCCGGTGTGGCCAAAGTGCTGCATGCCGACAGCGAAGGCTTTGCCCATGGCCTGGCCGAGAACATTGCCGATCAGGTGCTGGCGATCGCCAAGGATTACAGCCACCTGCTGTTCCCGGCCACCGCCGCTGGCAAGAACGTGGCGCCGCGCGTGGCCGCGCTACTCGACGTCGGCCAGATCAGCGACGCTACCAAGGTGGTCAGCGCCGACACCTTCGAGCGTCCAATTTACGCCGGCAACGCCATCGCCACCGTGCAGAGCAGCGACAGCGTGAAGGTCATCACCGTGCGCACTACCGGCTTCGACGCTGCGGCCGACAACGGTGGCAGCGCGGCGGTCGAGAGCCTGACGGCGGTTGCCGCGTCGCCCGCCAGCAGCTATCTGGGCAGCGAGATTGCCAAGAATGATCGTCCGGAGCTGACGGCGGCCAAGGTCATCGTCTCGGGCGGCCGCGCCATGGCCTCGGCCGAGAAGTTCAATGCCGTGCTCGATCCGCTGGCCGACAAGCTGGGTGCCGCACTGGGCGCCAGCCGTGCCGCGGTGGATGCCGGTTATGCGCCCAACGACTGGCAGGTCGGGCAGACCGGCAAGATCGTCGCGCCGCAGCTCTACATTGCCTGCGGCATCAGCGGCGCGATCCAGCACCTGGCCGGCATGAAGGACAGCAAGGTCATCGTCTGCATCAACAAGGACCCTGAGGCGCCGATCTTCTCGGTCGCTGATTACGGCCTGGTGGCCGACTTGTTCGTGGCTGTGCCCGAGCTGGTATCGGCGCTCTGAGCCTGTCCCGCGCAAACCCGGCGCTGCTGGCGCCTTGGCTGTATCCCAGGGCGCCACATCGGCGCCCTTTTACTTTCTGGAGAAGATCATGAGCTATCGCGCCCCCGTCAAGGACATGCTGTTTGTAATGACCGAGCTGGCCGGCCTGCAAGCCGTGGCCGAGCTGCCCGGTTTTGAGGACGCCGGCACGGATACCGCCGCCGCCGTGCTGGACGAGTGCGCCAAGCTCAACCAGGACGTGATCGCACCGCTGAACCGTGAAGGCGACCTCAAGCCCTCGACCTTCAAGGACGGCGTGGTCAGCACCACGCCGGGTTTCAAGGAGGCTTTCAAGCAATTTGGCGCCGGCGGCTGGCAGGGCCTGCACCATCCGGCAGACTTTGGCGGCCAAGGTCTGCCCAAGCTGATCCACGCCGCCTGCATCGAGATGCTCAACAGCGCCAACCTCAGCTTTGCGCTGTGCCCGCTGCTCACCGACGGTGCGATCGAGGCCTTGCTCACCGCCGGCAGCGACGACCTGAAGAATGCCTACCTGCCGAAGATGATCGACGGCAGCTGGACCGGCACGATGAACCTCACCGAGCCGCAGGCTGGCTCTGACCTGGCGGCGGTGCGCAGCCGCGCCGAGCCGCAGCCCGACGGCAGCTACAAGTTGTTCGGCACCAAGATCTACATCACCTACGGCGAGCACGACATGGCCGAGAACATCGTCCACCTGGTGCTGGCCCGGGTGAGCGGCGCGCCCGAGGGGGTAAAGGGCATCAGCTTGTTTGTCTGCCCCAAGTTCATGGTCGAGGCCGACGGCAGCCTGGGTGCACGCAACGACGTGCACTGCGTCAGCATCGAGCACAAGCTGGGCATCAAGGCCAGCCCCACCGCGGTGCTGCAGTTCGGCGACCATGGCGGCGCGGCGGCTTATGTTGTGGGCCAGGAGAACCGCGGCCTGGAGTATATGTTCGTGATGATGAACGCCGCGCGCTATGCCGTGGGCGTGCAGGGCATCGCGGTGGCCGAGCGCGCCTACCAGCAGGCTGTGGCCTATGCGCGTGACCGCGTGCAGAGCCGGCCGGTGGATGGCTCGACGGCCGGCGCTGCAACCATCATTCACCACCCCGACGTCAAGCGCATGCTGATGACCATGCGCGCCTATACCGAAGGCTGCCGCGCGATGGCGCTGGTGGCCGCCGCCGCGCAGGACGCCGCCCACGCCCATCCCGATGCCGAGCTGCGCAAGCAGAACCAGGCCTTCTACGAGTTCATGGTGCCGCTGATCAAGGGCTACTGCACCGAGATGAGCCTCGAGGTCACCAGCCTGGGCGTGCAGGTGCACGGCGGCATGGGCTTTATCGAGGAGACCGGCGCGGCGCAGCACTACCGCGACGCCAGGATCCTGACGATCTATGAAGGCACGACGGCGATCCAGGCCAACGACCTGGTCGGCCGCAAGACCGCGCGTGATGGCGGCGCCACCGCCCGCGCCATCGCGGCGCAGATCGAGGCCACTGAAGCCGAGCTGGCGCAGCGCAGCAGCGCCGCGGCGCGGGCCATGCACAAGCGGCTGGCTGCGGCGCGCCAGGCCTTTGTCGAGGTGGTCGGCTTCGTCGCCAGCGGCATGGCCAAGGGCAGCGCCGCCGGGCCGAATGCGGTGTTTGCCGGCAGCGTGCCCTACCTGATGCTGGCCGGCAACCTGATGGCGGGCTGGCAAATGGCGCGTGCGCTGATGGTGGCCGAAGACCAACTCGCCGCCGGCATTGAGCCCGACTTCATGCGCGCCAAGATCAACACCGCGCGCTTTTATGGCGACCATCTGCTGAGCAAGGCGCCGGGCCTGCGCGACAGCATCATCGACGGCGCCGAGGGCGTCACCGAGATGGCGCTGGACGCTTTTTGACGCGTCCGTCCGGGCGGTGACAGCGTTTGCCGCTGGCCGCCCCCAAGCTCTTGTCCAACCTGAACTCCGGAGACCTGCATGCCCTTGCCCCCCGTCCTGGCGAACCTGCCCTTGCCCATCATCGGTGCGCCGCTGTTCATCATCAGCACCCCCAAGCTGGTGATCGCGCAGTGCATTGCCGGCGTCGTCGGCTCGATGCCGTCGCTCAATGCCCGCCCGGCCTCGCAGGTCGATGAGTGGCTGGCCGAGATCACCGAGACCCTGGCCGCCTGGGACCGTGATCACCCCGAGCAGAAGGCCGCGCCGTTTGCCATCAACCAGATCGTGCACAAGAGCAATGACCGGCTCGATCACGACATGGCAGCCTGCGCACGCTACAAGGTGCCGATCATCATCACCAGCCTGGGCGCGCGTGTCGACATCAACCAAGCGGTGCACGGCTGGGGCGGTGTGGTGCTGCACGACATCATCAACAACAACCATGCCCACAAGGCCATCGACAAGGGTGCCGACGGCCTGGTTGCGGTAGCCGCTGGCGCCGGCGGCCATGCCGGCACCAAGAGCCCGTTTGCGCTGATCCAGGAGATCCGCCAGTGGTTCGACGGCCCGTTGGCGCTGTCGGGCAGCATTGCCACCGGCGACGCGGTGCTGGCTGCACTGGCCATGGGCGCCGACTTTGCCTACATCGGCTCGGCCTTCATCGCCTGCGAGGAGGCGCGCGCGATCGACGCCCACAAACAGGCCATCGTCGACGCCAATTCCGACGACATCGTCTACAGCAACCTGTTCACCGGCGTGCACGGCAACTACCTGAAGCCCTCGATCCGCAACGCCGGGCTCGACCCCGACAAGCTGCCCGAGAGCGACGCCAGCAAGATGAACTTCGGCAACGTCGATGGCGGCGGCGCCAAGAAAGCCTGGAAGGACATCTGGGGCTGCGGCCAGGGCATCGGCGCGATCGACAAGGTGATGCCGGTGGCCGAGTACGTGGCGCGCCTGCGCAGCGAGTACCAGGCGGCACGCCGGCGCCTGGGCCTGGCGCCGCTGGCCGCCAACTCGGCCAAAGCGGCCGTCGCTGTCACGGCCTGAAACGGGGCATCCGATGCGCCGGCAAGTCATTCGCAACGCCCGGCCCTTCGACAGCGCGCGCGGCGTCGTCGGCCCGCTGTCGCAGATCGTGATCGAGGACCAGCGCATCGTGGCCGTGGTTGCCGAGCCGGTGCAGGTGGACGATGCTGAGGTCATCGACGCCGGCGGCCGCATTGTGCTGCCCGGCTTGATCGACGCCCATGTGCATGTGGTGGCAGCCTCGCATGACCTCACTGCGCTGGGCCTGCAGGCGCCGTCGCTGGTCACAGCGCAGGCCAGCGTGATCATGCGCGGCATGCTGCATCGCGGCTTCACCACGGTGCGCGACGCCGCTGGCGCTGATTTCGGCCTGCAAGAGGCGGTGGCGCGTGGCTTGTTTGAAGGGCCGCGGCTCTACATCGCCGGCTTTCCGATCTGCCAGACCGGCGGTCACGCCGACATGCGGCCCAAGGGCGTGCGCAGCCGCGAGATGTTCTGCACCTGCGCCGGGCTGGGCCTGCTCGGCGCCATTGCCGACGGCGTGGGCGAGGTGCGCCGCGCGGTGCGCGAGCAGGTGCGCAACGGCGCCAACCAGATCAAGATCATGGCCGGTGGCGGCGTCTCAAGCCCGACCGATCCGCTGGAGGGCACGCAGTTCTCGATCGACGAACTGCGCGCCGCCTGCGAGGAGGCCGAGGCCGCCAACCTCTATGCCATGGCCCATGCCTACTCGCCACGCGCCATCAGCCGCGCGGTGCAGGCGGGGGTACGCTCGATCGAGCATGGCAACCTGCTCGATGAAGCCAGCGCCCGCGAGATGAAGCGCCATGGCACCTACCTGGTGCCAACGCTGGTGACCTATGCCGCGCTGGCAGCCGAGGGCGAGCGCCTGGGCTGGGCGCCGGCCATGCTGGACAAGCTGGCGCGGGTGCGTGAGCGTGGCATCGAGGCGGTGCGCATCGCGCTGGCCGAGGGCGTGCCGGTGGTCTTCGGCAGCGATCTGCTCGGCCATATGCATGACCAGCAATCCAACGAGTTTGATCTGCGGCTGCAGGCCATGGGCCCGGTGCAGGCACTGCAGAGCGCCACCATCGACGCCGCCCGGCTGATGCGCGCCGAGGGCCAGATCGGCCAGTTGCTGCCCGGCGCCTGGGCCGATCTGCTGGTGGTCGAGGGCGATCCGACTGCGGACCTGACCATGCTCACGCGGCCCGACACCGGCATCCGGCTGCTGATGCAGGGCGGGCGCATCGTGCGCAGCAGCCTGCCGGGCTGAACGCCCGACGTCGCCACGACTCCAAACGAAACGGGGCCCCGCAGGGCCCCGTCATCGTTGGCACAAGTCTTCGATCAGCGCCACCGCAACCAAGTGGACGCCGTGGAACCGGCTTGGCCGGGCTACTGGCGTCGCCCCCCCCGGGGGGCATAAGCGCTAACTTAAAATGACTCACTCTGCTATACTCCCAACCATCACAGGGAAGGAGCGGGCATGCGCGATTTTCTTGGGCCTGTTGATGATGACGACGAGGTCACGCCGGACGATCTGGTCATGGGTGAGCTG
>JBBQJN010000202.1:0-6898 GCA_038325945.1 Burkholderiales bacterium | reverse complement strand
GCTGGCCAGCGCCGCGGCCAGTGCCTCGGCGCTGCGGGCGGCATCGGGCGACAACGCCAGGCTGCGCGCGATGGTGGCCACCAGGGCCTGGCCGTCGTCCAGCGCGTCCAGGCGCACCAGCCAGACGCCGTCGGCCGCGGCGCGCCGGGTTTGGGCCGCGGCGGCCAGCGCCAGCCGGGTCTTGCCGACACCGCCACTGCCGGCCAGCGTGACCAGCCGGTGTGCGCCCAGCAAACCGTCGAGCGTGGCCAGGTCAGCGGCCCGGCCGATCAAGGCCGGCGCGGCTGGCGGCAGGTTGCCGGCCATGGGTCGGGCGCCCGCACCCCCACCGGCACCCCCACCCGCCACCACAGCGACGTCGCTGGCCGCTGCGCCGCCAGCCGCCGGCGCCCCGACCGCACCGCCCGTACCGCCCGGCATGAAGCGGTAGCCGCGCCGCGCCTCGGTTTCGATCCAGCGCGGCGCCCGGGCATCGTCGTCCAACGCGGTGCGCAGCGTGCTGATCACGCTCTTGAGCACCGAATCGCTGACATGGCGGTGGCCCCATACCGCGTCGAGCAGGCTGGCCTTGGTGACCAGACGGCCTGGTTTCTCGACCAGGTGGCACAGCACCGCAAAGGCGCGCGGCGCAAGGCTCACGCGCGCACCGTCACGGCTCAGGCTGGCGGCGTCGGCGTCGAGCAGGAAGGGCCCGAAGGCAACGCGCCGCAACGCGGGAGGGGGTTCGGTCATGGGCGGCAGAGGCCGCAAGGGTACGGCATTTCGGTGGCCGGCCGGCCGGGTAGACCCAATCCAGGCCGTTTGTTGACCGCGGGGGCCGGAAGACAGGAAATTCAAACGCACTTTTGTTCTCCCAAAGGCCCGCCGGCAATGCGCTTGAACACCCCCTGATGCGGTCCTTGGGTTCGGCAGCGACAACTTCACGGTCGACCACATCCCAAAAGAGCTTCATCCGTGGTGACCGGCGCTACATCCGTGGCGACCGTCTCCGGGTTTTCCTGGGTAATCGGGCGCCAAACCTCGGCGCTGACAAGCGCTGGCGCAGCCGATCCCCGCAGCCCTGGGCACCGGGCCGCCTGAAACGTGTTGGCTGGAGGGTCTCAGGTCGCATGCAGCTACCGACCCACGGGCTGGCGAGCGGGCGGCGCCCTGCCCTGCGGGCCGCGCTCGCGCTTGCAAGCGCGAGCCGCTCCTGAGGCGCAAGCCCGCGCGCAGGCCCGGTCATACGTCCACAGTCGGCCTGCAGGCCCAGGTGCGTGAGGTTCTTCTCGATCACTGGCTGCTCAACGATCGCCGCGATGATCTTCAACTCGGTGCCGCAGTTCGGGCAATGCGCCATGTCGATCTCGAAAGCGAAGCTTCAGCGCAGACTGACTTGTACTCAATTTATGTCGCAGCCAAGACGCACTTGAGCAGCTTGGCCCAGCTCAGCCGCACCGGGCGATAGTGCGCACAGGCCGCCTCGCACTCGGACGCTGGAGCTGCTTGTGCGGGCCGCCCTGGATCTTTCGGCACCACCAACGCGCGCAGCTTGTGGTTGGCGACAATTACCTTGGCCGGCCAGGATAGTTGACGCCGGCCAGCAGCTTGGGCGTTGTGTGCGAGAACGCCAGGGAAGCGCCCAGGGTGCAGTCTGGGGCGTGACACCAGCGCCGCCAGCCCCTGCATGGCCTCCAGTGGCGACGTCGCCAGCTGAGCGGTGCCGTCACGGCCGCTGTAGGCATCGCCGACCGCCGCGGCGCCCTTCACGGCGCGGCAGCAGTGGCCGCACAAAGTGCGGGCAGCGGGCTCACCAATCTTGAGGACGCTTCAGGCCCCACTTGCTGACGGTAATCGCCTGGCGATGTCTACCGCGGCGACGGCGGCATCACCACGCTGCGTTTGTTCAAGAATGCCGGCGTTTTCCCCGTGGTGGGACGAGCCGCCGTTCGAGTGAAGTGCCTCCAGCCTGGCAGCAGCAGGCGACACCGGCGGCCGCGCAGCCATCGGTGTCCAAGCGACCGCAGCCGACCGCCCGCGCGCTGCTACCTGCTGGCAGTGTGGAGACCGCCTGGCAGGCCGCGCAGCTGCCTGGCCCGCTGCCTGTGCTGTCACCGCTGCCGCTGGCCGCGCGGCATGACCTGCGCCTGGCCGTCAGCCATGCCGTGCACACAGCGGCCGACTTGGTGGCCCGCCTCTACACCCTGGCCGGCGGCGGCGCACCGGCACGGCGGCGGCAGCAGCCTCGCCGGCCGGCGGGCCCACCGCCCAGACATGCCTGCCCCGAACACATGCACCGCTGTCGATGCCTGCCGAACTTGGAATACCGAGACAGAGAAGCATGAAGTTGAAGCTTCAGTCTGCACTTGTAGGCCGGTTCACCGCCGCTGCCATCGTGGCGATGAGCGGGCACGATCGACGAGACTCTCAGACTCATGAGGAAACGCCGGGCCGCTCCCAAGTTCCTCATCCCCCTCGGGGGGGCCTGACGCCCAGCGGCAGGTCTGGGGACGCTCTCAAACTCTCAGACCGTCCAGCGCAGCAGCGTCACGAGCAACACCAGCACGCCAAGGCCGAGGTTGATCGAGACCCAGTTGCGGATCTTGACCAACGCCGCACCGCCGGCTGTCCAGTCGGCAGCGGCAACGCAGCTGCCGAACCTCTTGTAGAGAACGAAGCGGATGTGCATGAAGATCGCGACCATCGCGACGCCAAGCACCGCCATAACGGTCCAGGCCAGCGGCATGTCGAAGCTGCCACCGGACTGCACCGCCTGCTTGGCCACGCGGCCCAGCATCCACACACCGCTGACCAGCGTCAACAACGAGGCCACGAGCACTGCCCGGAAGAAGCGGCCGAGCACATCGTGCATGAATCGCAAGCGCACGGGCGGTTCAAGCTGGGCAACGGCGGGGCGCAGGAAGAAGTGTGAAAACACCATGCCGCCGATCCACACGATGATGGACAGCAGATGCAGCGTCTTGAGAGCAGCGTAGATCATCGAAAAGCCCATTCCAATTGAAATCGAACGCATGACCCGCCCGCTGCCGCGCTGGCATGCCTCTGCTGCCGCTTCGACGCCTTCCTGCACGGCGCGGATGTGAGCGCGCAGCTTGGCGGGAGAACGCAGAGGCTCACGGCGTACTGGGTGCCGCCGGGCGGCGGATCACCACCACCACCAGCGTCACCACGGTCAGCGGCACCACAAAGCCCAGCATCACGCCCGAGAAGGCCTGCAGCGCGTCGTGCTGCTGCGCCGCCAGGATCAGGTAAGCCACATAGGCGACGTAATAGCCGAGGAAGACGCCTCCTTCCCAACGCGCGATCTCGCGGCCGGTGATGAACACCGGTATGCAGGCCAGGGCCACCGCCAGCATCACCCAGATGTCGAAGGCCAGCAGCGACGGCGCAATCGCCAGGCCCATGTCGCCCGACACCAGCCCCGACAAGCCCAGGCAACCCAGGATGTTGAAGGTGCTGCTTCCGACCACATTACCCACCGCGATGTCGCGTTCTCCCTTTATCGCGGCCGTGACGCTGGTGGCCACCTCGGGCATGCTGGTACCGGCAGCGACGATGGTCAGGCCGATGACGAGATCGCTCACGCCCATGGCCTTGGCGAAACTGACCGAGGCCTGCACCAGGTAGTCCGAGCCGAACACCAGCGCCACCAGGCCGGCCGCGATCAGGCCGACCTGTACCGCCCAGTGGCTGTCCCAGGCGCCGGCCCCGGCGGGATGCACCGCGTCGGCAAACTCGTCCTTCGCAGCCTGTGTTTCGCGGCGCGACTGCACGACCAGAAACACGGTGTAGGCCACCAGCAGCGTGAACAGCAGGCCCCCTTCAAGCAACGAGAGTTTCCCGTCCAGCGAGAGCGCAAGCAGCAGCAGGCTTGCGCCGAACATGATCGGCACCTCCTGCCGGATCAGCTGGATATTGACCACCAGCGGCGCGATGAGCGCGCTGATGCCCAGGATGAACAGCACATTGAAGATGTTGCTGCCCACCACGTTGCCCATGGCGATATCGGTCTTGCCGTCGAGCACGGCGCCGACGCTCACCGCCACCTCGGGCGCGCTGGTGCCGAAGGCGACGATGGTGAGCCCGACAACGAGCGGGCTGATGCCGAACGACAGCGCCAGTTTGGACGCGCCGCGCACCAGCGTGCTGGCGCCGATGACCAGCAGGATCAGACCGCCGAGAAACATGAGCATGTTCATGGTCGAGCACTGTAGCTAAAAAAGTGTGCCCCCCGCAGCGCGGCCGGCCACAAGCCGGCGGCCACCAGATGCGGGTTCGGTGCCGCCGTCGTGTCGCGCCGGCGCAGGACAGCAGTTCCGTCCTGCTTCCCGGCCTGCTACCCATCACACGGCCACCGGCCGACCCGGCTGAGGACCGGCGCCGCCACCACGGCGGCGCCACATCGCAACGACCAGGTGCAGCCCCACGCCCAGCAAGCCAAGCAGTTCGCCGAGGCCCCAGATCACCCAGGTCGCAACGGTCAGGCCACCGGCCAGCGCCGGCGCGGTCTGCAACAAACTCTCGACAGCCGGTGCCAGGCCCGACCGCAGCGAGGGTATCGCCTGCGCGATCTGAGGATAGGGAAATTCAAACGCACCTTCTTTCTCCCAAAGCCCTCTCGGCAAGGGTCTTGAACACCCACTGATGCGGTCCTTGGATTCGGCAGCGGCATCTTGAGGGTCGACCGCAGCCCAAAAGAGCTTTATCCGTGGTGACCGGAGCTACATCCGTGGCGACCGTCTCCGGGTTTTCCTGGGTAAGCGGGCGCCAAACCTCGGCTCTGACAAGCTCTGGCGCAGCCGATCCCAGCGGCCCTGGGCACCGGGCCGCCTGAAACGTGTTGGCTGGGGGATCTCAGGCCGCTTGCAGTTGCGACCGACGGACTGGCGCGCGTGGCGGCGCCCGGCCCTGCGGGCCGCAGACCCAGGTGCGTGAGGATCTTCTCGATCACCGCTTGTTCGAGGATCGCCGCGATGATCTTCAGCTCGTCGCCGCAGTTCGGGCAGTGCGCAATGTCGATCTCGAAAGCGAAGCTTCAGCGCAGACTAACTTGTACTCAAGTTATGTCGCAGCCAAGACCCGCTTGAGCAGCTTGGCCCAGCTCAGCCGAACCGGATGGTGGTGCGCACAGGTCGCCTCGCACTCGGCCGGCGGTGCGGCCTGCGCCGGTGGTTCGGGTTCCTGCGGCACCACCAGCGCGCGCAACTTGGCGTTGGGTGCGAGAACGCCGTGGTTCGCGCAGCGGGGGTCCGCTCACTTCGCGAAGCGAAGTTACGCGGACACCAAACGAATCAGATGCAGCCTCGGCCGGGGCACCAGCGCAGCCAGCCGCTGCATGAACTCCAGCGGCGACATCACCAGGTGCGTGGTGCCGTCTCGCCAGGGGGTCTTGAGCTTGAGCACGACTTGCCCGGCGGCGTTGGTTTGCACGCGTTCGTTGGCCAGCGCTGGACGCGTGATGTAGCGGCACAGTTGCTCCAGCGCCTGGCGGTCTACGGCCCCGCAGCGCACGGCTGCGTGCAAGCTGAAGCCGTCGATATCAGCGCACAGGTTCTGCTTGAACTCCGCATCCCTGGGCATTGCGCCTTGCACGGTCAGTACTTTCTGGCCGGCGCGTGGGCCAAAGGCGATGCGGGAAGTACACGCGGCGGCCTGCAATGGCCTGAGCGTGCGGGCCTCGGTCGAATCGCCGTCGCTGTCAGCCATATAGGTCGAACCCTCCTCTTCGACCAACACCCCCCGACGGGTGAGAAGCTTCATCATGCGGGTGATGATCTTGTGCAACACCGTCTGCAGCGACTCATCGGTTGGCGCGGGCACTTCGACGAAGACAGGTTCGCCTTCCGTGTCGCACCGGTACACGCCGTCCAGCACCAGGCAGTGAAGGTGAATGTTGAGGTTGGCCGCTAAACCCTTCATCCACAAGCTCGGCTGGATCCGTGTTACCGCGCCGCTGTCGGCCTGCGCGGCCTTGAGACCGGCCTGCCCGAGCAGTTGGCGCGTAATCACGCGGTGTACCCGCTGCAGCACGGGCGTCACCAGCTTGGGCTGTGCGGCCAGCAGCAGGCGAAGCGGGATGGGCAAGCACAGTACCCACTGGCGCACTGGCACGTGCGGCATGACGTGATCGACCAGGTGGGCCGCCGTCTGGGCCATGCGCCGGGCCCCGCACGACGGGCAAAAGCCGCGCCGCTTGCAGCTGAAGGCGACCAGCTTGTCGTGGCCGCAGTCGCCGCAGCGCAGCCGCAAGAAGCCGTTCGCCAGGATGCCGCATTCGAGGAAGGCGTCGAACTCGTCCTTCACGAACTGCGGCAGGTCGGCGCCGGCCGCGGACTGAAGCCTGCTCGAAGAAGGTGGCGGCGTGCTGCTGCACCAGGCGGTACAGCGTGGTCTGATCGGGCCGGTGGCGTTCGAAGTGGACTGGGCGCCATCCGGCGCCCTATGCTCCGGCCAGGGCTGCCTACCGTTGACTTGCACACCTTGCTCCCGGGCTTGTGTGCTCGGACGGTCTCAATCTCTGCTGCGCTTGGCGATCACCCTCTCGGCCGCCTACCAGTGGGAGCCCATCTTCGTTTGCCGGGCCGGACCCAGCCGGCGTCCTCCCCTGGAATTGACTTGCTCAGTGGTCATCATCACCGGCGCCGGCCGGGCGTTTTGCGCCGGCGCCGACCTGTCGTCGGGTGGCAAGACCTTCGATTACGCCGCACGCGGCGAGGCGGCCCGTGATGCCTGCAAGGTGGGCGATGCCTAGCGCGACGGCGGCGGCATCACCACGCTGCGCATCTTCAAGAGCCTCAAACCCGTGATCGGCGCGATCAACGGTGCGGCAGTGGGCATCGGCGTGACGATGCAGATGCCGATGGACATCCGCATGGCCTCGACCGACGCCCGCTTCGGC
>JBBQJN010000201.1:0-6918 GCA_038325945.1 Burkholderiales bacterium | reverse complement strand
CCAGCAATTGCCGATCGGGGTCGTAGCCATCGGCGCGTCCGCGCACGACCAGGTGCCGGTACTCGCCGCTCAACGAGACTTCTGCGCGGTAGGACGCCGAGCGGCTGGCCGCCACGGTCTGGTGGCCGTTGATGCCTTGCTGCGATGTCGGCGAAGGCGTGAAGCGCAGGTCCAGGTCGCCCTGCTTGGCGGCGAACTCGCAGAGCGCGCGGACCGCGACGGTATAGGTCTTCACGTGTCGGTCGCCGATTGCAGATCTTGCAGTTGGGCGTCGATCTCCGCATTGGCGACCGCCTCGCCTTCCTCCCGTGTGTCGGTCAGCTCTCGCTGAGTTGATTCGCCGTCCAGGCTGGCCGGTACCGCCTTCGCCAGGGCCATCCACACCGGGAACGCAAGCTTGCACGGCATGTGTCGGGCAGGACGGATCAGGTCGAGCGTGCCGGAGTCGATGGGGCCATGCACCAGCCAGACGCCGAAGGCTTCCGGAATCTCGTGCAGCTCGGCCACGCCGGCCGGCAGGACGTAGTAGGTCTCGCAAGACAGCCACTGATAGGACTCTCGCTTCGCTGCGTGGCGTAGGTCCGACAGCAGATCGGCACGACTCACCTTGACCTCGTGGACCATCGGCTGCAGATAGTCTTCAACCGAAGTTCGGCACACCGAGAACACATCGGGTCTGGCCATTCGCCAGGATGCCTGGCCTTGGTTGGCTTGCTGAGCGAGGGCCTCGTCGTCCAGCCACAGCGCTTCGTCGGTCAGCACAGCAGCGCCGACTGGTGATGGCGGATCGTTGGTGGCGATCCGTGCGCGAAGGGACAACTCACGCCAAACGATCCGTCCCGATGCCATCAAGTTGGCAGCAACCCTGGCCGCCAGTTGATCGTGGGCGCTGAGGGACCGCTGGTTGCGTTGGCGGGCATCTGCCAGCAGGCGGATGCCCGCGTCGGTCAGCCTAATCGCCTCGTGTCCACCGGCGCCTGCGGCGATCGTCGCCCAGCCCGCCGCGACCAGATCGAGCTCGACGCCGTCGCGGCAGGGCCATCCGGCCGACCGCCAGATCGACATCAGGCGGGTGAGGTGAAAGCGCCGGGGCGTGATGGGCAATGTGGTGGGCAATGTGATGGGCAATCCAGAGTCCATGGGAAAGTCAGATCGAAGTTGAACGCCCAGTGCGGCGGCGCATGTCACGGCGAGCGGCACTGGTCGAAGTACCTGCTAGCGGTGGCTAGCCGCTCGAACAGGGGCGTCAAGTCCTCAAGTCTCCCGGCAATCAGGCACTTCACCTCAGGCGAGGTGCGCCGAACAGCAGCGCAGGCGCGAGCTCGACGCGCGCCATCAAGTGCAGCTTGACGCTGGGCGTGTCGGGCAGTTCGATCCAGGTCTGCGACTCGGTCGGCGCGCAGATCGTAAGCCGGGTCGAGCGCTGCCAGCAACCCGGCATCGATGCGGCGGCTGATCCCGCCACGAGGCAGCGCGCGCACCTGTCCCAGGTTCGGGCATCCGAGGCGAACGAGCATCGCTTGCAGTACCGCCATCGAGGTCAGGGTCTCCGGCGGCAGTGCAAAGCGCAACTGGCAGATGAGCGAGGGGAGATGCCGGTGCTGGTTCCTCGTCGTCGCCCGCCACAACCAGGACGGCGGCCATGGGAGACTCCTCGAAAGACTGTATTAAACTACAGTATCACAGCTAAATCCAGTTCTGGCCGTGTGATCTGCTGTTGCCGACACCGAACTGAGCCTTACCGCCGACCATCAGGTGAGCCGTGTCACGCGGCTGAAAGCCCGAACCCTGCGCGAAGTTGGCGCAGGATGGCGGCAACGCCGTGCCGTCGGCATCGGGCCGAAAGCGGCTCAGTTGGCGGGCGGCGCAAACAACTCCCACCGCCCTGTTGGCCTTTGCCATTGAACGCAGCTAAGAGCCTGTCTGGCTTGGGGTCGTTCCTGGGCAAGGATCAAAGCACGCATTGCTTTCCGCGCACCCCGACTCGGGTCTTGACGCGCTTCATGCTGGAGGCTGAAGCGCCAGAATCAACTCCGCCAACAGCAGCTGGATGTCGTAGGCGCTCAGCTGCATGGCCAACTGGCGCGCGGCCAGCTGGATGTCGGGGGCCCGCAGCAGGTTGCGCCACAACGTGTCGAGCTGGCGTTGGCTGGGCGGCCGGCGAGCTTTCAGCGGCAGCAGACCCTCGCGCAGGGCCAGCAGCACGATGGTGCGCAACTGACCACGTGCGTCGTCCAGCGCCTGGCTGTCACGGGCGATGTCAGCGCGCAACAGCTCGGCACTGCGCAGCAGCACCTGCAGCGCGATGGCCCGCTGCAGCTCGCGCCGGTGGCCAGTCACCCGCTCCAGTGTGATCGGGTGGGTGCCCTGCTGCGCACTGACAAACTGCGCCTTCAGCGCCAGCAGCTGGTTCTCGTTCGACGCCCTGCCCAGGGCATGGAAGCCTGCGATGGCCTCGTCCAGCAAGTCGGTCAGCGCGGTGGCCAGGTCCAGATCAAGCCGGTTGTACTTGGCCAGTACCTCACTGGACCTGGCCTGCAGGCGCTGCAGCACCCGCAGCCGCTCGTGCACAAAGGCTTGCACTGCGGGCTTTACTCGAACTCGACCACCGGCCGCGTCTGGCCGCTGGCCTCGTCCTTGATCTGGCGGATGAAGAAGCCTTCCTCCAGCATCTCGGCCTTGATGGTGAACACCGAGGTGTCGCTGCTGCCGTTCTTCACGACATTGGTCTCGGGGTTGATCAGCAGGCTCTGGATGGTGGTGCTGTCGACCATGGTGTTGGTGGTCACCATGCGCAGCACGTCGTCCAGGCTTTGGCGGTAGAGCTCGTTGCCGGGATTGAGCTTCTTGTAGGCGGCCATCAGGTCCTGCTCGACCAGAGCCTGCTCGAAGAGGCGGGTCCAGTGCTGCTGAACGACGTTGCCGGGTTGCGAGGGGTCGGGGTTGTCCTGCAGTTGCTGCCAGAAGTCGGCTGCCAGCTGCGCCAGCGACGGCGCAGCGTCGCTGGTCGCGGCAGCAACAGCAGCAGCCGCCCGGGCCGCCCTGGTCGCACCCTTCACCGACGTTCTTATCGCCGGGTCGACCGCCGGCACACGCGGCCGCCCCTTGAAAAACGGATCGTCCAGCTTGCTGCGCACCGTGGCCACCACCTCCTTGATGCGGCCCAGCACGGCGGGCACGAACTTGTCACGCGGCATCTTGAAGCTGATGACCTGATTGAACCGTGCGCCGGAGATCAGCACCGGGATGGTGAGCTCCATCTTCGGAATCTTGAAGCGCGGCACCGAGAAGTGCTGCAGCACCGGGTCCTGGGCATAGACCTCGGCCAGCTGGCGCGAATGGCGGTCAGCCATTTCGCGGGCCTTGATGATCTCAAGAAAGATGTAGCCGGTGTAGTCGGCCAGCGTGATCTCGGCCATGCGGCTATCCGGGCACCTGGGCGGGTAGCGCTGTGCGGCGCATCAGGCCGCCAGCATGCCGAGGATCTTCTCGAGCCCGGCCGGAATCTCGTCCTGCACCGCCTTGACATTGACATTCAGCGCGTATTCCTTCTTCACCTCAACATTGGTCGCGGTCTTGCGCTGGTAGGACGCCGACACCTTGAAGCTCACCGGTCCCCAGCCGCCCTTGACCTCGGCGTTGACGCCGAGATCGTCGGAGGTGCTCGCGCTCTCCACCGAGTTGAGCTTGACGTTGAAGTCGATGATCACATGCTCGATGCGCAGCGACGGGATCGGCAGCATCGCGAGCAGCGGCACCTTGATGAAGGTCTCCTTGGGCACCGTGTTGCCGTCGGCGTCGACGTCACTGCGCTTGTGCGTGAAGTCGACCATCACCAACTCGCGCTTGCCCTGGGCGTCGGGTGCGGTAAAGCCGACCTTGTTGATGAAGTCCACGGTGGCCAGCGACGACGCCACCTGCGCGTCCACTGCGGCCTGCAGCGGCCCGCCAATCATCTTGCGAAAGTCGATGTTGTTGAGTTCGGCCGTCAGGTTGGTGGCCGGCGCAGCCTGCGCTGCGGCCTCGGCCGCAGGCGCCGCGGCCCGGGCAGCGCGGCTGACACTTCGCGCAACTCCGGCGAGCTGGCTGGCCACCAAATCGGCGCTGGGGCGGACGGCCGGAGTGGCGGGCGTGCTGGGCGTCGGCTTGGACTCGGCGCGCTTTGCAGCAGCCTTGCTGGGGGTCTTCGTGCTGGCCATTGGGGGCTCCGGTGGTAGTGGAAGTCAGACGCACCGATGTTGCGCCCGTGGTTCACCAACACAATCCCTTCGGTTAGGGAGGAGCTCAACCCGAGAGGGGGCGGGACGCGCACTCCATGCGCTAGGAGCCTGTCGGGCTTGGGGAGCGTCGGCTGCGAGTCGACCGCAGCGGTCCATTTCTCACCGTCTTTTTGCTCCATAGCTGGGCTATGGGGCTGCAAATCCGGCAAGAACTGTCCTCGCTGGGGCCGATTCTCGCTTTTCGACACCCCAAGCCCGACAGGCTCCTAACAGCGCGTGCACTTGGGCCAGGCGCGATGCCACCGCCGCCGGCCGCGGTACCAGAGCGCAGCCGCGCTGGCAGAACACAGCGGCTGCGAGCAGAGTCTTGCGATTTGCGCCCAGCCAGAGGGGTCTGCCCGTGCCAGGCGCAGCCAGACACCGCAGTCCGGGCTGCCGGGCCGCCATCACGCCGCCTGCCGCATGTGTCTGCGCGCCAGAGCAAGCAGTGACGCGCGCGCTTGCACCCCCAGGTGCGTGAGGATGCGCTCGATCACTGGTGCTTCGAGGCTGGCGGCGATGACCTTCATCTTGCCACCGCAGTTGGGACAGTGATCGAGGTTGATCTCAACGCGAAGCTTCAGCGAAGACTGACTGACTTGTACTCAAGTCATGTTGCAGCCAAGGGCACGCCTGAGCAGCCGGGCCCAACTGATGCACGCCGGGCGTGGAACAACGCGCTTTAGCAGAGCCTGCCGGACTTGGCGTAGGCACAGGTGCCACTGCTGCGGTCTGCCATGACATGCCGCACCAGCGGCAGGAGTTGGTCCGCCCAATGGGATGCAAGCGCCGGGTCGGCAGACAGGGCGCCCCGATGCTCGGCCAGGGACTCGATGTTGGGCGGGTCCGTCCTGGATGGCGTCGAAGAGGCGCTCCAACCACTTTTCGCGAACATGCCGAGGCACCGGCGCTGCGGCGATCAATGGCACCATACCCTCGACCACGCCGTTGCTCGCGTTACCCAGCGCCCCGCTGGAGCTGTCGATCTGATTGACCGCTGGAGAGAGCTTTTAGAGCAGCAGCACCGCACCCTCGCCGGCCAGCGCCGGGTCGGTGCGCGCCACGCGCTCGATCTCGCCGACGGCCTCGTTCAGGCGTTTGATCGCCTTGCGCGTGCCGCTCCATCCAAATGCGTTGCGCCGAAGACTGGCCCTGAAGGCCCAGCCAAGGGGCGCTGCCGCCATCAGCCCTTGGCCAGCAGGTCCTCGGGTGTCTTGCCCGCAGCCAGTGCAGCCTTGAACCAGTCCGGGCGCTTGCCGATGCCGCCCCAGGCGTTGCCTTGATCGTCCTTGAACTTCACCACCTTCGCGGCTGGCTTTGCTGCCGGGCTCTTGCGCGCCTTCTTCTTCGCGGGCTTGCCGCCGACCGCTGCAGTAGCTTTGCCAGCCTTGCCGGCTGCTTTGCCGAAGCCCAGGTCAGCCGCCGTCAGGCCGTAGTGGGCGATGGCGTCTTTCACTTTGGCGATGACCTCGGCCACCTCCTGCTTGTGCAGGGCATCGGCCTGCGCTTGCAGCGCCGCAATCTGCGCGTTCAATGCCACCAGGGTCGGACCACTCTTGCTTGTTGTCATGTGCTGTCTCTCAGGGGTTCGTCGAAAGCGTCAGAGGATAGATCAATTGTGAGCGAGCGCCATCGGCTGGACACCCAACCCATCGCCGCTGGCATCGACTGATGCCGGCGGATGGTTGCACCCCACCGGCCAGGCGCGGCGACTTTCAGCCAACGACGCGCTTGTCCAGCCAGAACTTCGGATCAGGAACGGGCCCGATCCCGGCGGTGGCGTTCTCCGCCATGTGCGGGCGCCGACGGGTACCGGGAATCGCGCAGGTGACGGCCGGATGGCTCAGCACAAACTTGAGCAGCAACTGCGGCCAGCGCTTGCAGCCGATGTCCGCTGCCCAGGCGGGAAGGGGTTTGTTGAGCAATCCTCGCAGCAGTCTCCCGCCGCCGAACGTCATGTTCACGAGAACCGCCACGCCGCGCTCGGCCGCCAGCGGCAGCAGGCGCTCTTCAGCCTGGCGATCGTCGATCAAGTAGTTGATCTGCAGGAAGTCCAGCTTCTCAGACCGCAGCACGGCCTCGACCTGAGGGAACGCGGACGCGGTGTAGTGCGTGATACCGATGTAGCGCACCAGCCCCTGCTCCTTCCACCCGCGCAGGGTGGCCAGGTGGACCTTCCAGTCGACGAGGTTGTGGATCTGCATCAGGTCAACGCGATCTGTACGCAGCAGACGCATCGACTCCTGCATCTGACGCACGCCTTCGGCGCGGCCTTGAGTCCAAACCTTGGTGGCCACAAAAGCCTTGGCCCGACGCCCATGCCCAGCGAGGATTTCGCCTGCGGTGGTTTCCGCCCTGCCGTACATACCGCCCGCGGCGAATAGCGCATCCACGACGGTGGACAACTCCGCATAGCCCGCGCTATCGGGCGCCTGGTCGAATCCGAGGTAGGTGCCGCAGCCGATCACCGGCAAGGCCTCGCCAGAGGAAGGAATCGGTCGCGTGTTCATTGTGGCTGTCCCGGTTGTCTGGCTGCGACTGCCCAACGGCGCGAGCATGCCCAACAAGCCCATCGAGAGCATGGCGCGCCGGCTCGAGATTGTGTTCATGGGACATGCACCGTCAGTCGAGGACCGCGCCCCGGCACCGCCGACCCGCA
>JBBQJN010000200.1:0-7050 GCA_038325945.1 Burkholderiales bacterium | reverse complement strand
AGCAGCAGCAGCAGCGGCGTGCGCCCGCCACGCTTTCCGCTGGTGCTCGATCAAATGGGCCGCGCCGGCACGCCGGCCAAGCCGCGCGAGACGCTGCGCCCGCAACGCCATCTGCATGAGTCGGCCAAGGATGCGGCGCGCCAGTCATCCTCGCACGGGCTGGGCCTCGACTCGGCCCCGATGCGCCTGCGCATGGTGCAGCGACTGCGCGCCGAGGGCATCCGCTGCGAGCCGGTGTTCGAGGCGATGGCGCAGGTACCTCGGCACTTGTTTGTCGATACCGCGCTGGTGATCCAGGCCTACGAAGACACCAGCTTGCCGATCGGCCATGGTCAGACGATCTCCAAGCCGTCGGTGGTGGCGCGCATGATCGAGTTGCTGTTCGAGGGTGCCACGGCGCGCGCCAGCGCCAGCCTGGGCCGCACGCTGGAGATAGGCACTGGCTGCGGCTACCAGACCGCGCTGCTGGCGCGGCTGGCACGGCGGGTGGTGTCGATCGAGCGGCTCAAGCCCTTGTTCGACAAGGCCAGCGTCAACCTGGCGGCATCGCGCCACGACCATGTGCGCCTGGTTTATGGCGACGGCATGCTTGGCCATGCGCCCAACGCGCCCTACGACAGCTTGATCGCGGCGGCCGGCGGCGAGGAACTGCCGCAGCTCTGGCTGGATCAGCTGGCGGTGGGCGGGCGCCTGGTGGCGCCGATGCACCGCAGCGGCGGCCGCGGCCAGGTGCTGGTGGTGATCGACCGCCACGCCAACGGTTTACTGCGCACCGAGCACGAGGCGGTGCACTTCGTCCCCTTAAAATCGGGTGTTCTTTGATCCCACGGCCCTTGGTCCCAACTGTTTTGACGATGCACTCTCTCCGCCGCTCCTCGTCCGTCCTGCTGTCGGCGCTGATGCTGTCCCTGCTGGGCGCCTGTGCCACACCGCGTAACCAAGCGCCGGTGGAAGACCGTAAGCCGCCCAAGGCGGCGGCGCGTCCGGCCGCGGGCACGGCATCGGCGCCGGTGCTGGTGGCGGCGCCGCTGCCTGAACTGCCGGCGGAGCCAGCCAAGCCGCTGCCGCTGGGCGCCGAGAACGCCGGCAAGCCGGGCTATTACACCGTCAAGCCCGGTGACACGCTGATCCGCATCGGCCTGGACAACGGCCAGAACTGGCGCGACGTGGCGCGCTGGAATGGCGTCGAGAATGCCAACGTGATCGAAGTCGGCCAGGTGCTGCGCGTGGTGCCACCGACGGTCGACGCCGCCGCTGTGGCGGCCCGCGGCGTGGCGGCGCCCAAGGTAGAGGTGCGCCCGCTCGACGCGCGCCCTGGCGCGGCTGCGGCTGCTGCTACGGCGGCCTCGGCAGCGCCTCCGGTGGCCATTGCCACCCAGCCCGCGCGCGACAACGACGACGAGCCGGCCTGGGCCTGGCCGGCGGCGGGCAACGTCATGGCGGGCTTCGACGAGAGCAAGCAGAAGGGCCTGGCGATCAACGGCCGTGCCGGCGATCCGGTGTTGGCCGCCGCCGACGGACGCGTGGTCTACGCCGGCAGCGGCCTGCGCGGCTATGGCAATCTGGTGATCGTCAAGCACAACAACATTTACCTCAGCGCCTACGCTCACAACCAGCGCCTGCTGGTCAAGGAAGACGAGGTGGTGCGCCGCGGCCAGAAGATCGCCGAGATGGGTGCCAGCGATGCCGACCGGGTGCAGTTGCACTTCGAGATCCGGCGCCAGGGCAAACCGATCGACCCGTCCAGGCTGCTGCCGCCGCGTTGATCTGGCGCACAGGCGGGCGCTGCCGCGTGGCGTGGCCTCGTGGTGTGGCCGCGCCGGCTCAGCGTTTCCCTGGTGTCGGCAACGGCGGCTGCGCGCTAGCATCTCGGGCTGGCGCCCAATCCGTGGCCCGATCAGGAGATGACCCCCATGAAATTCGCTTCCCTCACCATCGCCGCGCTGGCCCTGCTGGGCACCGGAGCGGCGCAGGCCCAATCCCAGGGCGTCAGCAAGACCGAGATCGTGATCGGCTCGATCCAGGATCTGTCCGGCCCGATTGCCGCCTTCGGCAAGCAGTCGCGCAACGGCATGCAGCTGCGCGTCGATGAGATCAACGAGCAAGGCGGTATCGCCGGCCGCAAGGTCAAGCTGCTAATCGAGGATGCTGCCTACGATCCCAAGCGCGCCGTGCTGGCGGCGCAGAAGCTGGTCAACCAGGACAAGATCTTCCTGATGGCCGGCCACATCGGCACCGCGCACAACAACGCGGCGATGCCGGTGCAATTCGAAAAGAACGTCATCAACTTCCTGCCGATCACCGCCGCGCGCGAGATGTACGAGCCATTCCACAAGCTCAAGTACTCGTTTGCCGCCACCTACTTCGACCAGATGCGCTCCGTGCTGCCCAGCCTGGTCAAGGAGAAGGGCGCCAAGAAAGTCTGCACCATCTACCAGGACGACGAGTTCGGCCTTGAGGTGTTGCGCGGCGCCGAAGCCGGCCTGAAGACCATGAACATGGAACTGGTCGAGAAGACCAGCTTCAAGCGTGGCGCCACCGACTTCTCGTCGCAGGTCGCCAAGATGAAGGCGGGTGGCTGCGACTTGGTGGTGCTGGGCACCATCATCCGCGAGACCATCGGCACCATCGGCGAGTCGCGCAAGACCGGCTTCAACCCCACTTTCCTGGGTTCCAGCGCGGCCTACACCGACCTCATCCACAAGCTGGGCGGCAAGGCGATGGACGGCCTTTATGCCACCATGACCTCCAAGCACCCCTACCTGGATGACGCCTCACAGCCGGTGAACTTCTGGGCCAACAAGTACAAGACCAAGTTCGGCGAAGACCCGACGGTGTTCTCGGTCTACGGCTACACCATCATCGACATCTTTGCCAAGGCCGCGGCCAAGGCTGGCGCCAACCTCAGCACCGACAGCTTTATCAAGGCCATGGACACGATGGCGATCGAGCCCGACATGTTCGGCGCGCCGCGCACCACGTTCACCGCCACCAAGCGGCTGGGCAATGACTTGTCGCGTCTGTCGATGATCACCGACAACCGCTGGAAAGTGGTTTCGGATTACATCAAGCCCTGATCGCGAAGGCCGCCTGCGGGCGGCCTTCGTGTCCGATCAGCGTCCAGGCCACCTGCGGGTGGCCTTTTGTATGGGCCGGATAATCGCGGCCCATGACAAGCACAGACGAATGGTTGCAGGTTGACTCAATCGACCTCGAGGCGCAGGGCGTGGCCCGCAATGCCGAGGGCAAGGTGGTGTTCATCGAGGGCGCGCTGCCCGGTGAGCAGGTGCAGGTGCGCGTTGGTCGCAGCAAGACCGCCTGGGAAGCCGGCGTGATGACGGCGATGCGGCGCGAGAGTTCGCAGCGCGTGCGGCCAGGCTGTCCGCACTTTGGCCTGCATGCCGGCGCCTGCGGCGGCTGCAAGATGCAGCACCTGGACGCCGCGGCCCAGGTGGCCGTCAAGCAGCGCGTGCTGGAGGACAACCTGCGCCACTTGGCCGAGCAGTTGCGCCCCGAGCAGATGCTGCGGCCGATCGAAGGCCCGACCTGGGGCTACCGCTACCGGGCCCGGCTGTCGGTGCGCCATGTCGCCAAGAAGGGCACGGTGCTGGTGGGTTTCCACGAGCGCAAGAGCCGCTATGTCGCCGACATGCAGGTCTGCCCGGTGTTGCCGCCCCAGGTCAGCGCGATGCTGATGCCGCTTCGCGCGCTGATCGGCAGCATGGACCAGCGTGACCGAATGCCGCAGATTGAACTGGCGATCGGCCAGCGCGGCACTGAGTTGGTGATTGCGCTGGTGCTGCGCCACCTCGAGCCGGTGACGGCGGCCGATGCCGAGCGTCTGCGTGCCTTCGCCGCTGTGCACGGCGTGCAGTGGTGGCTGCAGCCCAAGGGCCCCGACACGGCGCACTTGCTCGACGAAGGCGGGCCCGAACTGGCCTACGACCTGCCCGAGTTCGGCATCACCATGCCGTTCAAGCCCACCGATTTCACCCAGGTCAATCACCCCATCAACACGGTGCTGGTTGGCCGCGCGCTGCGCCTGCTGGCGCCCGGCGGCGATGAGCGGGTGATCGACTGGTTCTGCGGCCTGGGCAATTTCACGCTGCCTATCGCCACCCGCGCGGCCCAGGTGCTGGGCATCGAGGGCAGCGAGACTCTGGTACAGCGCTCGCGCGACAACGCCGAGCGCAACGGCCTGGCCGCCAAGGCCCAGTTTGCCGCGCGCAACCTGTTTGAGCTGTCGGCCGATGATCTGGTGGCCTTTGGTGTAGCGCACAAGTGGCTGATTGACCCGCCGCGTGAGGGTGCGTTTGCGCTGGTCAAGGCGCTGGTTGAGTTGCAAGGCGCGCCTCGCGAGGGCTGGACGCCGCCGTCACGCATCGTCTATGTCAGCTGCAATCCGGCCACGCTGGCGCGCGACGCCGGGCTGCTGGTGCACCAGGCCGGTTACCGCTGCAGTGCGGCGGGCGCGGTCAACATGTTCCCGCACACCGCCCACGTTGAAAGCATGGCGGTGTTCGACCTGGCTTGATCGGATCAGCC
Source organism: Burkholderiales bacterium (assembly GCA_038325945.1). Lineage (GTDB taxonomy): Bacteria > Pseudomonadota > Gammaproteobacteria > Burkholderiales > Burkholderiaceae_C > Pseudaquabacterium. Next base: position 2,505 of record JBBQJN010000200.1, on the reverse strand, counting down.
GGTCGCTGCCGTCGCTGCCGTCATGTCGCCAGGCAGCGGCGGCGATGCCGGCCAAGCGAAGGGCTTCGGGCCGTGGGTACGCCGGGCAGGTACTCCGGGCAAACCCGCAAGGCCTATAATGCGAAGGTTTACCCGCCACCACCGCAGCCTAGCGAAACTCCCGCGAAGTTTCACCACCGGACTTCCTGCTCGTCGCCCGCCAAGCCCTCTGGCGGGCCGAGATTGAGCGGCGCTGGGTGCGCGCAACTTCCGGAGCCATCCCCTTGTTGCCAGTTCTGCCCCCCGCCATCCTTGCTCTTGCAGATGGCACGGTCTTTCAAGGCATTTCCATCGGCGCTGCCGGCTCAACCGTAGGCGAAGTGGTGTTCAACACCGCGCTCACCGGTTATCAGGAAATCCTCACCGATCCCAGCTATTGCCGCCAGCTTGTCACGCTGACCTATCCGCACATCGGCAGCTACGGCATCAACGAGGAAGATGTCGAAGCCTTGAAAGTCCATGCTGCCGGCCTGATCATCAAGGATCTGCCGATCCTGATGTCCAACTTCCGCGCCAGCCTGACGCTCGACGCTTATCTGCGGCGCGAAGGCACGGTGGCGCTGGCCGGCATCGACACCCGCCGCCTGACGCGCTTGCTGCGCAGCGGCGGCGCACAAAACGGCTGCATCACCACGTTTGAGTCCGGCACGGCGGTATCGCCGGCCGACATCGCCGCTGCTGTTGCGCGCGCTTGCGCCGCGCCCAGCATGGCCGGGCAGGATCTGGCCCAGGTGGTGACTACCGCCACGCCCTATGAGTGGAGCGAGACCGAGTGGGTGCTGGGCGAGGGTTACGGCAAGCTCAGCGAGCCGCGCTTCCATGTCGTGGCCTATGACTTTGGCGTCAAGCACAACATCTTGCGCATGCTGGCCAGCCGTGGTTGCCGCGTCACCGTGGTGCCAGCGCGCACGCCGGCTGCCGAGGTGCAGGCGCTGCGGCCCGATGGTGTCTTCTTGAGCAACGGCCCCGGTGATCCCGAGCCCTGCGACTACGCGATCAACGCCGCGCGCACGCTGATCGACAGCGGCCTGCCCACCTTCGGCATCTGCCTGGGCCACCAGATCATGGCGCTGGCCTCTGGAGCCAAGACCTTCAAGATGAAGTTTGGCCACCACGGTGCCAACCATCCGGTAAAAGACCTGGACAGCGGACGCGTCGCCATCACCAGCCAGAACCACGGCTTTGCGGTTGACGCGGCCAGCCTGCCGGCCAATTTGCGGCCCACCCATGTCAGCCTGTTCGACCAGACCCTGCAAGGCCTGGCGCGCACCGACAGGCCGGCGTTCTGCTTCCAGGGCCACCCCGAGGCCTCGCCCGGCCCGCATGACATCGCCCCCCTGTTTGACCGTTTCACCGCGCTGATGACACAAGCCCAGGCCGCCAAGTCGGCGAATGCGGCGGAGAAGAACCATGCCTAAGCGCACTGATCTGCAATCCATCCTCATCATCGGCGCCGGTCCGATCATCATTGGCCAGGCCTGCGAGTTCGATTATTCCGGCGCCCAGGCCTGCAAGGCGCTGCGCGAAGAGGGCTACCGGGTGGTGCTGGTCAACAGCAACCCGGCAACCATCATGACCGACCCCGACACGGCGGACGTGACCTACATCGAGCCCATCACCTGGCAGGTGGTTGAACAAATCATCGCCAAGGAGCGGGCGGCCCGCCCCGACGAGCAGATGGCGCTGCTGCCCACCATGGGCGGCCAGACCGCGCTGAATTGCGCGCTCGACCTGCACAAGAACGGCGTGCTGGCCAGGTACGGCGTCGAAATGATCGGCGCCAACGAGACGGCGATCGAGAAGGCCGAGGACCGGTTGAAGTTCAAGGACGCGATGACCGGCATCGGGCTGGCGTCGGCCAGGAGCGGCATCGCCCACACGCTGGAAGAAGCCTGGGAGGTGCAAAAACGCATCACCGCCGAGATCTCGGGTGCCGGCTTTCCGATGGTGATCCGGCCCAGCTTCACGCTGGGCGGCACGGGTGGTGGCATCGCCTACAACCCGGAAGAGTTCGAAGAGATCTGCAAGCGCGGCATTGATCTGTCGCCAACGCATGAACTGCTGATCGAGGAATCGCTGATCGGCTGGAAAGAGTACGAGATGGAGGTGGTGCGCGACCGTGCCGACAACTGCATCATCGTCTGCGCGATCGAGAACCTCGACCCGATGGGCATCCACACCGGCGACTCGATTACCGTGGCCCCGGCGCAGACGCTCACCGACAAGGAGTACCAACTGCTGCGCAACGCCAGCATCGCCATCCTGCGCGAAATCGGCGTGGATACCGGTGGCTCGAACGTGCAGTTCTCGATCAACCCCCAGGACGGCCGCATGGTCGTCATCGAGATGAACCCGCGGGTGTCGCGCTCGTCGGCGCTGGCCTCCAAGGCCACGGGTTTTCCGATCGCCAAGATCGCCGCCAAGCTGGCGGTGGGCTATACGCTGGACGAACTGCGCAACGACATC
>JBBQJN010000199.1:0-7116 GCA_038325945.1 Burkholderiales bacterium | reverse complement strand
GCCGCCGTGGCTGGACCAGGCCAGGTGCTCGGAGAACATCGCCGGCTGGTAGCGACGAATCAGCGCCCGCAGCGCATCGAGGTGGGCCTCGTCCAGCGGCGCTTCGCCGCCGATCGACAAGCCCACGCCGTGCAGCGACAGCGGGTAGGCCTCGCGGATGCGCCCCAGGTAATGGTGGAACGGACCGCCGTCGACCATGAAGTTTTCGGCATGCACTTCAAAGAAGCCGATCGCCGGCCGCTCGTCCAGCACCTGCAAGAAGTGCTGCGACTTCAGGCCGATGCCGGCGCGGGCCGGCAGGCCGGGGATCGACGGGGTCATCACGCGGCCGCTGGTTGGCTCAGGTTGGCTCAGCTTGGCTCAGGCCTTCTTTTCCTTGAAGTCCTTCATCTGGCCGAAGCCGGTGGACGAGGTCTTGGAGGCGGTCTTGTCGCAGCTGCCCTTGGGCACCAGCGACCAGGCATTGCCCTGGTGATCGATCTTGGACGTGCCAGCGCAGGTGGTGCCGGCGCCGGCAGCGCAGTCGTTCTTGCCTTTCAGCGCGACGCCAAAGCACTTTTCCTTGTCCGGTGCCTGAGCGGCGGCGGGCATGGCGATGAAGGCGGTGCCCAGGGCCAGGGCGAGAGCGACGGCGGGCAGTTGCAGTTGAACGTGAGTCATGGGAGTCTCCGGGACATGAAGGTTGGATACTGCGCCAGGGCCAGATCTGCCGTGGCGACAGTGAACTGAAGACCCGGCAGTGCCAGACCTTCAGTCCAGCATGTCGCTGGCGCGGCGCGCCAGGTTACAGCCTGCGGCCGCAACCATCAGCAACCCACCGCAACCGCTGACAGGCGAGGCCGCCATGCCGCAACGGCTGCCGCCGCTCCGCGCACCAGGTGTAACGGATGGGGCGCGAGGTCGTCTAATGGGGCAGACGCGGCCAACCGGCCCGCACGACAAGAACGAAAGCCCTGGATGCGCCTGAACAAACGATGGTGGTTGCTGCTGGCCTTGCTGGGTCTGGTGGCTCTGTTTTTTGCGCTCGACTTCGGCCAGTACCTGAACCTGGCCTCGATCAAGCAACGGCAGGCCGCACTCGAACTCTGGCGTGCCGATCGGCCCCTGGTCGCGGCGCTGCTGTTCTTTGCCGCCTATGTGGCGGTGACGGCCCTGTCGCTGCCCGGCGCCACCGTGATGACGCTGGCCGCTGGGGCGATCTTTGGTCTCGGCTGGGGGCTGCTGATCGTCTCATTTGCGTCGAGCATTGGCGCCACGCTGGCCTTTCTGGCGGCGCGCTGGCTGCTCGGCGACTGGGTGCAAACGCGCTTTGCCGCCAAGCTGAAGACGCTGAACGCCGGTATCGAGCGCGAAGGCGGCTTCTACCTGTTCACGCTGCGGCTGGTGCCGGTGTTCCCCTTCTTCCTGATCAACCTGGCGATGGGGCTGACCAAGATCCGGCCGCTGACCTTCTACGCGGTCAGCCAGATCGGCATGCTGGCCGGCACCATTGTCTATGTGAATGCCGGCACCCAGCTCGCGCGCATCGATTCGCTTTCGGGCATCGTCTCGCCGGCGCTGATTGGCTCGCTGGCGCTGCTGGGCATCTTTCCGCTGATCGCCAAGAAGTTGATCGACCTGATCAAGGCGCGCCGGGTTTATGCCAAGTGGCCAAAGCCGGCGCGCTTTGACCGCAACCTGGTGGTCATCGGCGGTGGCTCGGCCGGCCTGGTCACCGCCTACATCGCCGCCGCGATCAAGGCCAAGGTCACGCTGGTCGAGCAGCATGCGCTGGGCGGCGACTGCCTGCACACCGGCTGTGTGCCCAGCAAGGCGCTGATTCGCTCGGCCAAGTTTCTCTCGCATGTGCAGCGCGCCAAGGAGTTTGGCATCCACACGGCCAGTGCCGAGTTCAATTTTGCCGAGGTGATGGAGCGCGTGCAGTCGGTGATACGCGCCATCGAGCCACATGACTCGGTCGAGCGCTACACCGGCCTGGGTGTGGACGTGGCGCAAGGCCGCGCACGCATCGTCTCACCCTGGGAGGTCGAGATCACGCTGGCCGATGGCACGCTGCAGCGGCTGACCACGCGGGCGATCGTCATTGCCGCCGGCGCCAAGCCGTTTGTGCCGCCGATCCCCGGCCTGGCCGAGGTCGGCCCGCTGACCTCCGACAACGTATGGCAACTGCGCGAGCTGCCCAAGCGCCTGGTGGTGCTGGGCGGCGGGCCGATCGGCAGCGAGTTGACCCAGGCCTTTGCCCGCCTGGGCAGCCAGGTGACCCAGGTCGAGATGGCACCGCGCTTGCTGATGCGCGAGGACGAGGACGTCTCGGCGCTGGTGCTGCAGCGCTTCCTGCAGGAGGGCGTTGATGTGCGGCTTGACCACAAGGCGGTGCGCGTCGAGGGGGGCGACGGCGAGAAACGCCTGATCGTCGAACACCAGGGCGCCGAGCAATCGATCGCCTTCGACCAGATCCTGGTCGCGGTAGGCCGCAGCGCCAACCTGCAAGGCTATGGCCTGCAAGAGCTGGGCGTGCGCACCGGCCGCACGGTCGAGGTCAACGGCTACCTGCAGACCAACTTCCCCAACATCTATGCCGCGGGCGATGTCGCCGGGCCCTACCAGTTCACCCATACCGCCGCCCACCAGGCCTGGTATGCGGCGGTCAATGCACTGTTCGACCCGTTCAAGAAGTTCAGCGCCGACTACCGCGTGATCCCCTGGGCCACATTCGTCGAGCCCGAGGTGGCACGGGTCGGAATCAATGAACTGGAGGCCAAGGAGAGCGGCATCGCGGTGGAGGTCACCACCTACGGCATCGACGATCTGGACCGCGCCATCGCCGACAGCGAGGCCCATGGCTTCGTCAAGGTGCTCAGCGTGCCGGGCAAGGACAAGATCCTGGGCGTGACCATCGTCGGCGAGCATGCCGGCGACCTGCTGGCCGAGTATGTGCTGGCGATGAAGCACGGCCTCGGCCTGAACAAGATCCTCGGCACCATCCACACCTACCCCACGTTGGCCGAGGCCAACAAGTTTGTGGCCGGCAACTGGAAACGGGCCCATGCACCGCAGCAATTGCTGGCCTGGGTCGGCCGCTTCCACGCCTGGCGGCGCGGCTGAGCGGCCTGGCCATGGGGCTTCGTCCCGGCGCGAAGCGCCTGCCGACACGGCTGTGCCACTTGTGACGCCTGCCCTGTGCATCGTGTTGCCCGTGCTCAACGAAGCCGAGCGTCTGCGTGAATTTTTGCAAGCCCTGCAGCCGCTGCGCCAGCGCGGCGCGCAGCTGATCGTCGCCGACGGTGGCAGCCAGGACGGAAGCCTGGCCATCGCCCGTGAGCTGGCCGATCTGGTGCTGTCCGCCCCGCGCGGCCGCGCCGCGCAGATGAATGCCGGTGCCGCCGCCTGCAAGGGCGAGTTGCTGCTGTTCCTGCACGCCGACACCCAACTGCCCGATGCTGCCGATGCGCTGGTGCAGGCTGCGCTGCGCCCCGGCAGCCGCCATCACTGGGGCCGCTTCGATCTGCGCATCGACAGCCCGCGGCGTTTGCTGCGGCTGGTGGCGGGCGCGATGAACCAACGCTCACGCTGGACCGGCATCGCCACCGGCGACCAGGCGATGTTTGTGCGGCGAGCGACGTTCAACCAAGTCGGCGGCTTTCCCGAGATCGCGCTGATGGAGGACATCGCGCTGTCGGCGGCACTCAAGCGCCATGGCCCGCCGGCCTGCCTGCGCCCGCCAGTGATCACCTCGGCGCGGCGTTGGGAGCGCCACGGCGTGTGGCGCACCATCGCGCTGATGTGGCGGCTGCGCGCCGCCTACTTTCTGGGTGCCGATCCGGCGCGACTGGCGATCGCCTATGGCTACCGGCCCCCTGAACGCTGATGACTTACCTGGACGAGGCCAGCCTGCGCCAAGTACGCATGGCCGTGCTGGCCAAGGCGCCGGTGGCCGGCCTGGCCAAGACCAGGCTGATTCCGGCGCTGGGCGCCGCCGGCGCGGCCCGGCTGCAGCGCCGGCTGACCCGCCAGACCCTGGCCACCGTGCAAGCCGCCGGGCTCGGACCGCTGACGCTGTGGTGCGCGCCTGATGAGCAGCATCGCTTCTTCCGCGCGCTGCGCCGGCGCTGCGGCGTGACCTGCCGCGATCAGCCGGCGGGCGATCTGGGCCAGCGCATGTTGGCCGCCTTCTGCGATGCGGCCGCGCCGGGGCCGCTGCTGTTGGTCGGCACCGACTGCCCGCCGCTGCGGCCCGCGCACCTGCGCGCGGCCGCGGCCGCGCTGCTGCAAGGCAACGACGCGGTGTTCATCCCGGCCGAGGACGGCGGATATGTGCTGGTGGGGCTGCGCCAGCCACAACCTGCACTGTTTGAGCAGATGACCTGGAGCACCGATCAGGTGATGGCGCAAACCCGCCGCCGCGCCCAGGCGTCGGGCCTGCAATGGCGTGAACTGGCGCCGCTCTGGGACCTGGACCTGCCGGCCGATCTGGACCGCTGGCGCCGGGCCGGCGGCGGCGCTGCGGATCGCCTACCCTGAACACCTGCCAACACGCCGCCGGTGGCTCCGCCCCATCCCCGGCCGGAGTAGACGCACGGAGAACCCATGAGCACAGACTTCGACCTCATCGTCATCGGCGCCGGCAGCGGCGGCGTGGCAGCGGCGCGACGCGCAGCCGCCCACGGCGCGCGGGTGCTGATCGCCGAGGCCGACCGCGTTGGCGGCACCTGCGTCATCCGCGGCTGCGTACCAAAGAAGCTGATGATGTACGCCGCCGGTTTTGCCCAGGCGCTGCAGGAAGCCGAAGGTTTTGGTTGGAGCGGCGTCAGCGGCCGTTTTGAGATGTCGCGCTGGGCCGATGCCAAGGCCGCCGAGACGGCACGCCTGGAGGGCATCTACCGCAAGCTGCTGGCCGACTCGGGGGTTGAACTGGTCAACGCGCGCGCCAGCCTGGTCGCGCCTGGCGTGGTGGCCGTGGGCGGGCGCCAACTGCGCGCCGAACACATCCTGATCGCCACCGGCGGCGCGCCGGTGCACGACGCGCTGCCGGGGCTGGCGCTGGCGATGAGCTCGAATGAACTGCTGGATCTGCGTGAACTGCCGGCCAGTCTGCTGGTGGTGGGCAGCGGCTACATCGCGGTTGAATTTGCCAGCATCCTGGCCGGCTTTGGCGTGCCGGTGACACTGGCTTACCGCGCCGACCTGCCGCTGCGCGGATTTGACCTTGACCTGCGCCAGCGCCTGGCGCAGGCACTGGCCGGACGCGGCATCACGCTGGCCGCTGGCGTGGGCCTGTCGAGCCTGGCGCGCGACGGCAACGCCTTCGTGCTGCAGCGCGCCGATGGCTCGGCCTTGTCGGCGGCGGCCGTGCTCAATGCCACCGGTCGTCGGCCCAACACCGCCGGCTTGGGCCTTGAAGCGCTGGGCATCCGGCTTGACGCCGCCGGCGCGATCACGGTGGACGCCGACAGCCGCAGCACGGCGCCCGGCCTGTGGGCGGTTGGCGATGTCTGCAACCGCGTCAACCTGACGCCGGTGGCGATCGCCGAGGGCCGCGCCTTTGCCGACAGCCAGTTTGGCGGCCGGCCGACGCGGGTTGATCATCGGCTGGTCGCCAACGCGGTGTTCAGCGACCCACCGCTCGCCACCGTCGGGCTCAACGAGGCTGCCGCGCACGCGCTGGGCCCGGTCGACGTCTACGAATCAGACTTCAAGCCGATGAAAACGGCGTTTGCCGGTGGCAGCGGGCGCAGCTACATGAAGCTGCTGGTCGACGGCCTCAACGACCGTGTGCTGGGCGTGCAGATGATCGGCATCGATGCACCCGAAATCGTGCAGAGCCTGGCAGTGGCGCTGACCTGCGGCGCGCGCAAGCGCGACTTCGACCGCACGATCGCGGTGCATCCGACGGCGGCCGAAGAGTTTGTGCTGATGCGTGAGCCCAGCCGCCGGCTGGCGGCCGCGCCCGGTGCAACAGCCGACGCCGGGCCGCCACCCGATCTGCCGGAGCGGCCTGCGCAGCCCGCCACGGCGCGACCCGTCGTGGATTGCAGATGAACTTGCCATGGCGTCGGCGCTGGCTGACCAGCTGCGCCGGCTGGCTGGCGGCCGCAGCGTCTTGGCCGGGCCGCGCCGCCGGCCCGCTGGTGCAGGCGGCAAGCGCCATCGAGACACCCGCGCCACTGGCCCGGGTGCATGTGGATGGCCAGGGCAAGCTGTTGGGCGTGACTGCGGGCGGTGCCGTCTGGCAGCATCGCGGCGAGCGCTGGCGGCCGATGGGTGAAGGCCTTGATCCGGCGACGCCCTTGGCCAGCGGCCAGGGCCGCAGCGCCGGACGCGCCCTCGAAGGCGGGCTGTGGCGGCTTGAGCAGGACGGCCGCAGCCAGATCGACAGCAGTGTGCGATTGGCGGCGCATGCCGGCCTGCTGATCCAGCGTGCGGGCGTGATCGCGCTGGTGAATGGTCGCGAAGGCCGCGAAGGCCGCGAGGGCGGTGAGGGCGGCGAGCCAGTTCAAGCGGTGCGACTGGCGCGCGATGCCGCCGGCCGCTGGCATGAGGCGGCGCGTGGCAGCGACAGCCTGTTGCCCGATGCCACGCCAGTGGTCTTTGATCCGGCGGGTCGCGCGGCCGAGGGTGCGGGCACGGGTGCAGGCACGATCGCCGTGTTCGCCGGGCCTGACGGCCAACGCTACCGCCATGGCGCACTGGGTGACGAGATCGAGGCCACGCGCCTGCTGCTGCTCGACCCGCTGAGCCTGCAGCCGATGGCCGATCTGACGCTGCCCGAACCCGATGTGTTCGAGGACCTGGCGCCACGGCCCATCGCCTGGCGCGGCGGCCAGGCGCTGTTGACGATGCGCGCCGGGCCGCTGGGCGGGCAACTGGCGATCGTCACCAGCGACGGCAGCGCCAAGCTGACACTGGCCGCGCTGGGGCCGCCGATGGGCACCCGCTACCGCTGGCTGGCGCCCAGCACCGACGGCAGCGCCTTGTTCGCGGTGCACACGCCGCACATCGGCGGCGTGCTGCACCGCTACCGCGCTGAAGGCGATCGGCTGCTCAGTCAGCGGCTGGCCTCGGACCTGAGCAACCACCAGAACGGCCAGCGTGAACTCGGGTTGAGCCTGTGGTTCG
>JBBQJN010000198.1:0-7138 GCA_038325945.1 Burkholderiales bacterium | reverse complement strand
CCCGCTGACCACCGCCGTGCCGTTGAGGATGCGCGAGACGGTGCTGGGCGATACGCCGGCGAGCTGGGCCACCATCTCGAGCGTGATCGCGCCCTGAGCGCTCTCCGGCTTGGCGCCCTTGCTGGTTCGGCTGGGAGATTTCATCGGCAATCGTGGACAGAGATCGAGCCGCAGTGTAGTCGCCACCGTGCAGCGACCCAACCGCATGCAAGCGGTTTCAGCACGGGTGCGATGATATCGGCACCCTTGCCTGACAGACCCTGACCCCTGATCCCTGACCCCTGACCCCTGACCAGCCCAGCCGATGCCCCCAGCCCAACGCCTAAACCCGCAGCAACGCGTCTACAGCGCCTTCTTTCTGTATGCCATGGCGATGGGCGGGCTGTTCCCGCGGCTGGGCGAATTGCAGCAGGCGCTGGGCCTCAACGAGAGCGCGCTGGGGCTGGCGCTGATCGGCACTGCCACCGGCACGCTGCTGTCGCTGACCTTGGCCAGCCGCTGGCTCGACCGGCTCGGTCACCGCCGCGTGCTGATGCTGGGCATTCCGCTGGTGGCGGCTGCCTTTGCGCTGGCTTCGAGCGCCGGCAGCGGGCCTGCGCTGTTCCTGCTGCTGCTGCCCGCCGGCCTGTGCATTGGCGCGGTGGAGATCGTGATCAACCTCGAGGCCGACCGGGTGGAACATCAGGTGGGCCGGCGCATCATGAGCCGCGCCAATGCGTTCTGGAGCCTGGGCTTCTTCGGTGCCGGGCTGCTCGGTGCAGGCGTGGCCCAGTTAGGCATCCCGGTGCACTGGCATCTGGCGGGCATCGTGGTGCTGGTGGCCGCCGCAGCGCGCCTGCTGCTGGCCGGCTTTGTGAGCGCCGCGCACCGACCCGACAGCCATGGCGGCGAATCCCCCCACTGGGCCCGACCCAACCGCAGCACCGCGATGCTGGTGGCAGCCACACTGGGTGCCATGCTGCTCGAAGGCGCGGGCATTGAATGGTCGGCGATCTACATGCGCGATGTGTTCGGCGCGGCACCCTTCACCGCCGGCGCGGCCGTGGCTACCGGCGCCGGTGCCCAGGCACTGGCGCGATGGTTCGCCGACGGCCTGGTGCAACGGCATGGCCCGGTACGGGTGGCGCGCACACTGCACCTGCTGCTGGCCGGCGGCGCGGCGCTGGTGCTGCTGGCGCCCCATCCGGCGTTGGCGCTGACCGGCTTTGCGCTGCTCGGCGTGGGCAGCAGCGCGATCTTTCCGCTGGCCATGTCAGCGGCGGCGCAGGTCACCGACCGGCCGGCCGCAGTCAGCGTGGCCGCATTGGCGCAGACCTCGTTCCTGGCCTTTCTGCTGGGGCCACCGCTGCTGGGCTGGGTGGCCACGAGCTTCGGTATCCGTTGGTCGTTCGGCGTCGCGCTGCCCCTGGTGCTGCTGGGCTGGTGGGCCGCGCGGGCCCTGGCGCCACGCGCTGCGCCAAGCTTGGCATGAGCAAACACCCTGCACTGCCGCTGAGCGGCATCCGGGTGATCGAGTTCAGCCACATGGTGATGGGGCCGACCTGCGGCATGATCCTGGCCGATCTGGGCGCCGAGGTCATCAAGGTCGAGCCGCTGGCCGGTGACAGCACGCGCCGGCTGCTGGGCTCGGGCGCCGGCTTCTTTGCCCAGTTCAACCGCAACAAGCAAAGCCTGGCGCTGGACGTCAAGCACCCCGCCGGCCTGCAGATCGTGCTGCAGTTGCTGGCGCAGGCCGATGTCTTCAGCGAGAACTTCAAGGCCGGCACGCTGGCTGCGCTGGGCTTGGACGAGGCCACGCTGCAGCGGCTGAACCCGCGGCTGATCCAGGTCTCGCACAAGGGTTTTCTGCCCGGCCCCTATGAGCAGCGCACCGCGCTCGACGAGGTGGTGCAAATGATGGGCGGGCTGGCCTACATGACCGGGCCCGAGGGCCAGCCGCTGCGCGCGGGCAGCAGCGTCAACGACATCATGGGCGGCATGTTTGGCGCCATCGGCGTGCTGGCCGCGCTGCGCCAGCGCGAACACAGCGGCCGCGGCCACCGGGTGCAGAGCGCGCTGTTCGAGAACAACGTGCTGCTGGTGGCCCAGCACATGATGCAGTTTGCCGTCACCGGCGCGGCGGCCGCGCCGATGCCCAGCCGCATCAGCGCCTGGGGTGTCTACGACGTGTTCAGCGTGCAGGGCGACGAACAGATCTTTCTGGCGGCGGTGAGCGACACCCAATGGGCGCTGCTGTGCGCCGAGTTCGGCTTCGACGACCTGGCGGCCGACCCAAGGCTGGCCAGCAACAACCTGCGGGTGTTGGCCCGGCCCTGGCTGATGCCGCTGTTGCGGGAGCGTCTGGGCGGCCTGACGGCGGCCGAGCTGGCGCAGCACTTTGAGCACATCGGTCTGCCCTATGCGCCGATCACCCGGCCGCAAGACCTGTTCAACGATCCGCATTTGCTGGCCACCGGCGGGCTGGCGCCGATGCAGGTGCCCGCCGATGCCAGCATGGCCGGCCGGCCCATCGACACTTTGACGGCGCTGCTGCCACTGACGCTGGATGGCCAGCGCCTGCCGCTGCGCCAGGGCCCGCCGGCGCTGGGCCAGCACACGCTGGCGCTGCTACGCGAGCTGGGTTACAGCAGCGAGGCTGTCGCGTCCCTGCTGAAGGCCGGCGTGATCGGCAGTGCAGTGGCCGAAGCCGAAGCCGCAGCCGCAGCCGGGAAGCCGCCGACCTCGCCGGACTGAAGCGCCGGCCGGGCCGGGCCGGGCCGGGCCTTGGGAGCATTCAGAACCGGTGGCTGTACATCAGCTGCGCGTTGAGCTGCTTGTGGCTGATCACCACGCCCATGCCATTGGTCACCGTGCTGGTGGGCTCCACCGTCAGCGAGCCGTTGAACTCACTGGCCTTCGACCAGCGGTAGCCCAGACCAGCGGTGTAGTGGTTCTTCACGGTGGCCGGGAACAGCGGGTTGACCATCGCCGCCGGGATCGGGTTGTCGGCCAGGTTGAGGCCGGCGCGCAGCGTCAGGGCGTCGTTGACTGCATAGGCCAGTCCCAGGCTGGTGGCGGTCTGGTTCTTCCAGTTCTGCGGCAGCGCAAAGCTCACCGAGCCACCCATGCCGGCGCTGTCGTAGCGCAGGCGGAAGTCCTTCATCACGTCGGCCCACTCGAACCGCTTGACATCGGCCACCAGCAGCAGCGCCGGCGTGGCCTGCCAGCTGGCGCCCAGGGCCAGCGTGGCCGGCCACTGGAAGTCAAGCACCGTGATGCGGCCCTGGTCACTGAAGCCACCGGTGGCGCTGAGGGCGGCGCCGGTGCTGCCTGTCTTCAAGTCGCCGAGTGACGATTTGAACTGGTACGAAGCGCCCAGTGTCAGCGTCGACGCGGCCTTGTAGACCGCACCGACCTTGCCGGCCCAGCCGGTGGAGCGCGCCGCGCCGGAGAAATCGCCGGTGTTGGAGAAGTCGATGCGCGCCCACGGCGCGCCGCCCAGCGCGGGCAATGCCGCGCCCAGATTGCCCGACGCGCCGGTGACCAGCCCGCCGAGCTGCGCGCCGGACATCGCCATGCGCATGTCCAGCGTGGCCCACATGAAGTCCAGCGTGGCGCCCACCGCCAGCGCAGGGCTGAGCTGGTAGGCCAGCGGCAACAGCACGCGGCCGACACCCAGCTCACTGCGCACCGGCGCGCCCGAGCCAGCGGCCAAGAAGCTGTTGGCGCTGTAGTCTGTGCCCATGCCGCCCTGGGCGAAGAGGCCGATGCCGTAGGTCAGAGCGCCTTGCTGGCGCGCGTACCCGAAACCTGGCATGGCATACGACGTGCCTTCGGACTTGGCGCTGCCAAAGCCCGGCAGGCTGCTGTTGACGTTGGGGCCGAGCAGACCGATGGCGGCATCGAAGCGGGAGCCTGGGGCCATCAAGGCCAGCGTCGCCGGGTTCTGCGCCATCGCCGCCGTGCCATGGTCGATCGCCTGTGAGGCGCCGCCCATGCCGGTGGAGATCGGGCCGTAGCCCTCCATGTTCATGCCATTGGTAGCCAGCGCCGGCAGCGGCGCCATACACAGCGCCGCGAGCGGGCTGAGCTTGAGCAAACGGGTCAAAGCATGCATGGCTCTTCTCCTTGTTGAGGGTTTGGTTGGAAGATCGGTTGGAAAACGGAGACGGCGGAACACATTCATGAGTCAACGACGGGCCGCTCCCGAGTTGGCTCCCCCCCTCGGGGGGCGGCGGCGGGCGTTTGCCGCCGCCTGGGGGCGCTCACCAGCAGGCCATCAGCCTGCCCTTGAGCACCTTGCTTGGCCACTGCTTGAGCGGGCGGTTGCCCTTCTTGATGCAGTCGCCACTGCGGATATCGAAGGCCCACTCGTGTTGGGGGCAGGTCAGCGTGCAACCGTCCAGCGCGAGGTGCGGGATGTTGGTGGTCTGGTGCGGGCAGCGGCTGTCGTAGACCCGCCACTCACTGTCAGTGCGGTGCACAAACAAGCCGCGGCCGTCGCACTCCACACGCTGGGTGTCGCCAAGCTTGAAACCCTTGGTGGCCATCAGGTCGTGCCACTCTCCGGCCGAGCCCAGCGCGCCGGGCTGGAACTCGGGCAGGTCCAGCGCCAGGATGATGTCGACCGCCCAGACGATCTTGGCCAGGCCCAGCATCGGAAAGGCCATCAGCAGCGCGTCCAGCACTTCGGCCGGCGTGCAGCCCTCGCGCAGCGCGCGCCCCAGGTACTGCTTGAAGCCGCGCTCGGTTTGCGCATGCACCTTGCTGATGACCGAGATCAGGTTGCGCGTCTTCGGGTCAAGCTGGGTGCCGCAGGCCTTCAAAAAGGCGAAGTAATGGCCTACCGCGTCGGGCCGGGCTTTGATCAGGTAGTTCAGGGCGTCACTCATGGCGGCTGGTTGATGCGGTGGTCAGGCAATGGGGATCAGGGGATGGGGCTCAGGCAATGGCGATCAAGGCACGGCGGCCTGCGCCTCGGCCTGCAGGCCATGGCGCAAGGACACCGCTTTCAGCGCAGCGTCGTGGGTATCGAAGACGTTCTCAACGCCCAGCTGCTTCATCAGGCCGGTGCGCTCGGCCACCTCGATGAACTGCGGCTTGGCATGGCTGATCACCAGCGTGATGCCGCGCTCGCGCAGGTGGCGGATCAGCTCACGCAGCATCTCCACGCCGGAGGCGTCGAGAATGTTGATGCCATGCGCAAAGACCACAATGCACTCCAGCTGCGGATTGTCGGCCTCCAGCTGGTGCACGGCTTCCTCAAAGAACGAGGCGTTGACGAAGAACAAAGCGGCGTCGAAACGCAGCGCTACCACCCGCTCATGGCGTGGCCCGGCGCCCACAGTGTCGATGTCGCGGAAGGCGCCGTCCGACGACAGCGCTTGCACGGAGATGCGCGGCTTCATGCGCCGGAAGATGAAAGCGCCCAGTGAGAACAGGATGCCGGCCAGGATGCCGTTCTGGATATTGGGCGCAAAAGCCAGCGTGGCGACGAAGGTCAGCCCTGCCGCCAGGCCATCGTCGCGGCCGGCCTGCCAGGCCAGCCGCATGGCCGGCCAGTTGATCAGGCCGATCACCGCCAGCACGATCATCGCCGCCAGCGCCGGCTTGGGCAGGTGGTAGAGCAGCGACGTGAAGAACAGCAGCGCCAGCAGCACCAGCGCCGAGGTGAACAGCGCCGACCAACCGCTGCGCGCCTGCGACGCCAGGTTAAGCGCCGAGCGCGAGAACGAGCCGCTGACCGGCATCGCGTTGCAAAAGGCCGCCACCACCTTGGCCAGGCCCTGGCCGATCAGCTCCTGGTTTTCGTCCCAGCGCGTGCGGGTCTTCTCGGCGATCACCTTGCTGCTGGACATCGCCTCCATGAAGCTGACCAGCGAGATCACAAAGGCCGCCGGAATCAAGGCGATCAACACCTGCCAATGCATCGTTGGCACCGACAGCCCGGGTATGCCGCCCGGGATGTCGCCGACCACGGCGCCGCCCCGGCGCTCAAAGCCCAGACCGAAACTCAGCAGCGTCAGCCCGACCACCATCAACAGCGCGCCGGGATAGCGTGGTGCCCAGCGTTTGAAGCCCAACACCAGCAGCAACGCCAACGCGGCCATCGCCAGCGTAGGCAGGTGCGCCTGATCAAAGTCACGCAGCAGATGCCCGACGCCGGCCAGCGTGCTCTGCCCAGGGGCCACGGCAATGCCGGTGAGCATGGGCAGTTGCGTCAGCACGATGACGATCGCTGCGGCGTTGATGAAGCCCACCAGCACCGGGTGTGACAACAGGTTGAGCAGGATGCCGGCGCGCGCCAGGCCCAGCCCGATCTGGAACAGGCCCGACAACAGCGCGATCAGCAGCACATACGCCACGAACTCGGTGCTGCCCGGCTTGGTGAGCAGGCCCACGCTGGAGGCCGTGAGCATCGAGGTCAGCGCCACCGGGCCGGTGGCCAGCAAGGCCGACGAGCCGAACAGCACGCCGATGATGGCCGGTATGAAGGCCGCGTACAGGCCATGTTGGGCTGGCAAGCCAGCCAGTTGGGCGTAGGCCAGTGACTGCGGCACGACCAGCAAGCCTACCGCCAGACCGGCGGCCAGATCGGCGCGCAGCGACTCACGGGTCGGGCGCCGCCAGTTGAGAAAGGGCAGCAGTTGCCGGAGCGAGGGCAGGTTCATTTCGAGCGGCCACCACCGGCATCGGTGCGGCCCAGGCCGACGATCATCGGCCAGCCCTGCTGCGGACGACCTGGCTGCCTGCTCATGACACCGCCTGGTAATACAGGTTCTGCGGGTGGTTGGCCTGGGCCAGGAAAAACCAGCGCTCGGCCAGCAAGCCGGCGTACTGCACCACGAAGGCCAGCGCCAAGGCCAGCGGGTAGCCCAGCGCCAGGCCCAGCACCAGCAGCGCCAGCGGCAGCACAAAGGCAGCCAGCTGGAAAGCCCACTTCACCTGGCGCAACGCGCCGGCGCTGCGGCCATGAAAAAACTCTCGGGTATTGAACGATCCACCCATGAAGCCCATTGAGCGCTGGCTGATCTGCGGATGACGGATGCCGATCGCCGACTGCAGCGTGGAGCGCGGCTTGAGCCGCGCATTGCGCCGCAGCGACAGCGCCCGGCTGGCCCAGCCCAGCGCGGTGAAGGCCAGCGCGGCAATGCCGAAG
>JBBQJN010000197.1:0-7160 GCA_038325945.1 Burkholderiales bacterium | reverse complement strand
CTTGATGAATCGCACTGCGGGCATCTGGCGAGCCACCGACGCAAAGGTCGGTGTCATGGCCTTGCAGGGTCCGCACCAGGCGGCCCAGAAGTCTGCGAGCACCGGCAACCGGTGTGGGCAATTCACTTGGGTAGGGCCGCGTCACTCAGGGCCACCGGCTCGGCCGCCATCAGCGCGGCGCCGCACTGGCCGCACACAGGGGCATCGTGCAGGCGTTCGTCGGGAATGCGGTGGGTGGTGCCGCATGCAGGGCAGACAAGGTGCATGGCGCTGCTCCTCAGGTACCTGGGCGGGCGCCTAGCGTGCGCAGGGTGGCTCCCACAGCACGCGCCACGCGCCGCTACTTGCGCGTTGCAGCACTGGCGGGGTCTGCCGCTGTACGGCTCTTGCTCACAGCCATGTCGGCCTTGCGCTTGTCGGCCATCTCGCGCTGCTTCTCCGCCAATGGCGGGAAAGGCCCGTAGCGATGTTGATCGGCGCTGGCGCCCAGCAGGTAAGGTGGAAACGCGGCGTCGATCGGCTTGTTCCACCGTGCCGGGAAGTCGGCCTCCAGATGGGCCTTGATCGGACGCGGCTTTGACAGCATGAAAGCCGCGACGTCGTAGGCTTCATCATCGTTCAGCAAGGTGGCCGTGTGGCTGGCGCCGAGCGGCATGTTCTGCCGGATGAAACGCGTCGCCGTCAGCAGGCGGTTCATGCCGGCACCGTTGTTGAAGCTGTCCGGCCCCCACAGCGGCGGGAAGGTATAGCCCTGAGCATCACCACGCTGGCCCGTGCGCTTGCCCATGCCATCGGCGCCGTGGCACACCGCGCATTTGGCGACATAAACAACGCTGCCCGCTGCGGCGTCGGCGCGCCGGTTGGGCACGGCGCTCTGCAGTACCGACGCGCCTTCGATCTGCGTGCCGACTGGCACGCCTTTGGACAGAAAGGCGATATAGGTCGTGAAGGCCTTCATCTCGGGGGCATCGAGTGGCAGGGGCTTGCCGTTCATGCTGCGCTCCATGCAGCCGTTGATGCGTTCTTCCACCGTGCTGATCTGGTCCTCGCGCCCCCGATACTGCGGGAAGCTTGCCGTCACGCCGACCCAGGGGATCGCAAACGGCTTGGTGCCACCCGCTTGGTGGCACGATGTGCAAGCCAGGTTGTTGCCAGCGTAGCGCTTGCGCGCATTCTTCACCTCCGGGCCGATGACCGCGAAGGTGCGCGTGCTCAGTTCATGGCCCTGCACCACCAGTGCGCGATAGGGCCCCTCGGGCAAGCTGTCGATCTCCGGCACTGAGCGGCCCACCAGATTGAGCTTCGGCGTCGGCTCGGCTGCCCAGGCGGGGGAGGCCAGCAGCGCCAAGGCGCTGACGACTGCAGTCTTGACGACGTTCATGAGGTTCCCCAGTTCAAGTTGCGTCTCACCCTTGCGCCGGGTTACACCGACGCGCCGGCACATGGCGTGAAACTTATCAACAGCAGCCGGCTTAGTCTGTGCGTCACCGAACTCAGCGACGTGGTCCTGGTGATGCGCCAGTCAGCCGGCACAGTACCCCTCACGGCGTCAGTGCAACCTTCAGCACGCCATCACGCTGGTGGCTGAACAGGTCATAGGCCGCCTCGATGTCATCGAGCTTGAAGCGGTGCGTCACCATCGCGCCGAGGTCCACCCGACCGCCTTCGATCACCGACATCAGCCGGCGCATGCGCTCCTTGCCGCCCGGGCAGAGCGTGGTGATGATGCGGTGGTCGCCCAGACCGGCGGCGAAGGCGCCGAGCGGAATCTTCAGGTCGGTGGAATACACGCCCAGGCTCGACAAGGTGCCGCCGGGGCGCAGCACGCGCAGCGCCGCCTCAAACGTGGTCTGCGTACCGAGGGCCTCGATGGCGACATCGACGCCGCGCCCGCCGGTCAGGCGCAGGATCTCTTCGACCGGGTCGACCTTGCTGCTGTCCACCATGTGGTCGGCGCCCAACCTGCCCGACATCGCCAAACGGTCGGGCAACCTGTCCACGCCGATGACCACGCTGGCGCCACTGAGCTTGGCGCCTGCCGTGGTGCACAGGCCGATCGGGCCCTGCGCGAATACGGCCACCACGTCACCGATGCGGATGCCGGCGCTCTCGGCGCCGCTGAAGCCGGTGGACATGATGTCGGGGCACATCAACACCTGTTCGTCGTTCAGGCCGTCGGGCACCGGCGCCAGGTTGGCCATGGCGTCGGGCACCTGCACGTACTCGGCCTGGCAGCCGTCTATGGTGTTGCCAAACTTCCAGCCGCCCATCAGTTTGAAGCCGTGGGCCGTGCCGGCGCCGTCCTGCGAGCCTTGGCCGCACAGGCAGGCGTTGCTCCAGCCGCTGGGGGTGATGGCGCCCGCGATGACGCGCTGGCCTTCGTGGTAACCGGTAACGGCCGAGCCAAGCTTCTCGATCACGCCCACCGGCTCGTGGCCGATGGTCAGGCCCTTGGCCACCGGGTATTCGCCCTTGAGGATGTGCACATCGGTGCCACAGATCGTGGTGGTGGTGACGCGCATCAGCGCGTCCAGCGGGCCCACCGCCGGGATCGGCTTGTCGACGATCTCGATACGGCCGGGCGCCATGAACACGGCGGCTTTCATCTTGGTCATGCGGTTCTCCGGTTGTGAGGGACGTGCAACAGCAGCCGCACGCCGGGTGGGTAGATCGGGGCCTGGCGCCGGGTGGCTGGGGCGCGATGTCTTTGGCAGGTCCATCACGCTTGCGGCCTTCCCGACCCTTGCCCCCTTCGTGCTCGCCCCCTCGGGTTCACCGCTGGCGCTGCGGTGGCAGCGGACGCAGTCTTCCAGGTCGGCGATGCCTTCTGTGCCGCTCGTGCCGCTCGTGCCGCTTGGGTCGCTTGTGCCACTGCGCTGCAAGCTCGCAGGCGTGACAGCCATGAACGCTTTGATCGCGATGCGGTCATGTCGATCCGGGTCGAATCGGCGGCTTGCTGCAGCCACCCGCTGCGATGACCGCAAGAACCACCGCTGTGGCGCGAAGAAGAAGTCTGAAATGCTGAACCATGGCGCGTAACCTCAGCGGGCTCGGTCACTGACAGTGACCCAGCGCGCACCATCACCTGGTCGGATTGGCCTGTCTGTGCGATGCCGAACATGAGTCCTGCTGGTTGACGCGCCGCGCAGTTCAGTTGCCCCAAGGCGTGACCGCCAGTGGCGGCTAACGCGGCCCCCGCCGGCGGTGGGCTGGCAGGGCCGAGGCGGCTTGCCGAGGCTTGGCCCGTGAAGCAGCGCGCCCAGTCGCCACCGGTGTAACCAGCTGTGCCGGCAACAGCCCGCGCAACAGCGCCTCGCAGTCGCCTTGCGTCATGCGCTGCGGCACCGGGTAGTTCATGTCGGCCTCGTCGCAGGCGGCGGCGGCCAGCGCCGGGATGTCGGCGGCCTGCAGCGCGTCGAGCTGGCGCGTGATGCCCAGCGTGTCGTTGAGCGCCTGCACCGAGGCCAGAAACTTCTTCGCCAGCGTCAGCGGCCGGTCGCGCGGCTCGGCCAGGCCGGCGTGGCGCGCCAGCATGGCCAGCTTGTCGGTCAGCCCCGGCGCGCACCAGCGCAGCACCGCCGGCAGCAGCAGCGCATTGGCCAGGCCATGCGGCACGTGGTACTTGCCGCCCAGCTGGTGGGCGATGGCATGCACATTGCCCACGTTGGCGCGGGTAAAGGCCAGGCCGGCGTAGGCGGCGGCCAGTGACATCTGCTCGCGTGCGGCCAGATCGGCGCCGTCGCGGTAGGCGGTGGGCAGGTGGCGGTAGATCATGGCCACGGCGGTCAGCGCCCAGCGGTCGGTCTGCGCTGTGCCCCACTCGCCGATGTAGGCCTCGACCGCATGGGTCAGCGCGTCCATGCCGGTGGCGGCGGTGATCGCCGGTGGCAGGCCGGTCATCAGGCAAGGGTCGAGCGCGGCGATGGTGGGCACCAGCCGGGTGTCGGCGATCACCAGCTTGCTGCCGCGCGCCGGATCGGCGATCACCGCGGCCACCGTCACCTCAGAGCCGGTGCCGGCCGTGGTGGGCACGGCATAAATAGGCGCCGGGCCATGGCGGCCCTTGAAGTAGCCCACCAGATCGCGTGGCTGGCGCTGATTGACGGCCGCCAGCGCGATGGCCTTGGCGGCGTCGATCACCGAGCCGCCGCCCACCGCCACCACGGCGTCGCAGCCCTCGGCCTTGAAGCGCGCAATGCCTTGCTCGATCTGCGGCAGCGGCGCGTCGGCGGCGATGTCGTCGAACACCACATAAGGGCAGCCGCGCGCCTGCAGCGCCTGGGTCAGCGGCAGCAGCAGGCCCAGCTTGACGACCACCGGGTCACTCACCAGCAACAGTTTGCGGTGGCCGAAGTCGGCAATCGCCTGGCCCAGCCGGGCGCTGGCGCCGGGCCCCACCAGCAGCAGCGGCTGCGGAATAGGCAGCCGCCGCGTGATCACGCCCGCAGCTTGCTTGATCTTGGGCAAAGCAAATGCGCGCGCCATGTCGCCGATCAAGCTGCTGTCCATGCTTTTCCTCCAAGATAACCTGTGTCTCTGTGAATCACTTTGCACCGGAACAGCCATGAAGACCGTGATCGGCATCAGCCTCGGCGCAAGCAGCCTGGATTTTGATTTCAAGACCCGCTTGCTGGGCACCGAGTTGCGGGTGCGCCGGCTGGGCACCGACGGTAGCCTGGAGGCGGCTGAAAAACTGCTGCGTCACTGGGACCAGCGTGCCGATGCCATCGGCCTGGGCCTGCAGAAAGACAGCCACCGGCTGGCGGCGCAGCGGCTGAGCCTGGCCGACCAGCGGCGCCTGCGCCGGGCCACCCAGCAGCTGACGCCCAGCCATGGCACCCGGCTGGGCGACATCCTGCTGGAATGGGCGGTGCGCCATACCCAGACCTCGCTGGGGCACTACTTTGACAACGCGCGGGTGCTGTTTTTCTCCGGCCTGGGCCACCACAAGCTGGCGGCAACGCTGGCCGAGTACACCGAGAACCTGCGTTTTGCCGATCCGCTGCTGCAGCTGGGCGTGCCCAAGCTGCTGGGCTCACTGGAGGCGCTGGATCTGTACGCCACCGGCGCCCACCAGGTGGCCAAGTGGGCGCCGCCGCGGTTGGTGGCGCCGGCGCTGATGCGGCGGTGGACCCACCATGTGCTGCGCAAGGCCATGCACCAGGCCAGCATGGTGGTGGCGCCTGCGCATGAGCTTGACGAGTTTGGCATTGAGGAGTTGGCCGGCAAGACCCTCATCACGACTAACGTCAACGAACAGCGGCTGGCGCACTTCAGGGATTGCGGCGTGCAGCTGGTGGTGGACGGCGCGCCGGTGATCGACGGCCGCGTGCTCGGCCCAGAGCTGTTCGACGCCATGGTGCAGGCGGCCAGCGGCAAGAGCGCCGAGCAGCTGCATGAAGACGATTACCTGGAGATCATCACCGGCCTGCGGCTGCAGCCGCGCTTGATCTATCCCAACGGCGTCAAGCGCGTCAACCGCTTTGCCTTTGTCATCCATCCGCTGTCGCAGGAGTATTTCAAGGTACTCAAGCCGATCGACATGCTGTCGCGCATATCGCCGCCGCTGTTGATGAACACGCTGGAGAAGGTGATGGCCTATGCGCCGCCCTTTGTCTACTCACGCATCGACGGCATCCGCTCGCCGACAGGTGCCGAGGCCGAGGGCTGGCTGATCTCGGTGGGCGGCACGCCGCGCGAGATCATGGGCCATGCGCCCGAGTTCACCTACCGCCGCCTGCTGGCCGCCGCCGCGATGGCCAAGAAGCTGGGTGCGCAGATCATGGGTCTGGGCGCCTTCACCAAGGTGGTGGGCGACGCCGGTGTGACGGTGGCGCGGCGTGCGCCGTTGCCGATCACCACGGGCAACAGCTACAGCGCCTCGGGCGCGTTGTGGGCGGCGCATGACGCGCTGTTGCGCATGGACCTGCTGCCGCGGCCCAAGGGCAAGGGCCGGGTCAAGTTCAAGGCCATGGTGGTGGGCGCTACCGGCGCCATCGGTGCGGCCTGCGCCCGGCTGCTGGTGCGCGCCGCCGAGCAAGTGACGCTGGTCTCGCCCGAGAGCGCCAAGCTGCTGGCGCTGAAGGCCTCGATCCTGGCGCAGACCCCCGATGCCAAGCTGGTGCTGTCGGCCAAGGCCGACAGCCACATCGCCGAGATGGACATGATCGTTACCGCCACCTCGGGCGCGGGCAAGAAGGTGCTCGACATCATGAAGGTCAAGCCCGGTTGTGTGATCACCGACGTGGCGCGGCCGCTGGATCTGCCGCCGTCCGAGGTGGCCAAGCGGCCCGATGTGCTGGTGATCGAGTCGGGCGAGATCCGGCTGCCGGGTGAGCCTCGCATGAAGAACATCGGCCTGCCGCCCGGCGTGGTGTATGCCTGCCTGGCCGAGACCATCGTGCTGGCGCTGGAGGGCCGTTTCGAGAACTTCACCGTCGGCCGCGCCATCGAGTGGGAAAAGGTGCACCAGATCTACCAGCTGGGCCTCAAGCATGGCATGCAGCTGGCGGCGATATCTGGCGTCAACGGCGTCTTCAGCGATGAAGACATCGCCGCCGTGCGCCGCCTGGCGCTGGCAGCCAGGGCGGCGCAGGCGCCGGCCAGGCGGGCGGCGACCAGAACGGCAAGCCGGACGGCGAAGAAGCCAGTGGCCAAGACCGCTGCCAAAAAAACGGCCAAGACGGCGGCCAAGACGGCGGCCAAGACGGCGGCCAAGCCAGCGGCCAAGCGGCGGGCGCCCCGGGGTGCCGTGGTGGACGCTGCCACCCAGGCCGCAGACAAGGGCCCGCCAGCGGCCGGCGCCGGCAGCAAGCCGCCAAATCGCACCCGCGCACGCCGGCCGGCGCGCGGCAGCGGTGCGCCCGACGCGCCCGACGCCACGCCGCAGGGCTGAAACCTGGCCCGGCGGCGGCGAGCTTGCGCGCCGCGCCGGGGCGCCCGCGCCGGGCGATGGCATCATCGCGTTGAGTGCCGCTTACCCGACAGCCTCTTAGGAGCCTGTCGGGCTTGGGGAGCGTCGGCTGCGACTCGACCGCAGCGGTCCATTTCTCACCGTCTTTTTGCCCCATAGCGGGGCTATGGGACTGCAAATACGGCAAGAACTGTCCTCGCTGGGGCCGATTCTCGCTATCGACGCCCCAAGTCCGACAGGCTCCTAG
>JBBQJN010000196.1:0-7168 GCA_038325945.1 Burkholderiales bacterium | reverse complement strand
GATGAGGCTAAAAAGGTTCATCCTAGGAGCCTGTCGGACTTGGGGAGCGTCGGCTGCGAATCGACCGCAGCGGGCCATTTCTCACCGTCTTTTTGCCCCATAGCTGGGCTATGGGGCTGCAAATCCGGCAAGAACTGTCCTTGCTGGGGCCGATTCTCGCTATCGACGCCCCAAGTCCGACAGGCTCCCAGGCTGCGCCGGGCCGCCCTGGGCGGCGATCAGTGCTGCAGAGCACCCAGCAGCGAGCTGAAGATGAAGAAGGCCAGCAGGATGCCGATGCTCAAGGCGGTGAAGCCAAAGACATAGGCGCGCCGCAGGCTGAATGCGGTGGGCGGTGGCATCAGGTAGTCGTCAAGCGTGCCCTGCGCCACCAAGCGCTCGTACTCCAGCGGGCGCTCTTCCTTGAAGCGGGCCAGCGGCATGCGGCCGGTGAAGATCACCGGGTCCATTGGGAAGGCCTCGGGCCGCAGGTTGGAGTGGAAGAAGTGGAACAGGAAGATGAAGCCGGTGGCCAGCAGCGCTTCATCGCTGTGGATGACATAGGCAGCGTTCAGCGCCCAGCCTGGCAGCACCACGGTGGCGGCGGTCGGGAACCACAGCACCAGGCCCGACAAGCCGATAATCGCCACACCCCAGAATACCGCCAGGTAGTCAAACTTTTCCCAGTAGGTGAAGCGGTCGAACTTCGGCCGCGGCCCCAGGTACAGGAAGTACTTGAGCATGCCGATGAGCTCGAACAGGTCGCGCGGCTGCGGCATCATCGAGTGCGGACCCCAGAAGTAGCCGCGCTCGCGCTTGACTACCCAGCCATGCACCAGCATGCCCAGGTGCCAGGCGAAGTAGCCGAAGGTCACCAGGCCGGCCAGCCGGTGCAAGTAGCCGGCCGTCTCGGCGCCGCCGAACAGCGACATCAGCGTCGGCGCCCAACTGGCCTCGGCAAACTTCAGCGGCAGGCCTGTCAGCGCCAGCAGCAGGAAGCTCGACACGATGGTCACATGCAGACCACGCTGCATGCGGCTGAAGCGTCGCACATAGGGGCCATC
This sequence comes from Burkholderiales bacterium, assembly GCA_038325945.1. GTDB lineage: Bacteria > Pseudomonadota > Gammaproteobacteria > Burkholderiales > Burkholderiaceae_C > Pseudaquabacterium. The sequence goes on along the minus strand of JBBQJN010000196.1, from coordinate 6,125 downwards.
ACCGCCGTGGCTGGATTTGAACTCGCCACGCAGCTTGCCGACCAGCGCGCGCTGCAACCACAGCAGGCCATGCAGGCCGAACAGACCAAAGACGCTGATCAGCAGCCAGGTCATGCTTAGCCAGATCCAATGCACATAAACGTTTCGCGTGGGGTCGGCCGGGTTGGCGTGCGGATCAAAGCTCAGGAATGAAGCGTTGACGTTCTTGTGGCAGGTGCCGCAGGTGGCGGCCAGCTTGTCCGGGTGGATGCTTGAGCGCGGGTCAGACGCCGGCAGGTTGTTGTGTGGCGTGTGGCAGCTGGCGCAGGCCGCAGCCTTGGCGTTGTTCAGCGTGGTGGCTTTGCCGTGGAAGCTGTCCTTGAACGAGGCTGACACCTTGGCGTGGCAGTTGCCGCAGCCGTCGGCAATCTGATGTTTCATGGCCGCGCCCTGGGGCTGCTTGACGGCATGGGGCTCATGGCAGGTTGAACACACCGGCGCTTCATTGGCCTTGCCGCCGCCATTGCCCGACTTCCACAGCGCACCATGCGCGCTGTCCTGCCACTCGCGCAGGATGCCGCTGTGGCAACCGCCGCAGGTCTCGGGAACCTTGGCATGGTGGGTGGTTGAAACCGGGTCGCTCTTCGGTCGCACATCGTGCTTGCCATGGCAACTGGCGCAGGACGGCGCCGCCTCGGTCAGACCCGACTTGAGCAAGGCGTGGGCATGCACGCTGCGCTCGTAGTCGCCCATCATGTCCTCGTGGCAGGCGCCGCAGGTCTTGATCTGGTTGACCGGCGACAGCGGCGAGGCGGGATCGCCGCCCTTGAACACCTCGTGCAGGCTGCCGTGGCAGCCTGTGCAATCCTTGATCGCCTTGTCGCCGCTGGCGCGGCGGCCATGGATGCTGCCGGCCACGGCCTTGAAGGCATCGGCGTGGCAGTCTTGGCAGACCTGGGGTTGCACTGGCCCCAGCGCGTCGCGCGGATGCTTGGCGCCCGGCGTTGGTGCATGGCAATCGCCGCAAGCCAGCTTGCGGTGCGCCGAGCGGCTGAAGTGGTCGGCCAGCACGCTCATTGGCTTGCCGTCCTCGGACTTCAGCGTGGCGTCGTCATGGCAACCCAGGCATTTTTCAGTTTGGGCCGCAGTCTGGGCGGGGGCCTGCGCAGCGGCCTTGGCGTCAGGCTTGGCCAGTGCTGGCAGGGAGCAGACTAGCAACAGCGCGGCTGCGGTGGCCAGGGCGCCAAGCCAGGATGCAAGCCCGCGTCGAAGCCCGCGCTGAAGCCCTTGCCAAAGCCAGGCCGTCGAGCCGTTGCCAGCCCATCCTGCGGAATCTCTGCGCGTCATCGCATACGCCCCATCCGGTTGCATGGCGGATCAGCGGGAGCCCTGGTTGCCCCCTGGCACTGTGTTCGCTGCTCGGCGATTCTGTCCATCAAGGCCACCCGCCAATTGACATGCAGCAAGTTGGGATCAATCGGCGCTACGGCGAAACCCTGGTGCCGGCTCAAACGGCTCACGCGGCTCAAGCGGCTCAAGCGGCTGAGGCTGGCGGCGCTGGCTCGGGCGGCGCGGTGGCCATCGCTTGGGCAACAAAGGCATCGACCAGGCTGTCCGCCACCCGGCTGAACACGGTGCCGGCGGCGCGTGTCATCCAGGCGCTGTTGAACTCGTAGTCCAGCAAGAAAGCCACTTTGCAGGCGCTTGCCCCCAGCTCGGTCAGCCGCCACTCGCCCTCGAAGCGGCTGAAAGGGCCTTGCGCCAGCCGGATCGCCATGAAGTGTGGTCGTTGCTTTGGATTGCGCGTGTGCAGGTCGAAGGTCACGCCATGCCAGCTGAGCTTGAGCTCGGCCGAGACCTGTTGCTCGTCACGGCTGATGATGCGCGCCTCGGCGCACCAGGGCAGGAAGCTGGGATAGTGCTCGGCGGCCTCGATCAGGTCGAACAAGTGGCTGGCGGGTTGCGTCACCAGGGCCGAGCGGCGCACGATCATCGACGGGGCCCGGTAGTTGCCATGGCACTAAAACCGCGTGATGCGCCCTTCGTCGAGCAGCGGCCGGTACAGCGCGATGTCGACCTCAATGCGATCACGCAGCCCTTGCGGCGTTGACGGCGTGATCTCGAAGCCGGCCAACTCGGCGCGGCCGCGCACCTCGGGCGTGGCCATAGCGGCCAGCAGGTCTTGCTGCAGCCGCGCTTGCAGTGCGGCAGGCGCACCAACGGGCATCAGCAGCGCGGCCCAGGGGTGCATCTCCAGCGCCGGGCCGCCGGCTTCGGCCAGGGTGGGAATCTCGGGATGGCTGGCCAGCCGTTGCCGTGCCGCTACCGCCAGCGGCCGCAGCTTGCCGGCGGCGACCAAGCCGGCCACGCTGTTGATGCCGAAGGCGGTGAAGTCAACCTCGCCTGAAGCCACTGCGGTGAACAGCGCGCCAGCGTCCTTGAACGGCACATGCAACATGCGCAGCCCGGCGGCGCGCGCCATCACTTCCACCGCCAGCTGGCTGGCATGGCCGTTGCCCAGGCTGGCATAGGTCACCCGGTCTGGCGCTTGACGCGCGGCGGCCAGCAAGTCGGGGATGCTGCGCAACTTGTTGGTGCCGCCGGTGAAGAGCAGGAAGGTGGCGCGGAACAGCAGGGTCAGCGGCGTCAGGTCACGCGCCGGGTCGTAGGGCAGGCTGGCATGCAGCAGCGGATTGACGGCGAGTGTGGCGGTATCGCCCAAGTACAGGGTATGGCCGTCGGGCGCGGTGCGGCGCACGTCGCCAAAGGCCACGATGCCCGAGGCACCGGGTTTGTTGTCGACCAGCACCGGCTGGTCCCAGCGCTGTGACAGCCGCTCGGCCAGGCTGCGCGCCACCACGTCGGGGCCGATGCCCACCGAATACGGCACCACCAGGCGCACCGCACGCGAGGGAAAAGGGGCCGCGGCAGCGGCCCAGGCCGAGGCACTCGGCAGCACCGTGGCCAGTGCCGCCAGCACGGTGCGGCGTTGCGGCCCCGACGAGGTCACGCCAGCACCCTGCCCAGCAGCGCGGCGGCCGACAGCAGGGCGGCGAACCAGAGTTCGAGTCGGAAGCTGCGAAACAGGATGGCGTTGAAGGCCTGGCCCGGCGCGCAGCGGCTGAAATCTCGCCGCAATTGCAGCGCTGCGGGCAGCAGCAGCAGCGGCAGCAGCAGGGCCAGGCTGCCTGCCTGCCAGGCCATCACCGGCACCAGCCCGAAAGGGCCCAACAGCAACAGGCTGAACAATCGACGCGAGCCGGCATCGCCAAAACATACGGCAAAAGTGCGCCGGCCGACCAGACGGTCGTGCGCGATGTCGCGGTGGTTGTTGACGGCCAGCGCCGCCGCCGCCAGTGAGCCGATGGCCACCGCACCCAGCACGGTGACGGCGCCGACATCGCCGGTAAGCACCCAGTCGGTGCCTATCACGGCCACCAGGCCGAAGAACACAAAGACCGTCAGTTCACCAAACGGCGTGTAGGCGATAGGGCGCGGCCCGCCCATGTAGGCCAGCGCCGCCAGCAACGACGACACACCAATCACCAGCACCGGCCAGCCGCGGTAAAGCACCAGCACCAGACCCAGCGCGGTGGCCATCAGCGCCACTACCACGATGCCCGCGCGCACATGGCGTACGCTGAGCCAGCCATTGGCGGTGGCGCGTGGCAGCCCGGTGCGCGTGCCGCTGCGCTCGGCGCCACGCACGGTGTAGCCAACATCGTTCTGCATGTTGGTGACCACCTGCACCAGCAGCGCGGCGCCCAGCACCAGCAACGCGGCCAGCAGGTCGATCGAGCCAACGCGGGCAAAACCCAGCGTGGCGCCTACCAACACCGGGCTGAAAGCGACGAGCAGGCTGTGCGGTCGGATCGCCACCATCCAGGCCGCCCAGGAGCCCGATCTCACCTGGCGCTGATTGATCACCGAGCCTCGATTGGCCGTCATGCCTGTTTCACTCCGCAGTCTGGCGGGCAGTGCCCATGCGTTGCATTCTGGGCAGCGCGGTGCGGGCTCGGCTTGCGCAAGATCAAGACCGCCCAGCGCCTGAAGAAGCGGGCACTGCCGGCTGGGGTCATCATGGTGCAGCGGCGGCCAGCGGCCGCGTGCCGATGTGGATGCAAGCGATGCCAAAGCTGAGGTTGCGGTAGTGCACGCCCTCGAAGCCGGCCTCTTCGATCAGCGCCTTGAAGGCCTGCTGGTCGGGAAAGCGTCGAATTGACTCGACCAGGTAGCTATAGGCCTCGGGCGCCTGCGCGATCCAGGCACCCAGGCGCGGGATCACGGTGAACGAGAACAGGTTGTAGAACGGCCGGATCAGCGCATGCGGCGTTGAGAACTCCAGGCACAGGAAACGGCCGCCGGGCTTGAGCACGCGGTGGATCTCGCGCAGCGCGTCGTCGATGCGGGTGACGTTGCGGATGCCGAAAGCGATGGTCAGCGTATCAACCGAAGCGCTGGTCAGTGGCATGGCCTCACCGGTGCCCTCCAGCCACTCGATGCCGACATGGCCGCGCGCCCGGCCCACGGCCATCATCTCGACGCTGGGGTCGCAGACCGCGACGCGGCGGCCCGGCCCGGCCATCAGCGCTGCCACGTCGCCGGTGCCACCGGCCAGATCGACGATGAACTGGCCGGTGCCGGGCGCGGCCAAGCGCACCAGCAGGCGCTTCCACAAACGGTGGATGCCCATGCTCATCAGATCGTTCATCAGGTCGTAGCGGGCGGCCACGGCCTGGAAAACGCGGCGGATGCGCTGCTCGCGCTCCAGTTCGTCCACGCTGTGCTTGCCGAAGGTCTTGGACAGGTCAGTCATGGATCGGGAGCCTAGCAGAGCAGGCCGCTACCGACGCGGCCGAGAGATCTGAACCCAGGCTGCCGACACCAGCGCTTGATTTGCATCAAGTATGCCGCCCACCAACAGCTGCCGGCGGCTGCGCAGGCCTGGCCCCAGCGGTCTGGCGCCAGGCATGCAGGCCATGCTTGATCTGTCTCAAGCGCTGGCCGTCAGCGCGGCCTATGGTGGATGCTGCGCCGGCCCTGGGGCTGGCTCAAACAGAGCAAGAGGACGTCATGACACCCATCACCTCAGGATTGCGCGAGGCCGTGCAGGCATCGCGCCTGGCCGAGGGCCTGAGCCCCGATCAGGTCGACACGCTGGCCGCACTGCTGAGCCTGCAGGCTTGCCAGGATCAGGAGTTGCTTTCCAGCGAGGGCAGCCCCGACAGCCGTTTGCTGGCCGTCGTCATGGGTTCGCTGAAGATCGTCAAGGGCCCGGGCACGATGGACGAGACGACGCTCGTCACGCTGTCGCCGCCCGACTTGGTGCACGAGCTTGGTTTTCTCGACGGTGCGCCGCGCCATGCCTCGCTGGTGGCGGCCAGCGCCAGCCAGGTGCTGGTGCTTGAACGTGCGCAGTTGGAGAGCCTGATCGACAGCGATCCGAAGCTGCTCTACGCGCTGATGTGCACCATCGTGCGATCAGTGCACCGGGTGCAAACCACGCTGGCGGTGCAGGCCAATGAGTTGACCAACTACATCGTCAAGCAGCACGGCCGTTATTGAGTGCCAGTGGCCACGGGCTGCGCTGCGCTTTGCGGTCGGCTTGACGTAGACCTTGCGCGTCGGGCACTGCCCTGCTTGGCGTGGCGCAGCGAAGGAGTGCGATGAGTCCCGTCGGAATCAGCCTGTTGATGGTGCTGGCATTTGCCGGCTTCGCTGCGCTGGCCTGTCGCAAGCTGCAACTGGTGCTGGCCTTGCAGCCCGAGCCGCGTTGGGACAAGCCGCTGGCAAGGCTGCGCAGCGTGCTGCTCAACGGCCTGCTGCAGCAGCGCATGGTGCGCCGGGAGTGGCGGCCGGGTGTTATGCATGCGGTGATCTTTCTTGGCTTCATGTCGCTGCTGCTGCGCAAGCTGCAGTTGATCGCCATCGGCTACGACGAGACGGCAAGCTTTGCTGACTGGTTCGGCGGCCCCTTTGCCGCCTTCAAGGACGGCATCGAGCTGGCGGTGATCGCTGCCGTGGCTTATGCCTTCTGGCGCCGCTTCGTCAGCAAGCCGGCCCGGCTGGAGGCCAATCACGAGGCGGTGCTGGTGCTGGGGCTGATTCTGGTGATCATGCTGACTGACCTGGCTTTCGACGGCTTC
>JBBQJN010000195.1:0-7182 GCA_038325945.1 Burkholderiales bacterium | reverse complement strand
TCGGTTGGGCCAGGCGGCGCTCAAACCACTGACGCCGATCTTCCTCAAGCCGCTGGTCGAGGCGTTGTACGGCGCCCGCATCGGCGCCGACGTGGCGCTGGGCGGCGTCATCGACGATCCCTACAAGGTGACGATCGGCGCCGGCGCGGTGTTGGGCAATGCCTCGCTGGTGTCGGGCAACTACATCAGCGGCGGCCTGCTCGTCTGCGGCAGCGTGCGCATCGGCGCGGGGGTCACCGTCGGCGCCAATTCGGTGGTGTTCCCGGATGTCGAGATCGGCGACGGCGCGACCTTGGTCGGCGGCTCGTACGTGATGCCCGGCGCGCGCATCCCGGCCGGCGAGACCTGGCGCGGCAATCCGGCGCGCAAGTGGATACAGACGGCGGGGCGGGCGGCAAGTCCCGCCGAGTGAAGGCAGCGGCGTGCCCGCGGTGTTGGCGCGGAGTGCACACAGGCCGGCTGTCTGCGCGGCGTTGCCGGCTTAACTCGGGCGCGCATGTGGCGCGTCCTGACGAGGCGCCGCTGGCCGGGTTGCTCTGCGATCCCGCGTCGGCTGCCCAGGGCTGAACGGACGAGCCAAAGGCTAGCGTTCATGCCCCGATCCCGCCCCGCCAGTCGCGCGCACATGCCGCATCCTTGGCCCGACGACAAGTCATGCAAAGCAGCGCAGTCGGACGCGACCATAAAAAAAACGGGCCCGCGAGGGCCCGTCTTCCAATTCGACCCCCGAAGGGGCTTTTCAAACGATCAAGCCTGCTTGCGGCGACGGCTCGCCAGACCCAGGCCAGCCAGCGCCAGACCCACCAGTGCCAGGGCGCCCGGCTCCGGGACAGCCCGACGAATCGAGGTCGACACGCCCGAATTCAGCGTGAGCGAGTAATCGCCGTTTGTCAGACCAGCGATCTCAATGCCGAACAGCCCGAGCGAGTTAGCAAACTCAAAGCTTCTGTTGACTGTGTTCGGATTGATGCCTGTGCTGACGTTTTGGTTCAACGACGTGCCCAAGGCGTCGTTGGACACCGCACAACTGGCGCCCAGGAATCCAGCGGAGACAAAACAAGGCGCACCGATGCCGGCGCCGGTTGCCGCCGAGGCACCCAGACCGCGCGGCGACCACTGGATAGATTCACTGTCGCTTTCCCGGGTCAGCGTGAACGACGCCGTCATGTTCGACGCCGCCGAGAAAATGCCAGGCAGGTCATTGATCATGACCTGCTTGTCGGGGTCGGCCTCGAACGACAAGGACAAGGTGGAGGCCCCACCGCCACTGACCGTGAACGACACACCCAGATTGGTGGTCGATTGCACGTCAGCGTTGGCTGCCGCCTGGCCATTGATGTTGAGCAGCGATTCGGCAATCATCTGGAAGCTGGTCGGGATACCTTGCACGAGTTCGGCCGAGGTCAACACACCGTCCGCACGTGAGTACGAGGTGGCACCCGGCGGCGTGTACATCGTGAAATCGTTGGCCGCCCCGAACGGCCCGACGCCGACAACGGCTTGCGTCGGATCGAGCACCGGACCCAACCCGCAAGGGGTGGCGAGGCTGCCGCAACTCTGCTGGCGAGTGCCACCCGACGAGGTGACGCCGTTCATCGACGACGAGTTGGCCATGTCGAACGTGAACGAATTGATGGTCGTCGGGCCACTCAGGCCACCGAGGCTGAGCACGAAATTCTCGACGTTCAGGTGCGATACCGCGTAGACCAGCGCATGGGCCGGCGCGGCGGCCAGCAGGCCGACGCAGGCGGCCGCTGCGGCGGCCAGTGACTTGAGTTTCAGTGTCTTGGTCATGATCGCTTGTCCTTTGTGTGGTTCAGTGTGTCACGCCACTCCGGCGCTCGACATGAAATAAGCACGTACCGTGCCATGATCCGTAACTCATTGATTTTGTTGATATTTGCTTTCCTGAAGGGCTGAAGTGCCGGTTAGAAGGGGGTGCGGTGTAAAGAATATCGACAGTGCTTGGCTTGCCATCGGCCCGGGTAACGACCTGGACGGTAGTGCCGATCTAGCGAAAGTGGCTGATTCGACGAATAACGGCAGAGCCCAGCCGGCCAATAGCCCGCAGCAGCCAGCGCAGGTTGATTGCGACGGCGCGCTGCAGCCTCAAGCAAGAGGCCATCACAGTGATGTCGCGGCTGCTGCTGGCGCGCGCCGTCAAGCATGCCTGCGCCGACACGAGGGGCAACTTCCAGGATCAGACGCGTTGAATCCAGCTGGCGCGGTCGTCTAGGAGCCTGTCGGGCTTGGGGAGCGTCGGCTGCGAATCGACCGCAGCGGTCCATTCCTCACCGTCTTTTTGCCCCATAGCTGGGCTATGAGGCTACAAATCCGGCAAGAACTGTCCTCGCTGGGGCCGATTCTCGCTATCGATGCCCCAAACCCGACAGGCTCCTAGCCCTCATGGGCCGTCTGGCAGCTCACCGAGATCACCCTTGAGGCCGCCAAGTGTTCGAGATCCTTGCGGATGAAGCTCCGACCGCCTGTTCTGCAGCACGCCTGATATGGGCAAACCCCAGGGGCATGCAGCCTTCCAACGTAGGGTCGGAAACTCCTGGTGCTTCGCAGGCACTACAGGCGCGAGTCCCTTGAAACTGTCAAAGTCAACTCAAAGCGCCGCCAATAATCGCCGGACTTCGTCCTGCGCTGGGTAGCGGGCGCCGAGCGCTTCCAGTTGCTTGAGTTCAGTTCGGGCCGTGGCCTTGTCGCCGGACTTGATCAGCAGCCGAGCCAGGTTCAGACGCAGTTCGGGCGTGTTCGGGTCCAGCGCAAGCGCTGCCTTCTGCACCTGGACGGCGCGCGGCAGCTGGTCGTTCGCTGCCAGTACCAGCGCCAGCGTGTCCATCAGCCCTGGTGCCTTGGGGTACAGCTTGACGGCCTGCTCAGCCATCGCCAGCGCGGCAGCCGGCTTGCCCTGCTTGTTCAGTATCCAGGCCATGTTGTTCATCGCGAGCGCGTTCTCGGGACGCAGCTTCAGCACGGCGCTGTACTGCCGCTCGGCGAGGTCGTACTTGCCCATGGCCATCGCGAGGTCGCCCAGCACAGCCTGAAACTCGGCGTCGAGCGGGTACTCGGCGAGCCAGGATGCAGCGAACTTATCGGCCTCGGCCTGTCGCTTGGCGCCGCTGAGCTTGATATACAGCCGCGTGGCCATCTCAGTGCTGGGCATTTGGCCCAGCGCGCGGCGATAGACCGCGAGCTCGCCATCGAGATTCTTGCGGTTGTGCTCTATGTCGGCTTCCATGAAATAGCCCGCCGTCTCGCGCGGCCGCTGGCTCTGCACCGTCTTGGCGATTCGCAGCGCATCCTGCGGGCGCTTATCGGCCAGCGCCATGCGCGCCAGCGCGCGCTGGGCCTCAAGCAGGTTGGGCGTGATCGTCAGTGCTTGGCGCAGGTTTTGCTCGGCCGCGCGCTTGTTGTTACTGGCCAGGAAAGCGCCAGACATGCGCAGATAGCCGCGCGGCGAGTGCGGCTCCAGCGCCGCCAGCCGCTTGAAGGTGCTGATCGCCTGGTTGTTATCGCCGGCCAGCATCTGGGCGCGGCCGAGTACGTCGAGCAAGTCAGTGTTCTCGGGCAGCGCCGCGATCGCCTCCTGAGCCGCAGACTGCGCCGCCTCGACGCTGCGGCTGCCGAGGTGGTGGTTGACGAGCGCCAGCCGGGCCTCGGCGCTGCCTGGGTCGAGCTTGACGGCCTGCTGCAGCTTGTCGGCGATGTCGGCGCGCGGCGCGCCTTCCAGCGCCATGATTTTGGCCAGCCCCAGCACAGCCTGCACGTTGCGCGGGTCGGCCGCCTGCACATCCTGGAAACGTTTCTTCGCTGACGCAGCCTGCTTGTCGTCAAGGTCCATGCCGGCCAGGATCGACGCCGCCTCGACAAAGCTGGGGTCGATAGCCAACGCGCGCTCGAAGCTGGTACGGGCCGCGGTCTTGTCCTTGTTCAGCAGGTGGATGCGGCCACGCAGCATGGCAGTGCTCGGGTTGTCCTTCTCCTTGGCCTGCAGCGCGTCGACGGCTCTCAGCGCGGCGCCGAAGTCCTTGTTACGGGTGTGCAGGCTGACCAGAGCAAGGTCGGCCACCTGGCCTTGGTCTACCGCCGCAATGTGCTGAAGCTTCGCGGCCGTGGCGGCCGGGCCGGCCGACTTCAGCTGTGCCAGTGCCAGGTGGGTCTGTGCAGCCTTGTTGGAAGGGTTGAGCCTGACTGCGGTAGAGAAGCTGTCGGCGGCCTGATCGAGGTGTCCCTCCTGCAGCTGCGCTAGGCCGGCCAGCGCATGGGTCTGGCTATCGGCGCTGCCACTAGCGAGCAGTGGCTGCAGTGTCGCCAGGGCCTTGGCCGGCCTGCCCTGGCCGACCAGCATCTCGGCCAATTGGTTGCGCTCCATCCGCAGGCCGGGGGCCAGGGCCAGCAGCTTGCCCAGCGTGCGTTCAGCACGCAGCAGCAGGCCGTTGCGGATCTCGATGGCGGCCGCCAGCTGCAGAACCTGCAGGTTGTCGGGTGCGACCTGCAGCACTAGGTCGATCAGCTCCTTGGCGCGCTGAGGCTGATTGTCCAACAGCGCCAGATTGGCCTCGAAAACGGTTGTCTGAGGGTTGTTCGGCAGCGCAGTCTGCAAGGCCTTGAGCTGCTCCTTGGCGCCTTTGACATCCTGTTTCAAGATCAGCGCCGCGATCAAGTTGGACAGCGTGCCGACATGGTCGGGGTCATGGCTGAGCGCGTTGTGGTAGGCCTCGATCGCGCCGGTGGCATCGCCCTTGGCGACGAGCAACAGGTCGCCCTTTTGCTGCCACGCCTGGGGGTTGGTGGGCCGGGCGGCGATCGCTTGCTCGATCAGCGCGCCGGCCTGGTCGAACTGGCGCTGCTCGGCGGCTAGTCGGGCCTGCAGCAGCAGCGTGTCGGGGTTTGCTGGCACGGCCTTGAGCGCTTCGGCGATGGCCGCGCTGGATTCGGCGGGCTGCTTGAGCGAGGCGTAGGCGGCGGCGACCGAAGTCTTCAGGTCGGCCTGCGCCGCTGGGTTGTCAAGCATGGTCTTGCCGAATTCGTCGACCAGGGCCTGGGCCTTGCCCAGGGTCAGCAGGGACCGCGCCAGCAGCGGGACGACGTCGGCCGCCGGCCGCCCGAGTTCAAGTGCCTTGCGCAACTCGACATTGGCATTGGTGTAGTTGCGCGACGCGTACAGCGTCTGACCGAGCAGCAGCCGGATCTCTGCGGACTGCGGGCTGGTTTGCAGCGCCGACTTCAGTACGATAGCCGCCTCGACGTATTTCTTCGCGGCCAATTCGGCCTTGGCGGTCGCCAGCGACGTCTCAATGCTCTGGCCGCAAGCCGCCAGCGTCAGAAGCGTCGCCGCAAACAGTGCGGTGACGCAAGCTTGGGTGGGTCGGATCATGGCGAAACTTCTCCAAAGGTGACGGCGCCCGACGCGTTTATGGCGGAGTCATGGCGCGATTGATCTGCGACGCGGGCCGAAAGCGGCAGGGACAACAAAGCCGGCGCACGTAGGATCAACGCCTGTCTGGCGCAAATCCTTGCGCCGGCGCCGACTGCCGGTCATTGTGCCTCCGAGCGGCAAAGCTCTTGCCAGCCAACGGCCGGTGGCGCACCAGCGTGCGCACAAAATCACACGCGGCGCACGCGGCAGGCGCGACGGGCGCCGTGCTTACCCGATCCTTTCTTCTTGATTGCCGCGCGCTCTCGCGAGCGATGGGTGCATCATCAGGCCGACGGGCCGGCCTCCGGCGCTGGGGGCTCGACCAGCAGTTGGCTCAGCGGCTTGCGCACGGAGCGCGACTGTGCTGCCGCGCCATGGCCGATGCGACCAAGCCAGACGCCGCGCGCCGACTGCCCACCAAGCAGCGCATCCAGGCCAGTTGCTACCCGCTGCGCGCTCGCCAGGGACGGCGCATGGCGGGTGAAGGCAATGCCCTCGCGCAGTAGGCGCGTAAACACCAGTGGCGTCAGCGCCGGCTGGTGCTGCAGGCCCAGCGCGGTCGCGGTGAGCCAGAAGCGCTGCACTGCACGACCCGCAGCGACATGGTCGTCTATGGACTGGGGCGGCCGCCGCGCCAGGATCGCCACATGGCCGGCGCAGGCCAGCGCCGGCACCAAGTCCATCTCAATGCGCGGAGCGATGGTCCCGGCGAGCCAGGTGTTGAGAAATTCGACGCGCTTCCAGCTGGTCATTGCCAGGCGCATCATGGCGATGGTGGGCGCGGCCACGCCAAGCGCTTGATCAGGAATGCGGTCGGCACTGTAGCGGGCGTCCCACTGGATCACCCGGCGGTGAACTTCGAAGGCCTCGGGCAGCCGCAATCTCAAGCCGGCATTGACCCACAGCATCGCAGCCCAGCGCTTGCGTTCGGTCCAAGCTTGATACACGAGCAGCTCGTGCTCTGCGCCGACCGACTCACGTAGCGCCTGCAACTCGTCCTCGGTCAGCCGGGTGGTCTTAAGAGGCCGTCGCTGCACACTGCGCCGCGCGATGGCATCCCGTAGCGGGCTTGGTGTCGTGCCGGGCATCTGCCGCAATTCAGCATGGAAGGTCGGGCAATCGTCGGGCATGTCTGCGCGCCGTGTCACCTTCAGCGTCAGACCATGGCCGGTCGCGGCGATGGCCAGTGTTTCGATCAGCGTGCCAAGCGAGAGCTGACTCGCCCGGCCATCGAGGTCGTACACCGTGTCGTCTCGGGTGTCCCGCCCATGGATCACAAAGTGCAGCTCGTCGACGATTTCAAAGCGCCAAGGCTGCGTGTTATCTCCGCTGGGTGCCCAGCGGGCCAGGTCAAGGATCTGGTGCAGCGGGCTGGCGACCATCATCAAACCCCCTTGCGCATCGCTTTGAACTGCCGACGCCCGATCGCGATCACCAGCCGCTGCAGCGGGTTGCGGTGCCCACCCGGGCGCCAGGTATGCACGAACTTGTTGCGGTAGGCATCGAACTGCAAGCCGTGCGGGGCAGCCAGCACGGGCCCGCGCTTGAGCAGGATCTTCAGCGCCGTGGTGGCCGCCACGCCGGCGCAGATCTGGCAGGCCATGCCGGTGGAAGGGCCCCGCTTGGCCGCCAGGTCAACCACGCTGGGGTCGACCAGGTAGCTGCGGTGCAAGAAGGCGGGGGCCACGCCGATGGCGAAGCGCAGTGCCTTCTCGTCATCCGAGACGCCGGCCCAGCCGAAGTAGTCTTCGAAG
>JBBQJN010000194.1:0-7191 GCA_038325945.1 Burkholderiales bacterium | reverse complement strand
CACCGCGCTGGTGGTGGCGATGCGCGAGGACGACGTCAACATCTGGGGCGACGGCAGCACCTACAAGGGCAACGACATCGAGCGCTTCTACCGCTACGGCCTGCTGGCCAACCCGGCGCTGCAGATCTACAAGCCCTGGCTCGACCAGACCTTCATCGACGAGCTCGGTGGCCGCAAGGAGATGAGCGAATACCTCATCGCCGCCGGCTTCGACTACAAGATGAGCGTCGAGAAGGCCTACAGCACCGACAGCAACATGCTGGGCGCCACCCACGAGGCCAAGGACCTGGAGTTTCTCAACGCCAGCATGCACATCGTCAAGCCCATCATGGGCGTGGCCTTCTGGCTTGATGACGTGATCGTCAAGGCCGAAACGGTGACCGTGCGCTTCGAACAAGGCCAGCCGGTGGCGCTGAACGGCCAGACCTTCAAGGACGCGGTGGCGCTGCTCGAAGAGGCCAACCGGATCGGTGGCCGACACGGCCTGGGCATGTGCGACCAGATCGAGAACCGCATCATCGAGGCCAAGAGCCGCGGTATCTACGAAGCCCCCGGCATGGCGCTGCTACACATCGCCTACGAGCGCCTGGTCACCGGCATCCACAACGAGGACACCATCGAGCAGTACCGCGCCAACGGCCGCCGGCTGGGCAAGCTGCTCTACCAGGGCCGCTGGTTTGACCCGCAATGCCTGATGCTGCGCGAAACCGCCCAGCGCTGGGTGGCGCGTGCCATCACCGGCGAGGTGACGCTGGAGCTGCGCCGCGGCAACGACTACTCGATCATGGATACCCGCAGCCCCAACCTGACCTACCACCCCGAGCGGCTGACGATGGAAAGCGGCGCTGGCGCCTTCACGCCGGCTGATCGCATCGGCCAGCTGACAATGCGCAACCTCGACATCCAGGACACACGCCAGAAGCTGGGCATCTACACCCAGGTAGGCCTGCTGGGCAGCGATTCGGACGGCGCGATCCCGCTGCTCACCAGCCCCGACAAGGGCTGAGCGGCATGGCGGCGACGGCATGGCGCCACGTTGCCGCGCGGCTGCTGATGTGCTTGGCGGCGCTGGCCGCAGGCCCGGCCGCAGCGGCCGGGGCGGCCGAGCCGCTGGTGGTCGGCTCCAAGCGCTTCACCGAGTCCTACATCCTGGGCGAAGTGCTGCGCCAGACGCTGCAGGCCGCCGGCACGCCGGCCACGCACAAGCAGGGCCTGGGCAATACCGGCATCCTGGCGCAGGCGCTGGCCAGCGGCGCGGTGGATATCTACCCCGAGTACACCGGCACCATCGTGCGCGAGCTGCTGCAGCGCGAGGGCAACCCCTCGCTGGCCGAGCTCAACCAGTGGCTGGCGCCGCGTGGCCTGAAGGCCGGCGTGCCGCTGGGCTTCAACAACACCTATGCGCTGGCGATGCGCGAGGTCGACGCCCAGCGCCTGGGCTTGCGCAGCATCTCTGACTTGGCGCGGCTGCCGGCAGGAGCGCTTAAACCCGGCCTGTCGCATGAATTTCTGGCCCGCGCTGACGGCTGGCCGGCGCTCAAGGCCGCTTACGCCCTGCCACTGGCACCCGGCTCCGGCCTCGACCATGGCCTGGCCTACCAGGCCTTGAGCCAGGGCCAGGTTGATCTGATCGATGTCTACAGCACCGACGCCCAGGTCGGGCGCCTTGGCCTGCGTGTGCTGCTCGATGACCAGGCGTTCTTTCCGCGCTACGACGCCGTGCTGTTGATGCGCGCAGCCGTCGATGAGACCGCACTGCGGCCGCTGGCAGGCCGCATCAACGAGGCGGCGATGATCGCGATGAATGCGCAGGTCGAACTCGACGGCCGCGGCTTTGCCGAAGTGGCGCGAGATTGGCTGGCCAGCGCCGCTGCCCGGCCCGGCACGGCAGCGTCGGCCGCAACGGCGGCCCCAGGCGCTGCGGCCGCACCGGCGCTGCGGCCCAGCCTGATGGCGCGGGTCTTTGCGCCAGATCTTGGCCGCCTGCTCGGCCAACATCTGCTGCTGGTCTTTGCCTCGCTGGCACTGGCGCTGCTGGTGGGCGTGCCGCTGGGCTGGCTGGCCTGGCGGCGGCCGGGCCTGGCCGGCTGGCTGCTCGGCCTGGTCGGCATGCTGCAAACCGTGCCCTCGCTGGCGCTGCTGGCCTTTTTGATCGCCATCGTCGGCGGCATCGGCTTTGTGCCGGCGCTGCTGGCGCTGTTCATCTATGCCTTGCTGCCGATCGTGCGCAACACCCATGCCGGGCTGCAAGGCGTACCACGCGAGCTGTCGCTGACCGCCCACTCACTGGCGCTGAGCCCGGCACAGACGCTGTGGACAGTAGAGCTGCCGCTGGCGCTGCCGGTGCTGCTGGCCGGCGTCAAGACGGCGGCGGTGATCAACGTGGGCACCGCCACGGTGGCGGCTTTCATTGGCGCCGGCGGCCTGGGTGAACGCATCGTCGCCGGCCTGGCCGTCAACGACACCGATCTGGCACTGGCTGGCGCGCTGCCGGCAGCGCTGCTGGCGTTGCTGATGCAATGGGGCTTTGACTACCTGGAGCGCCGCTTCAAGCGCTGGTGAGGAGGCCACGGCCGCGTATCGCTCGGCCGCTTCGGCAGGCACAGACAGCGCTCAGATTTGTCTGTGTGCGGCCTCAGATATGAATGCGATTACGGCCGGCGCGTTTGGCGTCGTAGAGCAGGCGGTCGGCGGTGTCGAGCAGGTCGCTGCTGTCGAGCATCTGGCTTTGCCACTCGGCCACGCCTATCGACAGCGTCTGCTGGTAGGGCAGGCGGCGCTGCACGGCCGGTTGGTCGGACGGCAACACAAAGCAGTGGCCGGCTACCGCCAAGCGCATGCGCTCACCGATGTCGCGCGCTGCATCAACGCCCAGACCCGGCAGCAGCGCCAGGAATTCATCGCCACCCAACCGCCCCAGCACACCCCGGTCGCCAAGCACCCGAGCCATCAGCGTGGCACTCTCGCGCAGCACCAGATCACCGGCCGCATGGCCGTGGCTGTCGTTGACCGATTTGAAGCGGTCCAGGTCGCAGGCGATGACCGAGATCGGCCGGCCGCCCTGGCGGCTGCGACGCAGCTCACGCGCCAGCGCATCATGCAGGTAGCGCCGGTTGTACAAACCGGTGCCGGCGTCGATCATGGCCAGGCGGTAGACGCGGTCGTGCAACGCGGCGTCAAGGCTGCCGTGGGTGTAGAACTTCAATACCATGCGACCCAGGCGCAGCAGATCGCCATCGCGCAGCGGTTGGCTGCCGTTGATACGCTGGTCCCGCACAAAGCTGCCGTTGGCCGAGCCCAGATCGCGCAACGTGACCTGGGCGCCGACAACACGCAGTTCGGCATGCAAGCGGCTCATGCCCGCGCCGTCGATCTGCACGTCAGCAGCGGCGGATCGGCCCAGCGTGCTGACGCCTTCAGCCAGGCGGATCTGGCGGCCCGTCTCGCCGCCGCTGTAGACCACCAGGCTGCAGCGCCTGCGTTCGGGCGAATCGAGACCCTGCAGCAGCGTCAGCTCTGCAGTATCGATAGCCAGCGTGGAAGCTTCCCAGCCGGCCATGGCTCAGTGCAAAAAGAGAGCGAGCGTCATGGCTCAGGGGTATACCTCAGCCCCAGACCTTGCGCCGCCAGCGGCAAGCTCAGGCCGGCGCGCGCCGCCAACTTGTGCGCAAACGGCCGCAGCCGCCGCGCTCGCCAACGCTCAGCCCAGCGCCCGCAGCGCCTGCGCCAGGTCGGCTTGCAGATCGGCCACCGCCTCCAGGCCGATCGAGAAGCGCACCAGATGGCCCGGCAGCGCCTTGCGGTCGGCGCGCATGTCGTCGAGCGGGTAGGGCACCACCAGGCTGGTCGGCCCGCCCCAGGAGTAGCCGATCTTGAACAAGTTCAGCGCATCGACAAACCGATCCACCTGAGCCTGGCTCAGCGCCGGGTCGAACATCACCGAGAACAGCCCGGCCGCCGCGCTGCAACTGGCCGCCCACTGGGCATGGCCTGGCGAGCCCGGCAGCGCCGGATGCAACACCTGCACCACCTGCGGCTGGCTGCCCAGAAAAGCCGCCAACTGGCGTGCCGCCGCATCGTGCGCGTGGTAGCGCAGCGCCAGCGTGGGCAGGCCGCGCAGGATGAGCTCGGCATCGTTGGCCGCCACGCCCAGGCCCAGCTGGCCATGCAGCTTGAGCATCTTCAGGTGCAGCGCCTGATCACGCGTGACCACCGATCCCATCAGCACATCGGCACCGCCAGACGGGTACTTGGTCAGCGCCTGCATCACGATGTCGACGCCCAGGTCGAAGGCGCGCAAGGCCAGGCCAGCGCCCCAGGTGTTGTCGAGCGCGGTCAGCACGCCGCGCGACTTGGCGGCAGCCACCAGCGCCGGCAGATCAGGAAACTCCATCGTCACCGAGCCCGGCGCCTCGATCCACACCAGCTTGGTGCGACCGCTGATGCGCGCCGCCAGGTCGGCCGGGTTCATGGCGTCGTACTGCTGGTGCGTGATGCCCCAGCGCGTCAGCACATTGGCCGCCAGATCGGCCGAGGGGCCGTAGACATTGCTTGGCAGCAGCAGTTCATCACCTTGCTGCAACAGGCCCAGGTTGACGTTCATGATCGCCGCCAGCCCGCTGGGCGACAGGATGCAGTAACTGCCGCCCTCCAGCGTGGCCAGCCGTTCTTCCAGCAAATAGGTGGTGGGCGTGCCGCGCAGGCCGTAGGTGTAGCCGGTCTTGGCGGTATAGGTGCGCCCGCGCAGCGCCGCCACGTCGGGAAAAATCACCGTCGAGGCCTTGAACACGCCCGGCGGCACTGCGGCCCAGCCGGCTGGCGGCTGGTAAGGGTGGTGGATCAGGTCGGTGATCAGGTCACGCTCATCGCTCATGAAAATCTCGTTGGCTTGGGTCAGAGGGCTGGTGTCGCAGCGCTGGTGTCAGATCGGCTGGCCGATCAGGTCATGGCCTTCGGTGGCCACGATGCGGGCGCGGGTGAAATCGCCCACCTTCAATGTCTTGCTGGCCTTCTCGGGCGGCAACAGCCGCACCGTGCCGTCAATCTCGGGTGCGTCGGCAAAACTGCGGCCAACGCCGCCCCTGCGGCCCAGCGCCGGCGCATGGTCGATCAGCACCTGCATGCTGGCGCCGATGCGGCGCTGCAGACGCGCGATCGAGACCTCTTCGGCCACCGCCATGAAGCGCGCGCGGCGTTCCTCGCGCAGCTCGGCAGGCAGCGCACCCGGCAGCTCGTTGGCCGCTGCGCCTGTCACCGGCGAATAGGCAAAACAGCCGGCGCGGTCGATCTGCGCCTCGCGAACAAAGTCGAGCAGATGCTGGAATTCGGCCTCGGTCTCGCCCGGAAAACCGGCGATGAAGGTTGATCGGATCACCAACTCGGGGCAGGCCTCGCGCCACTTCAGCAAACGGTCGAGGTTGCGCTCGCCGCTGGCCGGGCGCTTCATGCGTTTGAGCACATCCGGGTGGGAATGCTGAAACGGCACATCCAGGTAGGGCAGGATGCGGCCGTCGGCCATCAGCGGCAGCAACGCGTCGACATGCGGATAGGGGTACACATAGTGCAGCCGCACCCAGGCGCCATGTGGCTTGGCCAGATCGGCCAACGCCTCGCAGAGCTCGGTCATGCGCGCCTTCACCGGCCGGCCATCGAAGAAGCCGGTGCGGTATTTGACATCCACGCCGTAAGCGCTGGTGTCCTGGCTGACGATCAGCAACTCCTTGACGCCCGACTCGAACAGCGCCCTGGCCTCGGCCAGCACATCGCCCACCGGCCGCGACACCAGGTCACCGCGCATGCTGGGGATGATGCAGAAGGTGCAGCGGTGGTTGCAGCCCTCGCTGATCTTCAGGTAGGCATAGTGGCGCGGCGTCAGCTTGATGCCAGCCACGCCCCGAAACTGCGCCCGCGCCTCGGGCACCAGGTCGACAAACGGGTCATGCGGTTTGGGCACATGCTTGTGCACCGCGTCCATCACCTCTTGCGTGGCGTGCGGGCCGGTCACGGCCAGCACGCTGGGATGCATCTGGCGCACCAGGTTGGCGCTGCCCGCGCCGGTATCGGCGCCGCCTTTGGCGCCCAGGCAGCCGGTGACGATGACGCGGCCATTGGCGGCCAGCGCCTCGCCGATGGTGTCGAGGCTCTCCTTGACCGCATCGTCGATGAAGCCGCAGGTGTTGACGATCACCATGTCAGCGCCGGCAAACGACTTGCTGGTCTGGTAGCCCTCGGCACTGAGCTGGGTGAGGATCAGTTCGGAATCGGTCAGCGCCTTGGGGCAACCCAGCGAGACAAAACCGATCTTGGGCGCCGGTGCGCCGGCCTGTGGCGTGGCCACCGGCAAAGTAGGAGAGGCTTGCATGCGCCGATTGTCGGCGACAACGCCCTGCGGCGCGTTGCGGCGCGCCGCACCGGCGCCGGTCTCAGCGCTTGGTGGTGAGCCCCGGAATGCCCGGAATGCCCGGAAACAACGCGCCGGATTTGATCTGCTCCTTCACCTGCTCTTGCATCTGCTCGTACAAGGTCTTGCTCTGCTCGAGGTAATTGCCCATCAGGCCTTGCATCAGCGGGCCCTGGCCGGTCATCAAGCGCGACCAAGTCTCGGGTGTGAAGCTCTGCGGGTCGTAGACACCCTGGGTCTGTTCCGCCAGCCGGGTTTGCATGTCGACGAAGGTCTGCAAGTTGGTTTCGAGGTAGGACCCCATCATGCCCTGCATGGCATGGCCGTAAAAGCGGATCACCTGCGACAGCATCTGCGCGCTGAACATTGGCGCACCGCCGGTCTCTTCTTCCAGGATGATCTGCAGCAGGATGCTGCGCGTCAGCTCATCGCCGCTCTTGGCGTCGCGCACCTCGAAGGTCTCGCCATCGAGCACCATCTGCTTGACATCGGCCAGCGTGATGTAGCTGCTGGTACGGGTGTCGTAGAGGCGCCGGTTGGGGTACTTCTTGAGCACCCGCGACACGCCTTCGGCGGCGGCTTCGGCGGCCGGTTTGGCGGCGCTGCGGCGTTGAGATGGCATCGCAATGGGCTCCAGGGACAAGCCTTCATTCTAGGAGCCTGTCGGGCTTGGGGAGCGTCGGCTGCGAATCGACCGCAGCGGTCCATTTCTCACCGTCTTTTTGCCCCATAGCTGGGCTATGGGGCTGCAAATCCGGCAAGAACTGTCCTCGCTGGGGCCGATTCTCGCT
>JBBQJN010000193.1:0-7268 GCA_038325945.1 Burkholderiales bacterium | reverse complement strand
AACGGCCCGAAGGACAAGTCCACCTCTCGCAAGTTCTTGAAACCCTTGACGCGCAACCTCGTGAGCATTGGCGACCTCCCGCGTTCGCGGCCGGATTGTCGCAGGCGAATGCACAGCCAATTGCCTTGCCCAATTTGGACGGCGCGGCCACAACACGCGCGGCGGCTTGGGCGGCACGCCGTGGGAAATCAGGACTCCTTGGCCGCGTCCAGGCTCAGGATCCACTTGACCAGCGGCTTGGCGTCGGCCGCAGCTTGGTGTCGACACCGACGAGGTCTTCAGCAAAGACGATCGAGGCCACCGTGTTAGGCCGACCACCTGAAACGCTGCCATCCTTCTCTGGCGGGTTTACCGGCGGCGTGATCTCGGCGCGGGTGCAATTGAGCAAGCCCGATCCGGCGATTTTTGTGCTGGCGGCGCAGTGTTTCGATCTGGGGCCGGGTGGGTGCGCCGCCCAGAGACCCAATCAGTCCTCGAAGCCGACAAACACCGCCGCTTCATCCACCGATTTGCGCTGTGAAACCACCGCGTTGGCGGGGAAGCTCTCGTCGGGCCAGCCCATGGCGACGCAGGTCTGGATCACCTGGTCGTCGGGGATGCCGGCTTCGGCGCGCACCACTGGCGACTGCATGATGCCCTGGCTATTGATGACGCAGCCCAGGCCGCGCGACCAGGCGGCGTTGACCAGGCAGTTGACCACGCCGCCGCAGTCGAACGGGGCGATGTCGCTGCCGTGGATGGCCCGGTCATAGGTGACGACGATCGACACCGGCGCGTCAAACTGGCGAAAGCCGCGCAACACCCAGTCCTGCCGCTTCTCCTTGTCGTCGCGTGCGATGCCCATGGCCGCGAACAACTGCTTGGCAACGCCGATCTGGCGTTCTCGGTGCGGCCCCTCGTAGCCCGGGCCCATGCGGAACTCGCGCGAGTGGGGCACGCCGGCCAGGTTGCGCTCTACGTTGCCTTTGCGGATGCGATCAA
This sequence comes from Burkholderiales bacterium, assembly GCA_038325945.1. Classification (GTDB taxonomy): domain Bacteria; phylum Pseudomonadota; class Gammaproteobacteria; order Burkholderiales; family Burkholderiaceae_C; genus Pseudaquabacterium. The sequence goes on along the minus strand of JBBQJN010000193.1, from coordinate 6,287 downwards.
GCACCGCGCCCGACACCACGTAGAAGTTCCAGGGCTGGGTGTTCAGCGAGGTCGGCGCACGCATCGCCAGCGCGATGATTTCGCGGATCAGCGCCTGCGAAACCGGCTTTTTCAGGTAGCCGCGGATGCTGCGGCGCCCCTGTATCACGTCGTCAAAAACCATCGCCGATGTTCTCCTTGGCAGTCAGCTTTGCGCCTTCAAACGCCCGCTGCCAACGGCGCGGGCCTGTGCGTGCTGGATTATCTTCGCCGCCACACGCTGGCGATGAAGGTAGGCTTGGCACACCGTTACCTGATCGAAAGCAAGCCCATGACTGCAGCCCCCACTTCGCTGAACGGCGCCGAATCGCTGGTTACCACGCTGGCCAACAGCGGCGTTGAGCTGTGTTTTGCCAACCCCGGCACCTCGGAGATGCACTTTGTCGCCGCGCTTGACCGCATCCCCGGCGTGCGCTGCGTGCTGGGGCTGTTCGAGGGCGTGGTCACCGGCGCCGCCGACGGCTATTACCGCATGGCCGGCAAGCCGGCTGCCACGCTGCTGCACCTGGGCCCGGGCCTGGGCAACGGCCTGGCCAACCTGCACAACGCGCGCAAGGCGCAGTCGGGCATCGTCAACATCGTCGGCGACCATGGCCGTGAGCATGTGCGGTTCGAATCACCGCTCAAGAGCGACGTCGAGGCCATCGCCCGCAGCATGTCGCACTGGGTGCGCAGCAGCGCCAGCGCGGCCGACGTGGGCGCCGACGGCGCGGCCGCCGTGGTGGCCACACGCGACGGCGCGCTGGGCCGCATTGCCACGCTGATCCTGCCGGCCGATACCGCCTGGGGCAGCGGCGGCGTGGCGGCGGTGGCGCGCGCTGCGCCGGTGCTGGCGCCGGTGTGCGGCGATGCCGTGGTGGCGGCGGCGCGCCAGCTGCGCGCGCTGGGCCCGCGTGCTGTGCTGCTGCTGGGCGCCGGCGGCGCGTGCAGCGCGCAGGCCCAGCAACTGGCGGCTGCCATCGCCGCGCAAACCGGCTGCCGGCTGATGGCTGAGTTTTACAACGCGCGCATGCCCGGCGGCCGTGGCCGGCCGGCCATCGACCGCCTGCCCTATGCGGTGGATGCCGCCGTGGCCAAGCTGGCCGGCGTCGAGCTGCTGCTGCTGGCCGGCGCGGTTGAGCCGATCGGATTTTTTGCCTACCCCGGCAAGCCCTCGCAGCTGAAGCCCGCAGGTGCCGCGTTGCAGCAGCTGGCGGCGCCGCAGGACGATGTGCCGGCTGCGCTGCAGGCGCTGGCCGATGAACTGGGCCTGCGGCCGGCGCCCGCCACCTTGCTGGCGGTATCCGAGGCAGCTTTGCCCATCGGCGCGCTGACGCCCGAGAGCATTGCCGCAGTGGTGGCCGCCACGCTGCCCGACAACACGGTGGTGGTTGACGAGGCGGTCAGCAGCGGCCGCGGCTTTGGCGCTTACATGCGCCATGCCGCGCCGCATGACTGGCTGCCGACCATGGGCGGCGCGATCGGCTTCGGCCTGCCCGGCGGCGTGGGCGCGGCGCTGGGTGCGCCGGGCCGGCCAGTGCTGGTGCTCGAAGGCGACGGCAGCGCGATGTACACCGTGCAAGCGCTGTGGACGATGGCACGCGAGAGCCTGCCGGTGGTGGTGCTGGTTTTTGCCAACCGGGCCTACCGCATCCTGCAGGGTGAGTTGCAGGGCGTGGGCGCCACCCTCAGCGGCGACAAGGCGGCGGCCATGCTGTCGCTGGGCCAGCCGACGCTGGACTGGGTGTCGCTGGCGCGGGGCATGGGCGTGCCAGGCAGCCGGGTGCAGGACAACGCCGCGCTGGCCAAGGCCTTGCGCGCCGGCTTTGCCAGCGGCGGGCCTTGCGTCATCGAGGCGGTGCTGTAGACGGGCACTGAACCGGCTGCGGCATGGGGTTGATCCCAGGGCGGAACGGCGTTGTTTCAGGCCGTGCGTTGCAACCGGCTCGGTGACAATAAACTGACCATTTGGTTAGCTTTCACCCCAAGCAGGCCCAGACGCCCGACCATGAATTTTCCTGACCGGCCGGCCGGCTTGCCGACACCCGCCACTGCCGAGCTTGCCGAACTTGCCGTGCAGGTGCGCGGCGCCAGCCTGGTTTATCCGGCACTGCGCACCAGCGACAAGCCGGTGCATGCGCTGTCACAGATTGATCTGGACATTGCGCAAGGCGAGTTTGTTTCACTGATTGGCCCCTCGGGCTGCGGCAAAACCACCTTGCTGCGGGTTATCGCGGATCTTGAGGCCATCAGCGCGGGCGAGGTGCTGGTTAACGGCATGACGCCGCACCAGGCCCGGCTGGCCCGCGCCTATGGCTATGTGTTCCAGGCGCCGGCGCTGTTTCCGTGGCGCACGGTGATCGGCAACGTGATGCTGCCGCTGCAGATCCAGGGCCGGCCCAAGGCCGAGGCCGAGGCGGTGGCGCGCGAGCACCTTGAGCGTGTCGGCCTCACCGGCTTCGAGCGCAAGTACCCCTGGCAGTTGTCGGGTGGCATGCAGCAGCGGGTGTCGATCGCCCGCGCGCTGGGCTTCGAGCCCAAGATCCTGATGATGGACGAGCCCTTTGGCGCGCTCGACGAGATCACCCGCGACGGCCTCAACGACCAGCTGCAGCAACTCTGGCAGCGCGAGCGCCGCACGGTGGTCTTTGTCACCCACTCGATCGCCGAAGCGGTGTACCTGAGCACACGCATCGTGGTGATGTCGCCGCGGCCCGGGCGCATCCTGAAGATCATCGAATCCCCCTTGCCCGACCGGCGCACGCTGGCGCTGCGCGACACGCCCGAGTTCATCGCGCTGGCGCATGAGGTGCGCGAAGGCCTGGCCGCAGGCCATGATGCAGATGAAAGCTGAGGCCCTGACGCTGCGCGAGCGCTGGCTGCCGGTGGCCAGCGTGCTGGCCTTTGTGCTGCTGCTCTGGTACGGCGGCGCGGTGGGGTTGAACCGCGCCGGGGTCATCGAGCGTGTGCTGCCCAACAGCCACCCCAACGGCGACTACAGCCTGGTCGAGCTGATTGACGCCAGCTTGAACATGGAGCGCCCGGTGCTGCCCGCGCCGCACCAGGTGGCGGCGGACTTGCACAGCAGCCTCACCGACTGGCCGCTGGATTCACCGCGCAACCTGGCCTACCACCTCTATGTCACCGCCCAGTCCACGCTGGTGGGCTTTGTGCTGGGCACGCTGCTGGGTGTGGTGCTGGCCGCGGCCATCGTGCACAGCCGCACGCTGGACCGCGCGCTGCTGCCCTGGATCGTGGCCAGCCAGACCGTGCCGGTGCTGGCCATCGCGCCGATCGTGCTGGTGATTCTGGGCAGCCTGGGCTTCTCAGGCCTCGCGCCCAAGGCCACGATCGCGATGTACCTGTGCTTCTTTCCGGTCACGGTGGCGATGGTGCTGGGCCTGCGCGCGCCGCAGCGCAGCGAGCTTGAGCTGCTGCACACCTACGCCGCCAGCCGGTTGCAGACCTTCTGGCTGCTGCGGCTGCCGGCGGCGCTGCCTTATCTGTTTCCGTCGCTGCGGGTGGCGATTGCCGCCGGCGTGGTGGGTGCGATGGTGGCCGAGCTGCCCACCGGCGCGCAGGCCGGGCTGGGCGCGCGCCTGCTTACCGGCAGCTACTACGGCAACACGGTGGGCATCTGGTCGGCGCTGGTGATGTCGGCGCTGCTTGGCCTCGGCCTGACGATGGCGGTGGCCGGCGTCGAGCGCCTGGTCTTGCGCCAGCGGAGGGGTGCATGAAGCCGGCCGAATTCGGTGTCTGGCCGGTGCTGACCACAGCGCTGGCGGCGGCCGCCGCGCTGTGGTGGGCCGTGCCCGAGGCCGGCAGCGTTGAAGGCGGCCCGGCACCCACGCTGCTGGCCGGCCTGGCCGCAGTGGCGCTGGCCGCGCTGTTGAGCGTGCGCCGGGTGGCCGCGCTCGACGGCAGCCGCTGGTATGGCACCGCCACTGCGGCGCTGTTTGGCCTCTGGGTGCTGTACTTCTGGCAGCTGGGCGTGACGCTGTTTGACGTGCCTCGGGTGCTGCTGCCGGCGCCGTCGTTCATCGCCGGCATGCTGGTCGAGCGTTGGGAGACCCTGCTCGGCGACTTTGTGCAAACCGTGCTCAAGGCCGTGCTGGTGGGCTGGGTGTTGGGCTCGGCGCTGGGCTTTGCCGTTGGCGTGGCGATCGACCGCGCGCCTTTTCTGCAGCGCGGCCTGCTGCCGCTGGCCAGCCTGACCGCCACCGTGCCGCTGGTGGCGGTGGCGCCGATCATGGTGATGTGGTTTGGCTTTGAATGGCCCAGCAAGGCCGCGGTGGTGGTGCTGATGACCTTCTTCCCGATGCTGGTGGCCACGTTGGCCGGGCTGCAGGCGGCCGGCCGCCAGGAGCGCGAGCTGATGCACAGCTATGCCGCGGGTTATGTGCGCACGCTGATTGACCTGCGGCTGCCGATGGCGCTGCCGTTTTTGTTCGGCGCGCTCAAGGTCAATGCCACGCTGGCGCTGATCGGTGCCATCGTCGCCGAGTTCTTTGGCTCGCCGACGGTAGGCCTGGGATTCCGCATCAGCACCGAGGCCGCGCGCATGAACATGGCGCTGGTCTGGGGCGCCATCGTGGTGGCCTCGGTCACCGGATCGCTGGCCTATGCCCTGCTGGTTTTGCTGGAGCGCAAGCTGGCGTTCTGGCACCCTTCGATTCGTGCGGCGCGATGAGCACGAACGCCCCTTGTTTCCCCGCCGGGGCAAAAGCCCGGTTTTTTTTACAACCCTGCACAGGAGTGAGCGATGAAGATTTTCACGATCAAGCGGCTGGTGGCTGCGGCCGCGTTGGCCACCGGCGCCCTGGCGGCCCAGGCCGCCGACAAGGTGGTGGTGCAAATGAAGTGGGTGCCGCAGGCCCAATTTGCCGGCTATTACGTGGCGCAGGCCAAGGGCTACTACAAGGAAGCCGGCCTTGAGGTGGTGATCAAGCCCGGTGGCCCTGATGTGAGCCCGGTGCAGGTGCTGGCCGGCAACCAGGCCGACGCCATCGTCAACTGGATGCCCGACGCGCTGGCCGCGCGTGAGGCCGGCGTGCCGCTGGTCAACATCGCGCAGATCTTCGACAAGTCGGGGTTGATGCTGACCTGCAAGAAGGCCAGTGGCGTGTCGAGCCCAAAGGATTTCAAGGGCAAGACCCTGGGCGTCTGGTTTGGCGGCAACGAGTACCCGTTCCTGAACTGGATGGCCAAGCTTGGCCTCAAGCCCGACGTGGACGTCAAAGTGATGAAGCAGGGCTTCAACGTTGACCCGTTGCTGCAGAACCAGGCCGCCTGCATCAGCACCATGATCTACAACGAGTATTGGCAGGTGGTTGACGCCGGCGTCAAAGAGAGTGACCTGGTGACCTTCTTCTACGAGAAGGAAGGCGTGGCCTCGCTCGAGGACGGCCTCTATGTGCTGGAGTCAAAACTCAAGGACCCGGCCTTTGTCGCGCGCATGGGCAAGTTCTTGAAGGCCACGCTCAAGGGCTGGAACGACGCGGTGAAGAACCCGGCTGAAGCGGCCAAGATAGTCGTCGCGGCTGACCCCTCGGGCAGCGCCACGCTGAAGGTGCAGCAGCGCCAGATGGAGAACGTGGCCAAGTTGATCAGCAACGCTGGTACGCCCAAGATGGGCTATCTGGAGCCGGCGGCCTATGAGCGCACCGTCAAAGTGTTGCTGGCCGGTGGCAGCTCACCGGTGATCAAGAAGGATCCGGGCAAGGCCGCCTACAGCCACGTGGTGTACGAGGCATCGAAGAAGTGACCCCCCCCCGAAGCGCCTGCGGCGCTCCCCCCCAGGGGGGCGCCGCCAGCGGCCCGGCGAAGCCGGTTCCGCGGCGGCCGCTTGGTTTGCGAGGCGCTCGACAAATCGCTCGTCAAGGTAGTACTGAAGAGGAGGAGGACCGCAAGGGCCTGATCCGCCAGGCCAACGAGGCGCGCATCCTGAGCGCGGGCGAGAAGGTTTTCGCCCATGCTGGTTTTAACGGCGCCACCGTGGCGGCCATCGCCGACGAGGCCGGGCTGCCCAAGGCCAACCTGCACTACTACTTCGGCAGCAAGGCTGAGCTTTACCAGGCCGTGCTGGCGCGCACGCTGCACGACTGGCTGCTGCCGTTGGAAGAGCTGGTGCCCGAGGCCGATCCGGCGCAGGCACTGGAGGCCTATGTGCGCGCCAAGATGGCGATGAGCGCCTTGCGGCCGCAGGCCTCCAAGGTGTTTGCCAACGAGTTGCTGCACGGCGCGCCGGTGCTCGGTGAGCTGATGCGCGG
>JBBQJN010000192.1:0-7281 GCA_038325945.1 Burkholderiales bacterium | reverse complement strand
GCGCCACTCGCAATTGGTCGCCAGTCGGCCCCGTCACGCTCAATCCCGAGCGCGAGTCCACCGTTGCAGCTTACGCGGAGGCGTCAACTAAACAGCCGATGGCTGCATGAATGAGGCGACAACCACCTTGACGCGCGCCGGTTGTTAGTTGTGGCTGTGGAGTGGTTGTGACAAGGGCCGCCTCGCCACTTCGACAAGCCTTCGATCCACACCACGTGATCGCCAGCAAGCGCACTCATGCGATCAATGCCCCGAGGGGCTGGCATCAGCCGCAGCGAGAGCCATCGGCACGGTCGCTTCGAGGCGGGTGCCTGCGCCTGGCTGAGAGTCGATCTTCAGACTGCCCCGCAGTTTCTCTATCCGGAAGCGCATACCGGTGATGCCGTGCGTGATCGATTTGAGCGCGGTTGGATCAAAGCCAATGCCGTTGTCGGCGATCCGCACGCGTACGACCGACGGCTCGCGCAAGAGTGAAATATCAACGCGCGTTGCCTGGGCGTACTTTGACACATTGGTCAGCGCTTCTTGCACCAGGCGGTAGATCGCCAGCTGGCCTTCGTCGGTCAGTTCAACTTCGTCGAACTCGGTCTGGATGGCAATGTTCAGGCGCGTTGCCACTTCGGCGGCCAGGCTTTCCAGCGTTGCCGTTAAACCGAAAACGGCTAGCCCAGAGGGCCGAAGTGTCTCGATGATTCTGCGCTTGATGGCAATGCCATCGTCCAGGTGCCGGTCCAGTGGCTCGAGCAGCACGGCGATCATCGGCACCTCGCGCAGCTTGATGCGCAACCGCGCGACGTCGATCTTGGCGACCGTCAACAACGCGCCAAGTTCATCGTGCAACTCTCGCGCCAGCAGCGCCTTCTCGTCTTCGCGCACGATGATCAAGTAGCTGGCCAGCTCGCTCAGTTCAGCGGTACGGTTTCGCACAGCCTCCTCCAGCAGGCGGTTATGGCTCTCCAGCTGGCGGTACATCATCCGCACTTCCAGCACGTTGAGGATGCGCGTCTTGGCCTCCAGCAGATCGAAGGGCTTGCTGATGAAGTCTTTGGCGCCGGCGCGCAGCGCGCGCAGCTTGTGGTGCGGCTGGGCGGTGAGCGCGATCACCGGCGTATAGCTGCCTTTGTCGAGGGCCTTTAGGCCTTCCATCACGCTGAAACCATCCATGACGGGCATCTGCAGGTCGAGCAGGATCAGGTCGTAGTCGTGCTGCCGATGCAAGTCGCAGACCTCGGTCGGATGTTGGGTCGCCGTAACCCGCGTATAGCCTGCCTCGGTCAGCATGCGCCGCAACAGGTGCAGGCTGGCATCTTCGTCATCGACGATCAGGATGTTGGCGGCGTGGATGTCCAGCTCAAGTGTCATTCAATGGCCGCCTCAAGACCGCTGCCACCTGAGCGGGCGCTTGCGCATTCCAGCGCCAGGTCCAGCGTCTCCAAGAACTCGCCAACCTTGATCGGCTTGGTCAGGTAGCGGAAGAACCCGGCCTCCAGCCCTCGCTCGATGTCCCTGGGCATCGCATTGGCACTGATCGCGATCACCGGGATGTGCGCGGTGGCCGGGCTGCCGGCCAGCAGCTTGAGCGCTGCGACGCCGCTGATGCCGGGCAGGTTGATGTCCATCAGGATCACGTCGGGCCTGGCCGCATGCGCTATCTCAACACCCTGCCGGCCGTCACCGGCGCTGAGCAGGCGCAGGTCGGGTCGACGCTCCAGCAGCTTGGAGATCAACTTCAGATTGGCCGGGTTGTCTTCGACGCAGAGCACGGTGCGCAGCACCGCCTTGGCCTCGGCTTCTGCCGAGGTATCCGCAACCGGAGGGCTCAAGGCCCGCTGTACCTCGATGGCATCTGTGGCCTGCAATTCGATCCAGAACACGCTGCCGACGCCGACCGTGCTCTGCACACCAATCGAGCCGCCCATCAGCTCGACCAGTTGCTTGCTGACGACCAGGCCGATGCCGGTGCCTTCCTCAAGGCCGGCCTCCTGGCCGAGGCGATTGAAGGGCTGGAACAACTGGATCAGCTTGTCCGGCGCCAGACCTTCGCCGGTGTCCTGAACACTGACGCGCACAAGACCGCCCGCAACCGGGCGGCAACTCACAACGACCGAACCCCCGACCCGGTTGTACTTGACCGCGTTGGAGAGCAGGTTGACGAAGATCTGTTTGGCCCGAGTGCGGTCAACCAGCACAAACAAGGGGCTCTCCGGCTTCGCAAAGCTGACTTCGATACCCCGCTTGCGCGCTTGCGGTTCGATCATCGCCCGGCAATCGCTCAGCACCTCTTCGAGCGATACCGGCTCCGGCGATAGCGACAGCTTGCCGGATTCCACCAGCGCCAGATCGAGGATCTCATTGATCAGCTCCAGCAGGTACCAGCCGGCCTGCAAGATCTGGTCGATGCTGTCTTTCTGGCCGGGTGTTGGCAGCGGCAGCCCAGAGTCCATCAGCTGCGCAAAGCCCAGAATGGCGTTGAGCGGCGAGCGCAGCTCGTGGCTCATGCTGGACAGAAAGTCTGACTTCGCCAGATTGGCCCGTTCGGCCTCGGTCTTGGCGCCTTGAAGCTCAAGATTGGTGGCCCGCAGCACCCGGTCCAGACGTTGCCGTTCGGCATCTACCTGCTTGCGCGCCGTGTTGTCGGTGCCGATCAACAGGTAACCGATGATCGCGTCCTGTGCATCGCGCAGCGCGGTAACCGACACCACGGCGGGGAAGCGGCTGCCGTCCTTGCGGATGTAGGTCAGCTCATAAATGTCTTCGATGCCGCGCGAGGCCTTGAACACCAGCGCCTCGAAGCCGGGTGTGATGGCGGTGCCAAGCTCCGCGCTGAGCGCCGTTGCCCGCGCGATCAGCTCATGCGGGTCGGAGATATCCGCCGGCGTGATCTTGTTCATCACGTCGGCGGCGGTGTAGCCCAGCATGCGCTCGGCGCCGACGTTGAAGATCTGGATCACGCCCTTGGCGTCGGTGGCGATGCTTGAGAAGTTGGCGCTGTTGAAGATCGCGCTCTGCAGCGCACCGGCGCGCAACAGCGCTTCTTCGGCCTGTTTGCGCGCCGTGTTGTCGGTGCCGATCAGCAGGTAGCCAATGATGGCGTCCAGCGCATCGCGCAGTGCAGTGACCGAGACCACTGCGGGGAAGCGGCTGCCATCCTTGCGGATGTAGGTCAGCTCGTAGATGTCCTCGATGCCACGCGAGGCCTTGAATACCAGCGCTTCGAAGCCGGGCGTGATGGCGGTGCCGAGCTCCGCGCTGAGCAGCGTTGCGCGCGCGATAAGCTCATGTGGGTCGGAGATGTCGGCCGGCGTGATCTTGTTCATCACGTCGGCGGCGGTGTAGCCCAGCATGCGCTCGGCGCCGACGTTGAAGATCTGGATCACGCCCTGGGCGTCGGTGGCGATGCTCGAGAAGTTGGCGCTGTTGAAGATGGCGCTCTGCAGCGCGCCGGACTTGAGCAGCGCGGCCTCCGCTAGCTTGCGATCGGTGATGTCGCGCGCTGCGGCAAACACGCCCAGCACCTTGCCGTGCGCGTCCTTGTAGACCGAGGCGTTGTAGAGCACGTCGGTGAGGCGGCCGCTGCGGTGCCGGATGGTCAGCGGGTAGTCGATCACCGAGCCCTTGGCAAAGACCTGCCGGTAGCCCTCACGGGCCTTGTCGGGCTCGGTGAAATAGTCGGAAAAGTCAGTGCCGATCAGCTTTTCTCGCGCCACGCCGGTGGCCTTGATCGACCCTTCGTTGACATCGGTGATCTTGCCGTCGGGGCTGATGGTGACCAGCGGGTCGAGGCTGGCTTCAAGCAGGCTGCGGGCATATTGCGAGGCCTGCTTGAGCGCGGTGTTGTCGGTGCTGATCAGCAGGTAGCCGATGATCTCGCGACGGGCGTCGCGCAGCGGCGTCACCGACACCACCGCCGGCAGCCGACTGCCGTCTTTCCTGATCTTGGTCAGCTCGTAGGTGTCTTCGATGCCGCGCGAGGCCTTGAAGATCAGCGCGTCGAGACCGGGCGCGACCTCGGTGCCGAATTCCAGGCTCAAGGCCGCAGCGCGCGCGACAGATTCCTGCGCATCGTGAAATTCGAACGGCGATCGGATGTTCACCACCTCGGCGGCGGTATAGCCCAACATGCGTTCCGCGCCGACGTTGAAGATCCGGATGATGCCGCCGGCGTCGGTGGCGATGCTGGCAAAGTCGCTGCTGTTGGAGATGGCGCGCTGCAAGGCCGCTGCAATGTCCAGCCCGCCGACATCGCGCGGGCGCGCCGGTGGCACCTCTTTGCCTGTCTTGGAGATATGCGGCTTTCGTGAGTGACTGGCTTGGCCCGTTTGGCCCGCGTGCGCCCTGGCACGCCATGGTACGCCCTGGCACGAGCTCGAACCCGGTTCAACGCGTGATGATGGTCAACGCTTGTTGGGGCTGTCTGTTCGCTGGCGCACATAAGCGGCACCTCGCGCTGCCGCACACCAGCGGCTGGCTGATCGGCGAGGGCGAGCAATCGCCCGTCGCTCAAGCCGGCCGGCAACCAGGAGGGCTGGTCATAGCATCTGCTGCGGGATGCGGGTCATGGCTTACGCCTCCGGCGGGCTTGTTCTGGGCAGGCTTGCCGCTACGTCCCGAAAGGCTGCCAGCGCCGCTTCCAGGTGGTCGATGATCTCCTGTTGCAGCACATCGGGCGGCGGCAGGTCGGCCAGGTTGTCGAGGCTGTTGTCCTTCAGCCAGAACAGGTCCAGGCTGGCCTTGTCGCGTGCGATCAACTCGTCGTACGGGTAGAAGCGGAAGCGCTCGCTGCTGGCTCTGCGCAGGTGGCGGTTGTCGGGGTTGTAGCAATCCACGAACTCGCGCAGGTCGTCAAACACCAGCGGCCGCGTTTTCAACGTGAAATGCCGGTTGGTGCGCAGGTCGTAGAACCACACACCTTTTGTTTGCACCAAGCCGTCTTTGGGCCGGGCGTCGAAGAACACCACATTGGCCTTCACACCCTGAGCGTAGAAGATGCCCGTGGGCAGCCGCAGGATGGTGTGCACGTCGCAGGTTTCCAGCCATTTGCGGCGGATCTTTTCGCCCGCGCCGCCTTCGAACAGCACGTTGTCCGGCAGCACCACGGCGGCTTTGCCATGGCTGCCCAGCATGCTGACGATGTGCTGCAGAAAGTTCAGCTGCTTGTTGGACGTGGTGGTCCAGAAGTCCTGCCGCTCGTAGGTAAGCGACTCCCGGTCGTCTTCACCCTCGGCGTTGGTGAAGGTCATGCTGCTCTTCTTGCCGAAGGGCGGGTTGGCCAGCACGTAGTCGAAGCTGCGTTGGGGTGCGGTCAGCAGCGCGTCCACCCGCTCGATGGTGGGCTCGCCCGTTAGCTCGCCGATGTTGTGCAGAAACAGGTTCATCAAGCACAGCCGCCGCGTTCCCGCCACGATTTCGTTGCCGAAGAAGGTCTGGTTGGCCAGAAAGGCGGCCTGCCGCTTGTTCAGCGTCTGCCCCGGCCGGGTGAGCCAGTAGGTGGCGCCCAGGAAGAAGCCGCCAGTGCCGCAGGCCGGGTCAGCAATCGTTTTCACCGGCTCGGGCCGCACGCACGCCACCATTGCCTGAATCACGGCGCGCGGCGTGAAGTACTGGCCGGCGCCGCTCTTGGTGTCCTCGGCGTTCTTCTGCAGCAGGCCCTCGTACAGATCGCCTTTGGTATCGGCGTCCATGCCGACCCAGCTTTCGGCGTCGATCATCTGCGCCAGGCGGCTGAGCTTGGCCGGGTCCTGGATCTTGTTCTGCGCCTTGAAGAAGATCGCGCCCAGCATGCCGGCCTGCTTGCCCAATTCGTTCAGCGTCGCCAGGTACTGCGTTTCAAGCGGCGCGCCGGATTGGCTGCGCAGCGCCGACCAGTCGAAGCCCGGCGGCACATGCGTATTGCGGCCGTAGGGCGCTACCGGTGTATTCATGGGCTGAGCGGGCCGCCGGGCGCTGCGCCAGGCTGCAAGTGGGCCCAGGCCGCATCTTCCTCGTCGCGCAGCCAGTCGGCTGCCAGGCTGCGTTCGCTGAGGCTTGCGCCGTCCACCGTCTCGTCCACCGGCTCGGTGAAGGTGACCAGGACGCGCTGGGTGCCCGCCAGGCGCACGGGTTCCAGGAAGCGCAGGGCGCCGTCGGCCTGCAATACAGCTTCAACCGTGGTGAGCATGGTGCGTCCTGGGGCTGTGGTTCAAGTGGCGCAGATTATCGGCCTGGCGCCCAGCACATGCTATGCCACGAGTTCTTGGTTCATCTCACCCATCACCGCGTCCAGTTCCTCACCAAACAAGCCCCAAGCCCTTTGCAAGCCACCGCGCTGGGCAAACTCGGCGTAGTCAAAATCCCCCCGCGCCACGCTGCAACTGCCGGCGATGTGGTCCTTGATCATCCTCAGCCAATCGGTCTGCTCGGCCGTGAACGCGGTGCCGCGCTGCGCATTGTGTCTAAAGATCCAGGCCTGAAAGCGGCGGTCCACTTCGTCGCGGAAGGGGCGCAATTCGGTGTCCAGGCCAGCCGTAAAACGCACCTGTTGGATCAGGTCGGTCAACTGCCGCTTGCTGTCGGTGCCCCTCACCTTGCTGCCCTACAGCCGTGCGTAGGCGGCCCACAGCTTCTCGGTGGTCAGCATCAGCGGCGGGCGCTTCAGCCGCTCGTGCAGGTCTTCGATCATCTCGAAAGTCAGCGCGCGGCGCTGATACGGCTGCTGGTAGAAGAAGGCCAGCGCCTCGATCTCGCCCTTGTGCAAGGCGATGAAGTCAGCAAATCACTGCACGTCCGTCGCAGCCCGCTGCTGCAGCTTTGCGCTGTAGTCGCTGTGCGTCAGCTCGTCGAGGTTGATGTGGTCGATGACTTGTTCGGCGTCGCGTCGTGCGCTTTCGATGGCATGGCGCAGTTCGGGTGCGTCAAACGGGGCGCAGGCGGCGGCCACGCGGGCGCTGCGGGCTTCGGCGATTTCGTCGGCCGTCAGTGTGTCTTCGCTGCGTGTGATGCCGCGCTCGCGCGCCGTGGCCAGCGCGGCGTCGGTGATGCGGTCGGCGTCCAGTGCCACCAACAGCGCGCGGCCCAGTTCTTGCACCGGCACGCCGCCGCTGTGTTGCTGCAGGCGGGCCTGGGCGGCCGGGTCCAGTGTCTTGGCCAGGCGCAGCAGGTGGTTGGCCAGTGAGGTGACGGTGTCGTCGTCGCGGCTGCCCATCGCCACGCCCAGCAGCAGGTCCTTCAATGGCACGCCGGGCTTTTTCTCCAGCGGCCGGCTGTCGGTTTTGCAGGAACGTTCCACGCCCACCGCGTCGATCA
>JBBQJN010000191.1:0-7284 GCA_038325945.1 Burkholderiales bacterium | reverse complement strand
CGGCCCGGCACCGATGACGAGCAGGTGGTACGGCTCACGCGGGTTCGGGTTGCGCCAGTCGAGTGGACGGCCGTTGAGGCAGAGCTCACCGTCGTCGAAACCGGCGTGCGGAAGGTCCAGCAGCGGAGGGGACTGAAGCATTGAATGTCCCGCAAACGGCCGCCTACAGCCAGCCGTCCTTGAAGCCTGCGCCTGCGCGGCGCAGCCCAGCGCGCACGAACGGGTTGGCGCGACCCAGCCGCCACGGCAGACCGCTGCGGTGGTTCTCGATCATCAGCACGGTCATACCCTGGTCGAGGCCAAATTCCCCCGGTGAAACCCAGCCGTTCGGACCGGCTTCGGCCACGGTCGGATTGAAGCCGCTGGCGCGGATGAGGGTTGCATCACCACCGCCCGAGCGCGACCACAGTGCACGCAGCGCGGGCAGCACGAGTTCGGGCGCGAAGTCCAGCGACGACAGCATCGCCGACCCGAAAATCGTGCCGTCGTCCGGGCCGTAGGGCACGCCACGTGCTGCATAGCCGTAGAAAGACTGGCGCCGGCCCGCGATGCGACGTCTTTTGGCACGAGGCCCGTCGCCCGCCGATAGTCCCCAGCAGTCAGTGCCATAACCGGTGAAGCTGCCGGGGTTGCGCATCGCATACTCGCGCTGCACATACGTCGCGCGCCGGCTGTTCTCGAAGTAGTCACTGTCCTTTGCGCGCATGGACGCATCGCGAATGCCGCGGAAATCGATCCACGCATGCGAGAACTGGTGGATGAACAGCGGCCCGGCGTAAAGAAATCCGATCCTCAGCGGCGTGCGGTGGTCATGCGCGATGGCAGCCAGCAGGGTGTTGCGCAGCGCTTGCGATTGCGCGGCCTTGCGCGCTTGCGTGACCTGGTGCAGCGCCTGGCTGTGTTCGAGTGCGCTGCCCATCTGGTTGCACAGCGCCTGCGCGTGCTGCAGCAGGCCGGGTTCTGTCGGCATCGGCTGCGGCAGGCGGCCGCGCAGGGTCAGGGCCAGCACCGCAGAAGCGCCGGTCGCCAGCGCCGACCAGGGTGCGAGCCACAGCGCGGCAACGGTGGACGCCAGCAGCAGGATCAGCGGCTTGTTGGCGAGGTCCAGTTGATCGTCCAGTGGCCACAGCACGGCCCAGCTCAGGCACCACAGCGCCAGCGCCTTCCAAGCCGGGTTCACACGGCTGCGCGGGGCACCGTCAGGGTGCATTGGCATGGCCACAAGCTATCACGGCCCGCGCCACCCCCGCGCTGCAGTGGCCCGGGCGCGCAGCGGCAGCCAGCCGACACCGGTTACGATGCGGCCTGCCCGATGACCCCGTTGTGCAAGGAGCCCACCGTGCAGACCCTGGACGACATGCTCAGCCGCCAGTTGCTCAGCCCCGACCAGCACGCCGCCATCGGCACCTGGATCCGGCAGGCGGGCACGCCCGAAGCGATTCTGCAAATGCCACCGCCGCTGTGGCGCACGCTGGCGCTGGCCAGTCTGCTGATGAACCTGGACGCCGACCTCACACAACCGGCGCTGATGTCGGCGGGCGATTGACCGCACGCGTCGGACGGACAACCAGAGCGTCGTCCCGCGCTCTTTCATCGCGCTCTTCCTCACGCCCGGCGGCCACAAGCTGCGCGAACCGCGCGCCCTTGGTGGCGGCGCGCTATGAACTCTGCGAGGGACATGGCGCAGATGCTCACCGACCACGCGCGCACCAAACTGTTTGATCTGGCTGTGACCGAAGAAGTCGTGCTGGAGCACATGCACCGCGGCCTGTTGGCCGAAGGCAGCGGGCTGGCCGACGATGAAGCGGGCTGGGTGGTGTGCCGGTTGGCGGAGTTGCTGGATTGGCCGATGGCGGGCTGGGCAGTGCATCCGTAGACGCTGTGCTCGGCGCCTGGATGGCGCCTGGATAGCGCCCCTAAGGCGCCAGGTGCCGCGCGAAAAACGCCTCCAGCCGGCGCGCAAAGTCATGCTGGTTCTCCAGCTTGCGCCAGCCGTGGCCTTCTTCCGGGTAGACGATCCACTCTGGCGTGCGCCCGGCCTGGATCAGCGCGTTGCGCATGTCCTTGCCGTGCACCAGCGGCACGCGCAGGTCCAGCTCACCAAAAGCGAGCAGCACCGGTGCCTTGATGCGCGCAGCCTGCTGCACCGGGGAGATGGCCTTGAGCATCTCGGCGTCGGCCTTGGCGTCGGCCAGCATCGCAGGCAGGCTGTGGCTGCGCGCTTCATCGCTGATATCGTCTTGCCACCACCAGCTCCGTTCCAGCAGGCGCAGTGGCTCCGTCACTGCCACCCAGGCCGCGCCGCAGCGGTACAGCTCGGGGTGCCGCACCAGGCCCATCAGCGTGGCGTAGCCGCCGTAGCTGGCGCCGGCGATGCACACGCGTTGGGGGTCGATGAGCTTTTGCTGCGCGGCCCACAGCACGGCATCGGCCACGTCGTCCTGCATGGCCTGGCCCCATTGGCGCCAGCCGGCACGGAAGTGCGCGTCGCCGTAGCCCGTGCTGCCGCGGAACTCAGGCTCGATCACGACATAGCCCCGCGAGGCCAGAAACTGCGACATCGGATGCCAGCCCCAATGACCGCCGCGCACCCACGGTCCGCCGTGCAACAACACCACCGCCGGGCGCGTGGTGTCGGCTGTGGGCGGCGAGGTGGCTGCCGGCAGCGTCAGCCACACCGGCACGCTGCGGCCGTCGCGGGCCTGGAAGCGGTGGAAATCCAGCGTCGCCATGCGCGCCGAGTCGACGTTCTTGCGGGTGTGGCCCAGCAGCTCGATCTTCTCGGCCTTGCTGCGCCAGACCAGGATGCTGCCGGGGTTGCGGTCGGACGCGGACTCGATCAACACCACCCGTTCATCGCTGTCGCAGCGGCGGCAGCTCAGGCGGTTGACGCGCCCGGGCAGGCGGCGGTCCACCTCGTCCTGCAGGGCTTTCATCTGGGGGTCGAACCAGACCGTGGTTTCTGCGTCGCTGTGCGCGCGCACGCCCAGCGTGCGGCCGCTGGCGTGTTCGCTGACCAGCCCGCCTTCGAAGTCGAAGCCCGCCACATCGACCATGGGCTCGCGCGCCGGCCCTCCGCTGGCAAAGTCGAAGCGCGTGAGCACGCGCGTGCCGCCAGCGCCGCGGGCTGCTGTCACGTACAGCGTGCCGGCCGCGTCCAGCGTGTGCGGCGCCCAGGGCAGCGCCAGCGAGTCGGCGTCCATCAACACGGCCCAGGCATCCTGCCCGGGTGCGCGCCAATGCACCCGCGTGCGCCCCGCTGCCGACGACACCGCCACGCGTGGCTCGCCCACGGCGTCGAACAGCCAGCCGCGGGCGTTCTCGGGCGTGCCTTGGGCGATGCTGCGCACGCGGCCCGTACTCACGTCCAGCCGCTTGGGCACCACCGACTCGATGGCGCCGCGGCTGTCAAAGCGGATCTCGCCAACGATGACTTCGGTGCTGCTGGTGTTGTTGCTGTCCTGACTGTTGCCAGGCTGTGGCACCTGCAGCAGCCGGTGGTTGTACTCCAGCCTGCGGTCCGCCACGCCGGAGCCGCCCGACACCAGGAAGGCGTTACGCACTTTCACCAGCTCGCGCAGTGTCTTGCCGTCGCGGCTGACGCTGAACAGGCCGGGTGCCATCCGCCGCTCCCCGCTGCCGGCCTGCAGGTCGATGAGATCAAACACCAGGTGCTCGTCGCCAACCCAATTCACCTGGCGGATGTCCGCATCGGTGAAGCGCGCCAACGCCTGGGATTTGCCGGGCGACGCCAGGTCCAGGACGGCCAGCGTGTTGCGCTCGGCGACACCGCGCACCAGCAGCGCCAGCCAGCGGCCTGATGGCGACAGCAGCGGCTGCGCCAGTTCGGGGTGGCCAAAGAAGGCCTCGACCGGCAGGGGTGACCCGGATCGAGCCGACGGCGCCGTTGCCTGCGGCTGAGCCGCTGCCGTGCCGGCCAGGCCGAGCAGCAGGCAAGCCAGGGTTTGGAGAGCCGCTGTTGTCATTGCGCCTTTATACCTGTGCCGCCGCGCGATCACCAGGGCAGGCGCTGCCCGTCATAGGCCACGAAGCAGCCGCTGTCCTCGGGCCGCAAACCGTCCAGCGCAGCCAGCATGTCCGCTGTGGCCGCAGCCGGGTCGCGACCGATGGCATCACCCCGAAAGGGCCGCGACAAGGCCGATCGCACGGTGCCCGGGTGCAGCGCAGCCAGCACCGCGCCAGGGTGGCTTCGGCGCAGTTCGATGGCCGCCGTTTTCACCAGCATGTTCAGCGCCGCCTTGGACGCGCGGTAGGCATACCAGCCGCCCAGCCGGTTGTCGCCGATGCTGCCCACCTTGGCCGACAGCAGCGCCATCAGACTGCGCTGTTTGTCCAGCCGCGGCGCGAAGTGGCGCAGCACCAGCGCCGGGCCCACGGCGTTGACGCGGAACACCGCTTCCAGCGCGGTGGCCTCCAGCTCGGCAATGCGTTTTTCTGGCTGCACGCTGTTGGTGTGCAGCTGACCCGTGGCGACCAGGATCAAATGCCAAGGTGCAGCACCCTGCAGCGCGCAAGCGGCGGCGTCCAGGGTTTGCGGCAGGTCGTAATCGATCGGCGGCGTTGACTGGCGGTGCAGCCCGAGCACGGTCGCGCAGCGCGGGTCGGCCTGCAGGTGCGCCACAAAGGCCGCGCCGATGGCGCCCGTGGCGCCGACAACGAGCGCGCGGTAGCCATCGGGCAGGGATGGCATCGACGACGCGGCGCTGTCACGGGGATCAACTGCATGTGCCACCTGAGCGTCGTCTGTCATTCGGGTTCCGTGATGTTGGCTGCGTTGCGCCAGGCGATGTTCACATATTGCCCGCATGACCAGCGCGCCAGTCTCTTCTGCAACGTCCGCTGCCCTGTCGACCACCGCCGCCGCCGCGCGCTGCCGGCCATCGGGTTGCTGGTGGCCGTGCAGAGCCTGTGCCTGTACTCATCGGTGGCACGGCTGCCGGTGGCGTTGTCACTGCTGGCCTTCAACACCTACCCGCTGTGGACAGCGCTGTGGGCCCGCGTGTTCTACGGCCACCGCGCCGAGCCGCGCGTGCTGCGCGCCATGCCGGTGATGCTGCTGGGCTTGGCGCTGGCGCTGGATGTCTTTGGCGCCGCGTCGGGCCTGAGCGCTGCCGGCCAGTGGGGGCGCATCGGCGTCGGGGTGGCCTTTGCGCTGACCGCAGCGGCCACCTTCGGCGGCGTGCTGGTGCTGACGCAGCATGAGGCTGCCGATATCGACGGCCGCCTGCGCACCGCGCTGATCATGGCCATGGTGGGCCTGCTGGCGTTGCTGGCCGTGATGGCACAGGGCGGGCCGCAGTTGCCGACCGGCCCCGACGCCGCCGTCGGTTGGTGGGGCCTGGCGGCCTTGACCTTGCTGTATGGCACGGCCTGCCCCGGTCTGGACCGGCGCACGCGCAGCCTGATCAACCTGGCGATGCTGACGGCGCTGAACCGGCCGCACGAATTGCGTTTGCACGTCAAAGGCGCCTTGCGCAACGGCGTGACCAAGGACGAGATCCGCGAGGTCTTCATGCAGACCACCATCTACTGCGGCGTGCCGGCGGCGATGGACAGCTTTCGCGTTGCGCGCGAGGTGTTCAAGGACATCAGCGTCTGTCCAGCACCGCGGCCAGCGGCGGCTTGACCTGACTGCGGGCGGTGTCGAAGGCAAACTCGCGCGGCAAGTCCACGCTGACGGCGTCACCCTGCTGCGCGATCTGCACCGGCGTGTCCTTGAACCACTGCTGCAGCCATTGGCGTTCGGTACTCAACGCCACGGGGGCTGCCGGCGGCGCAAACCGTCCCAAAGCCCGACAGGCTCCCAGGAGCCTGTCAGACTTGAGTCTGTCCGCTGGGCTTTGAGTGAAGCCGGCGCGTTTTTAAGACCCCGCGCGGCGGATTCGACCGGCGCGAGGCGCCCGAAGCGTCTGGTGGCCGTCCTGAGGCCATCGCTGGGCCTCAAATCAGTGCATGTGGTCGGCATTTGTCCCCCCTTGTTCCTCACGCCGCGCGCAGCACATGCAGCCGCTTGATGTTCCAGGCCATCTTCACCAGTGTCCGCTCGCCGCGCGCCTTATCCAGCCCGCGCTTGGCTCTTTGGCGCCAGCCCATCACGCGCTTGATGATGCCGAACACCGGCTCCACGCTCTGCTTGCGCAGTCCATACAGTGCTCGACCCGTCTTGCTGCTCAACCGGTGGGCGATCTTGAGCAGCGGATCATCGGTCTCAGGCGCTGGCGCGTTCGCAGGCTCTGTTCGAAGCCGCCGCTCGAGCTGGGCATGATGCGCGACTCTTCGTCGGTGAGGTTGACCTGGTCGCCTGGCTTGGGTTCACTCGATGGGGGCTCGGGATCGGATCTGCGGGGCTTCTTGCCGGCCTCGCGCTGGGCCTGGCGCTTGGCGCACTTGACCTAGTGCGCTTGCTGCGCCACCGCAAGGCGCTCGGCCGCCCGCTGCTTGATCTTGGCCTTGGCTTGCGCCAGAGCGGCCAGACGTTGCTGGCGTCGCGCGATTCTGCCGCAGGCACATCCCGTCCGTCATTGACCGGCCGGCTGTCGCTGTCCTCGGCCAGCTTGAGCAGCAGTTGCACCTCCTCGCGCAACTGGGCTTCGATCTTGTTGGCGTGCTCCCACGACAGCGCGCTGTGCTTGCTGGCGTTGGCCGCGATCTTGGTGCCGTACAGCGCGATGGTGCCCAGCTTCAGGCACTTCATCTCGCGCGCCAGCATCAGCACCTGGACGCATCGGCTGTGAACTCGTCTCGAGTGTCAGGTCGGCGACGTTGTTCACCAGCAGCAACTTGCCGGTGATCAGCCGGGCGTGCGCCACCTGCGTGTCAATGATCTTCCTGCTCATCTGTTCGTGCTTGAGATCGATATCGATGGGCAGACCCAGCCGGGCCTTGAT
The DNA here is from genome assembly GCA_038325945.1 of Burkholderiales bacterium. GTDB lineage: Bacteria > Pseudomonadota > Gammaproteobacteria > Burkholderiales > Burkholderiaceae_C > Pseudaquabacterium. The sequence continues at coordinate 376 of JBBQJN010000191.1, read as the reverse complement.
GACAACAGGGTGCAGCCGTGCCTTCGCGCCAGCGTCCCACAGTTTTTTGCCCCGGTCGGTCTGCCCGGCATCCTTCGCATCGAGTTTGGCTACGCATTGCTCGGCTCGCGCGAGCAGCGCGGCACGGTTGGCTGTCCGCTGGAGCGCAGCAAGCCACTGAGCAAGGACTGGACCGCGCCGTCCGTCTCGTCAAGCCGACCGACGGTGGCGACGGTGCGCTGACGCGGCTTGCCGGCCTAGGAGCCTGTCGGGCTTGGGGCGTCGATAGCGAGAATCGGCCCCAGCGAGGACAGTTCTTGCCGGATTTGCAGCCCCATAGCCCAGCTATGGGGCAAAAAGACGGTGAGAAATGGACCGCTGCGGTCGATTCGCAGCC
>JBBQJN010000190.1:0-7314 GCA_038325945.1 Burkholderiales bacterium | reverse complement strand
CGCCCGAGACTGGCGCGTCGATCAGGTGCAGGCCGCGCTCGGCCAGCCGCGCCTCCCACAGCGGCGGCAGCGTGGGGTCGACGGTGGCCGAGGTGATGAGCACCGAGCCGGGCTTGAGGTGCGCGGCCAGGCCGCCGTCATTCTGACCATCACCAAAAACAAGCTGCTCGGTCTGCGCCGCGTTGACCACCAGCAGTTGCACCGCGCCGCAGTGCTGCGCCAGTTCGGCCAGGTCGGCGGCGATGCGGCCACCGGCTGCGGCCACCACGGCGCAGGCCGCTGGGTTGAGATCCATGCCCCAGGTCGGCACGCCGCGTTTGAGCGCGGTGAGGGCGGCACCGCGCCCCATCGAGCCGAGGCCGATGACGCCGAGGGTGGTGGCGTTTGATGTCATGAGCTGTCTCCTGGTGCTTGGTCTGGCTTGGCAGGTCAGGTCTTGCCCTGGCTGGCCACCGCCGCTGCGGCCTTGGCCGCGGCTTGCGGGTCGCCCAGGTACTGGCGGCTGATAGCCTTCAGGTCAGCGTCGAGTTCATAGACCAGCGGGATGCCGTTGGGGATGTTGAGGCCGACGATGTCGTCATCGCTGATGCCGTCGAGGTACTTGACCATGGCGCGGATCGAGTTGCCATGCGCGGCCACCACCACCCGCTGGCCGCTGCGCATGGCCGGGGCCAGCACCTCGTTCCAGAACGGCATCACGCGGTCGACGGTGTCCTTCAGGCATTCGGTCAGCGGCACCTGGCCGGGCGCCAGCTGGGCATAACGCAGATCGCCGCGCTCGCTGCGGGCGTCATCGGCCGCCAGTGGCGGCGGCGGCGTGTCGTAGCTGCGGCGCCAGACCAGCACCTGCTCGTCGCCGTATTGGCGCGCCGTATCGGCCTTGTTCAGGCCTTGCAGCGCGCCGTAGTGGCGCTCGTTGAGCCGCCAGTCGTTGACCACCGGCAGCCAGGTGCGGTCCATCACGTCCAGCGTATGCCACAGCGTCCAGATGGCGCGCTTGAGCACCGAGGTGTAGGCGATGTCAAATTCGAAGCCGCCGCCTTTCAGCAAGGCGCCGGCCTGCTGGGCCTGGCTGACGCCGGTGGGCGTCAGTGGCACATCGGTCCAGCCGGTGAAGCGGTTCGCAAGGTTCCAGGTCGACTCACCGTGGCGGATCAGCACAAGCTTGGTCATGGCATTGGCAGCATGGGCTGCAGGTTGGGTTGTGACGGTGGGCGCGCCAGATGCGGCTAGATGCGGCGCGATGCGGCGAGATGCGGCGGCCAACGTGCAAATTCTATAATCCGCGCTTTTGCAGAACCAGGCCGACACTGTGACCTTCATCATTGACAACTGGACGCTCATCCTGCTGGCGCTGGCCTCCGGCGGCCTGCTGCTGTGGCCGATGCTGCAGGCCGGCAGCAGCGCCAGCGTGGCCACCGCCGAAGCGGTGCGGCTGATCAACCGCGAAAAGGGCGTGCTGATCGACATCTGCGAGCCGTCAGAGTTTGCCGCTGGTCATGCCAACGGCGCGCGCAACATTCCGATGTCCTCACTGGCTGGCTCCAAGGATCTGCCGTCCAACAAGAGCTTGCCGCTGCTGCTGATGTGCGCCAGCGGCGCGCGCTCGGGCCGGGCCGTGGGCGAGTTGCGCAAGGCTGGTTACGAGAAGGCGGTGGCGGTGTCCGGCGGCAACGCGGCCTGGCGGGAAGCCGGCCTGCCGGTGACCAAGAAGGGCGGCTGAAGGCGCTGGGCGCCGGGCGCGCGGCAAGCCGTCGTCATGGAGCAGGTGGGCGCCGGAGATTCCCGCTGCCTCACAAGGCCAAACGCCGGCTGCCAGAATGCTGGTCTTTGCCGGATGAAGCCCCTGCCATGACCGCTGTTCGCATGTACACCACTCAGGTCTGCCCCTACTGCGTGCAGGCCAAGGCCTTGCTCAAGCAGCGCGGCGTGTCGGCCATCGACGAAGTGCGCATCGACCTCGATCCAACCCAGCGCGACCAGATGATCGCGCTGACCGGCCGCCGCACGGTGCCGCAGATCTTCATCGGCGAGACCCATGTCGGCGGCTGCGACGATCTCATTGCGCTCGACCGCCGTGGTGGTCTCGCGCCCTTGCTGCAAAGCGCCTGAAGCGGGCGCCGGCCGCCGCGCCGTGGCGGCAGCACTGCACGTCTGTGGCCGTTGAGGGCCGCTGAGGGCCACTGAGGGCCATAGACGCTAAGCCATAATCGTCGGCGCAGCCAGCCCGTTGCCGTCTGTCGGCGGCGGGCTTTCTTTTTCCTCCAGGACTTCCTCGCCATGGCCGACCAAGACTCCACCCCCGTGTTCCAGATCCAGCGCATGTACCTCAAGGACTTGTCGCTGGAGCAGCCCAATTCGCCGCAAATCCTGCTCGAGCAGCAGGCGCCGCAGGTCGACATCAACCTGGCGATGGGCGCCGGCAATGTCGCCGAGGGCATCTATGAAGTTACCGTCACCGCCACGGTAACGACCAAGATCGGCGACAAGACGCTGTTCCTGGTCGAAGCCAAGCAGGCCGGCATCTTCGAGATCCGCCATGTGCCTGAAGAGCAGTTGCAGGGCATTCTCAGCATCGTCTGCCCGCAGATGATCTATCCCTATTTGCGCGCCATCGTCTCCGACGTCTGCACGCGCGCCGGCTTCCCGCCGATCATGCTGACCGAAGTCAACTTCCAGGCCATGTTTGAGGCCCAGCAGCAGGCTCAGCAGGCCCAGCAGACCGGAACCAACGGCAGCGGCATCCTGACCAACGCCAACTGATCCAGCGCCCCATGGCCGCCTTGCCCGTGGTGGTGCTGGGCGCCGGGGCCTGGGGCACCGCGCTGGCGGTGGCCGCAGCGGCCCGGCAGCCGGTGCTGCTGTGGGCCCGTGATGCGGCGCAGGCCGTCGAGTTGCAGGCCAGTCGCGTCAACCGGCGCTATCTGCCGGAAGTGCGACTGCCCGAGGCGCTGCAGGTCAGCGCCGATGCGGCCTTGGCTGCGGCCTGGTCGGCGCAGGGCCTGACGGTGATCGCCTCGCCGATGTCGGGCCTGCGTGAGCGGCTGGCGGCGTTGCCCGCAGGCGCCCGGGCGCTGTGGCTGTGCAAGGGCTTTGAGGCCGGCAGTGGCGCGCTGGGCCATGAGATCGCCGCCGAACTGCGGCCCGAGATCCGCTGCGGCGTGTTGTCGGGGCCGAGCTTTGCGCAAGAGGTGGCGCGCGGCCAGCCCACCGCGCTGGTGTCGGCCAGCAGTGACGAAGCGCTTTGCCAGCTGGCGGTGCAGGCCTTGCACAGCGACAGCTTGCGCATCTACACCAGCGACGATCCGGTGGGCGTGGAGGTCGGCGGCGCGGTGAAAAACGTGATGGCCATCGCCACCGGCATTGCCGACGGCCTGCAGCTGGGGCTGAATGCCCGCGCCGCGCTGATCACCCGTGGTCTGGCCGAAATGACACGGCTCGGCCTGGCGCTGGGCGCACGCGCCGAGACCTTCATGGGCTTGTCGGGTCTGGGCGACCTGGTGCTTACCGCCACCGGTGACTTGTCGCGCAACCGCCAGGTTGGCCTGATGCTGGCCTCGGGCCTGTCGCTGGCCGACATCCTTGCCCGGCTGGGCCATGTTGCCGAGGGCGTCTACACCGCGCCCACCTTGCTGGCCCGCGCCCAGCGCAACGCCGTCGAGATGCCGATCACCGAGGCCGTGGTGGCGGTGCTGCAAGGCCTGCTGGCACCCGCGCAGGCCCTGGCGTTGCTGATGTCGCGCGAGGCCCGGCCAGAGGTCTGAACAGCGTGGTGCTGGCAGCGGCGCCGACGTCGGCCCGGGCAATCAAGCGCCGCCGCTGTAGCCCTGCTGGCGCCAGGCCTCAAACACCGCCACCGCCACCGCATTGCTGAGGTTGAGGCTGCGTTGGCCGGCGCGCATCGGCAGGCGCACGCGGCAACTGGCGTCCAGGCTGTCGCGTATCTCGGGCGGTAGGCCGGCGGTCTCACTGCCAAACACCAACCAGTCGCCGGGCTGCCATGAGACGCTTGAAAACGCCTGGCTGCCGCGCGTGGTGAAGGCCCACAGGCGGCCGCCGATGGCTTGCTGCGCCACCAGCAGTGCTGGCCAGTCGGCATGCCGGCGCACGGCGGTGAACTCGTGGTAGTCCAGCCCGGCCCGGCGCAGCAGTTTGTCGTCCATCGAGAAGCCCAGCGGCTCGACCAGGTGCAGCGTGCAGCCGGTATTGGCCGCCAGCCGGATGACGTTGCCGGTATTGGGCGGGATTTCGGGGTGCACAAGCACGATGTGGAACATCGCGCCATTGTCACGTGCGGCGCTCGCTCGCTGGCGCGCTGCCGCTCAGGTGCCGGGTGCTGGTGTGCGCGCCAGCACCCAGACCTGCACGCTGGCGGCGCCGCCGGCCAGCAGCGCATGGCTGGCGGCGGCGGCGGTGCCGCCGGTGGTCAGCACATCGTCGACCAGCGCCAGGTGCAGGCCGGCCACGCTGCGCTGGCCCTCGGGCGTCAGCCAGATCGCGTGGCGCAGGTTGCGCTCGCGTTCGGCGCGGCTCAATCCCAGCTGATGCGGCGTGTCGCGCAGCCGCTGCAGCCAGCCGGCCTGTGCCGGCAGCGCCAGCTGGTTGGCCAGCCGGCGCGCCAGCTCCCAGGCCTGGTTGTAGCCACGCTCGGCCAGCCGCTGCGGGCTCAGTGGCACCGGCAACACGCATTGCGCCAGCGGCGGGCCATCGGTCTGCTGCGTCGCAGCCAGCAAGACCGGCAGCATGGCCTCGCTCAGCAGCGTGGCGAGTTCGGGCTGTTGTTGAAACTTGAAGCGCGCGATCAGCCGATCCCAGGGGAAGCCGTAGTCGGTCAGCGTCAAACAGGCCGCAAAGGGCGGGGGCTGGCGCAGGCAGGCGCCGCAGCGGCTGGCCGTGGCGCCGGGCAGGGCGCAGGTGGGGCAGCGCGGCGGTGATGCGGCCAAGAAGCGTTGCCGGCAGGCCGTGCACAGGCCCGAGCGATCCCACTGGCCGCACAGCATGCAGGGCTGGGGCAGCCGAGCCAACGCGGCAAAGCCGGTGCTGATACGGCGCTGCATCGCCTCAATATACTGCCGGCCTGATGCCAGCAGCCAGCGCCCCGCCAGTCACCATCGACGTGCGCGCCCGGGCGCGGCTGCTCGATCGCCTGGCGCGCGCTGAGGCGCCGCCCTGGCTGCACCAGGAGGTGGCGCGGCGTATGGCTGAGCGGCTGCCGGTAATCCGTCAGCCACCCGCCAACTGGCTGGACTGGTGGGGCTTCAGTGGTGCCGGCGCGGCGCCGGTGCAAGCGGTCTGGCCGCAGGCCAGGCGCCAGGTGGCGGAACCCAGCGCGGCCCATGTCGCGCGCAGCCAGGCGGCCTTGCAGGCGCCCTGGTGGGCCTGGGGCGAGCGGCGGCAGGCGGCCCAGCAGCCGGTGGGCCTGGTAGCCGATGTGGCGCCGGGCGCAGCGCAGATGCTGTGGGCCAACCTGGTACTGCACACGGCAGTCAACCCGGCGGGCCTGCTGGCCGCCTGGCATCGCGCGCTGGCGGTTGATGGTTTTGTGATGTTCTCGACCTTCGGCCCCGACACCCTGCGTGAACTGCGCGCGCTCTACGCCGAGGCCGGCTGGGGCTCACCCCATCCGCCGTATGCCGACATGCATGACATCGGCGACCTGATGGTGCATGGCGGCTTTGCCGATCCCGTGATGGACCAGGAGACGATCCGGCTGACCTGGTCAAAGCCCGAGGCGCTGCTGGCCGAATTGCATGGCCTCGGAGGCCACCTCGGCGTTGACCGCCATGCCGGCCTGAGAACGCCGCGCTGGCGTGCCCGGCTGTTGCAGGCGCTGGCCGCGCGTGCCGATGCTGACGGTCGAATCGGTATGAGCATCGAGCTGGTCTACGGCCATGCCTACAAGGCCGCAGCAAGGCCCGAGCGCGCGGCGCAAGTCACGGTGTCGCTCGATGCGCTACGCGCCAAGCTGCCCAAGCGTCCCGGCTGAGCGTCGTTGCCGGGATACCGAATTCCCCTCCGCTAGAATCCGCAGTCTTCCCGATCTGGCTGCCTGGCAAGTGCCTGCACTGCCCATGCCCCGATGGCCTGCCGACAAGCATGGGCATCGGGCGCCGAGTCAACCGTTTGGCCTGAAGCCATATCATTCACCACGCATGTCTGTCACTTTCGCTCCCAGCCCATGGCCCGCACCTGCTGTTGTTCGGCGGGATGCGGGTTGGCGTTTTGCGCAGGAGCAGACCGAGCCACTGGCTTGGTTGTTCGAGTTGCGGCGCAATCTGTCGATCTCACCACGCCAGTTGCTGTTTGCTTACGTGCTGCTCAGCGCACTGTCGCTGGCGGTCGCTGCGGGTTTCTGGTCGCAAGGCGTGATGGTGGTGGGCCTGTTCACCGGGCTCGAGCTGCTGGCCGTGGGCGTGGCCATGCTGCTGGTGGCGCGCCACGCGCGTGACCGCGAGACGCTTTGCCTGAGCCAGCACGAGCTGTCGGTTGAGCAGTATGTGGGCCCCGCAGTGACGCGCACGAGTTTTCGCACCGAGTGGGTGCGGGTTGAACCGGTTGCCGATGACGGCTCGCTGGTTGAGTTGTCGGGTGAAGGGCGCACGGTGCGCGTAGGTCGCCATGTGCGGCCCGAGTTGCGGGTGGAGCTGGCGCAAGAACTGCGCCGGGCCTTGCGTCTGGCGCGCACTGAGGGCGGTCAGGCTATGGATCACGAACTTAAAGCATGACGATGATGATGACAAAGACGCTTGTGTCAAGGGCCTGCCAATCGGTGGCCGCGCTTGGGCTGTCGCTCGCCACTCAAGCGGTGATGGCGGTCGGCGACCTGCCCGGTGGGCCGGCCAAGAACCAGCTTGACCTGCACCCGCCGGTGACCAAGATCGCCACCGACGTGATCGACCTGCATTACGTCATGCTGGTGATCTGCACGCTGATCTTCGTCGCCGTGTTCGGCGTGATGTTCTATTCGATGATCAAGCACCGCAAGTCGGTGGGCCACAAGTCGGCCAACTTCCACGAGAGCGTATCGGTCGAGATCGCCTGGACCATCGTGCCCTTCATCATCGTGGTGGCGATGGGCTTGATGGCGACCAAGACCGTGGTGGCGCAGAAGGACACCAGCAACGCCGATCTGACCATCAAGACCACCGGCATGCAGTGGAAGTGGGGCTACGACTACATCAAGGGCGAAGGCGAGGGCATCGGCTTTGTCGCCACCCTCGATCTTGAGCACCGCAAGATGTCCGACGCCGGCAAGCCCGCAGGCGACAACTATCTGCTCAAGGTCGACAACCCGATGGTGGTGCCGGTCAACAA
>JBBQJN010000189.1:0-7319 GCA_038325945.1 Burkholderiales bacterium | reverse complement strand
CCCGGCCGTTCCGAAAGGATTGAACGCCCCCCTGGGGGGCAGCGAACGCAGTGAGCGTGGGGGCCTCTTTGCGCACTGCCCGGCCGTTCCGAAAGGATTGAACGCCCCCCTGGGGGGCAGCGAACGCAGTGAGCGTGGGGGTCTCATTTCAAGATTGTGTCAGGCCACCAGCCGCTGTGTCGGCGCTGGCCTTGCCGCTTGGGCATCATGCCGGGGTGCAAGCCAACCATCCAACCCAGCCCAAGGCCGTACCAAATCTGCGCCCGCCCAACTGGGCGGTGCTGCTGGCCGGCGCGCTGGCGCTGGCGGTGGCCATGGGCATCGGCCGCTTTGCTTTCACGCCGCTGCTGCCGCTGATGATGCGCGACGGCCTGATCGACGCCGCCGGTGGCGCCGAGCTGGCCACCGCCAACTACCTGGGCTACCTGCTGGGCGCGCTCAGCGCCGCCCGGCTGGCGCGTCGCCCCTTGCGCTTGCTGCTGGCCAGCCTGGCGGCGATCGTGGCGCTGACCGCTGGCGCCGCGCTGGCCGACAGCATGGCTGGCTGGGCCAGTCTGCGCCTGGGCGCCGGCGTGGCCAGCGCCTGGGCCATGGTGGCCACCAGTGCCTGGGCGCTGAGCACGCTGGCCGCGCGTGCGCAGCCGACGCTGGGCGGGCTGATCTATACCGGCGTCGGCGCCGGCATCGCGCTGGCCGGGCTGCTGACCTGGGCGCTGGCCGGCGTCGGCGCGCGAGCGCTGTGGGCCTGGCTGGCGCTGGCCGCTTTGCTGATGGCTGGCGCCGCGGCCTGGCTGGTGCGTGGCGCAACAGCGCCTGCGCCATCGGCCAGCGCAGCCGCCGAGCCAGCCTGCGCTTCGGGCGCTGCCTCGCTTCGCGCTGGCTGGCCGCTGGTGCTGTGTTACGGCGCGCTGGGCTTTGGCTACATCCTGCCGGCCACCTTTTTGCCGGCGATGGCCCGCGCGCTGGTTGATGATCCGCGCAGCTTCGGTCTGGCCTGGCCGGTGTTTGGTCTGGCGGCGCTGCTGTCCACAGTGGCGGCCTGGCGCTGGCTGGGTGACTGGCCGCCGCTGCGCAGCTGGGCCTCGTGCCAGGCGGCGATCGGGCTCGGCGCCGCCCTGCCCTTGCTCAATCGATCAGGCCCGGCGATCGGGCTGGCCGCGTTGCTGGTCGGCGGCTGCTTCATGGTGGCCACACTGATCGCGCTGCAGCAGGCACGCGCGCTGGTGCCGTTGCAACCCGCCGTGCTGCTGGGCCGCATGACGGCGGCCTTCGCGCTGGGCCAGATTGCCGGCCCGGCGCTGGTGCGGGCGCTGGCAGCGCTGCCCTCTGTCAACCGCTGGCCGCCCATCGAGCTGGGCGCGGCGGCGGCAGCCACGGTGATGCTGCTGAGCGCGGTCTGGCTGTGGCGGCTGTCACCGCCGCGCCCTTGATCAAGCGCGCAGTGGCAATACTTCCGGGTTCAGCGCCGTGGGCGGCTTGGCGCCACTGTCGCCCAGCGCCGCCAGCAGGTTGTCCGCCGCCAGCTCGGCCATGGCGCGCCGCGTTTTCAGGCTGGCACTGGCGATGTGCGGTGTCAGCACGACGTTGGGCAGATCCAGCAGACCGGCATGCAGCGCGGGCTCGCCCTCAAACACATCCAGCCCGGCCGCCGCGATGCGGTGCTCACGCAGCGCCTCGGCCAACGCAACGTCGTCGACCACGCCGCCACGGGCAATGTTGGTCAAGGTGGCACTGGGCTTCATCAAGGCCAGCTCGGCCGCGCCCACCAGGTGATGCGAGGCCGCGCTGTAGGGCACGACGATCACCAGATGGTCGCTCTGCGCCAGCAACGAGGCCTTGTCGACCCAGCGCGCGCCCAGTTGCTGCTCGATCGCCGCATCAAGCCGGCTGCGGTTGTGGTAGATCACCGGCATGCCAAAACCCAGCGCGCCGCGGCGGGCGATGGCCTGGCCGATGCGGCCCATGCCCAGCACACCCAGCGTGGCGCCGTGCACATCGGCGCCAGCAAAGAAGTCGTAGGACCAATGGCTCCAGCGCCCGGCGCGCAGGAAATGCTCGCTCTCGCTGATGCGCCGGGCAGCCGCCATCATCAGCGCGAAGCCAAAGTCAGCTGTGGTTTCGGTCAGCACATCGGGCGCGTTGCTGACCAGCACGCCTGCGGCCGTGCAGGCCGCCAGGTCGATGTTGTTGTAGCCCACCGCCATGCTGCACACCGCGCGCAACTGCGTGCAGGCGGCCAGTAAGGCGGCGTCAATGCGTGGCGTGCCGGCCACCAGCAGACCGGCCGCGCCCTGCGCCCGCGCCGCCAGCGACTGTGGCGTCCAGTCGATGTGCTGCTCGGTGCCGCAGGGCGCGTCAACATCGAACGGCTCACCCAACTTCGCCAGCACCTGGGCAAACATCGGGATCGTCACCAGCAGACGCGGTTTGGCCGGGGTGCTGGCCGAGGTGCTGGCCGTGGAAGCAGGGGTCGGTGGCTTGGTCAAGACGCGAATTCTAGGAGCCTGTCGGGCTTGGGGCGTCGAAAAGCGAGAGTCGGCCCCAGCGAGGACAGTTCTTGCCGGATTTGCAGCCCCATAGGCCAGCTATGGGGCAAGAAGACGGTGAGAAATGGACCGTTGCGGTCGATTCGCAGCCGACGCTCCCCAAGTCCGACAGGCTCATGGGAAACAAAACCTTCCACATTGCGAAATGCACCGAGATCGGGCGTTTCTCCGCGAACAACGGGCGCCGCCAGGGGCCTGGGATGCTCTTAGGCAGCGCGCCAGGCCGCCCAGGCTGCCTGCGCAAGCCGCACCGTGTGCAATTGCAGCGCCACCGTGGTGTGGATGTCGCGGCCGTAGCCGCCGGCCATGGTCAGCGCCACCGGCACGCGGCGCTGACGCAGAAAGCGCAGCACGCGCCGGTCGCGCTCAGCCAGGCCGTCGGCGCTGAGCTTGAGTCGGCCCAGCCGATCGTCTTCGTGCGGGTCAGCACCGGCCAGGTAGAAAGCCAGGCCGGGCGCATCCCCACCAGCGCACTGCCGACGCCAGGACTCGGCCAGTGCGGCATCCAGCGCCTGCAGATAAGGGCCATCGGTGCAACCGTCGGGCAGATCGACGTCCAGATCGCTGGCCTCCTTGCGAAACGGAAAATTGCGCGCGCCGTGCAGCGACAGCGTGAACACCGAGGCATCGTCGCGCAGGATCGCCGCCGTGCCATTGCCCTGGTGCACATCGAGGTCGATCACCCACACCCGCAGGCCGCGGCGCTGGCGGCGAAACACCTCGGCCTGCATCAGCCGCGCCGCCACCACCACATCGTTGAACACGCAGTAGCCCGAACCCTTGTCGGCATAGGCGTGGTGGGTGCCGCCGGCCAGGTGCACCGCCACGCCCTCGGCCAGCGCGGCGCGCGCCGCGGCGATGGTGGCACCCACCGAGCGCAGGCTGCGCGTGGCCATGCGCTCACTCCAGGGAAAACCGATCTCACGCTGCGCCGCAGCGCTGAGGTTGCCCGCCAGCACCGCGTGGATGTAATCAGGCGTATGCGCCAGCGCCAGTTCGCCCTCGCTGGCCGGCTCGGCCTCCTGCAGCCGCAGATCGCTGCATTCGGCCTCGACACGGTCACGCAGCAACTGGTACTTGGGCATCGGAAAGCTGTGGCCAGTCGGCAGATCGACCGAGAAGCGGTGGTTGCTGAAGACCTGCATGGGTGTTAATTGTCCCTGTCGCTGTCCCTGTCCCTGGCGCCGACAACCCGTGCCGCGGCCTTCAGCAGCGTTCGCCGCCGGCCGGGATGCGCCGCACTTCCAGCAGCCAAACAGGCTTTACCGCCTAATTTGTTGCGCCGCAACAAAAAAAGCTTGCAAAGCTGATCTAGGTGTTTATACTCGTCTCATGTTGCAGTGCAGCAAACCCGCAAACAACAGATCCCCACAGTCCCATTGACCCCCTAGGAGCTCACCATGACCTACCTGACCCCTGACCAGATCGCCGCCGCCAACAAGGCCAACCTCGAAACCCTGTTTGGCTTGACCAGCAAGGCCTTCGAAGGCGTTGAAAAGCTCGTCGAGCTGAACCTGCAAGTTGCCAAGGCCACCCTGGCCGAGACCGCTGAAAACGCCAAGGCCACGATGGCCGTCAAAGACGCGCAAGAGCTGCTGGCGCTGCAAGCCAGCCTGCTGCAGCCGTCGGCCGAAAAAGCCGCCGCTTACAGCCGTCATCTGTATGACATCGCCCAGTCGACCAGCACCGAATTCAGCAAGACCGCTGAAGCCCAGCTGGCCGAAATGCAGAAGAGCATCACCGGCCTGATGGACGGTGCCCTGAAGAACGCTCCGGCCGGCAGCGAAACCGCTGTGACGATGATGAAGTCGGCGATCACCGCCGCCAACAACGCGTTTGAGTCGGTGCAAAAGGCCTCCAAGCAAGCCACCGAGATGGCCGAAGCCAACTTCACCACCGCGACCAACAACGCGATGAAGGCCGGCCAGGTTGCCACCAAGTCGGTCAAGCGCGTCGCCTGAGCCTGCGCTTCAAACGGATGATCGGCCGCGCCTGCGTGCAGCCGGCTTGATCGTCCCCGACCGCCAGCGGCCAGTTGCCGCAGCGGTCGAAACGATTGTCTCCTTGGTACCCAACGAAACCTGTTTCCAAGGTACCTTCAGCCCAGCGGCTTGCCGTTGGGCTTTTTTGTGTTTGCGGCCCAACGGCTTGCCGTTGGGCTCATTCGTGTCTGCGCGCCGCAGCGCGGGCGCTTACTGGCTCAGTTCAGCCAGTTTTTTTCGCAGGCCCACCAGCCCGGCCAGCGCTGCTTCACGACCGGCATCAATGGCGCGCTTGCGGGCCGTGAAGTCGCCACTGCCGACGCCGGCCAGCTGCGGCCGCCAGACCACGTCGGCGTCCTTCAGTTCAAACTGGTTGATGCTGCGGCCCATGATGGCAAAGGTTTGCAGCAGCATCTTGAACGGGTCGCTGGTGGCATTGCCGTCGGGCGGTGACGTGATGTCGACCGCGATCACCAGCTCGGCCCCCATCTGCCGGGCAAAGCGCACCGGCACCGGCGACACCAGGCCGCCGTCCACATACTCGCGGCTACCGATCTTCACCGGCTGAAACACTGCCGGCACCGCGCTTGATGCCCGCACCGCCGCACCCACGTCGCCGCGCTGAAACAGCACGGCATGGCCGTTGTCCAGATCGGTGGCGACGATGCCTAGCGGCAGTGGCAGTTGCTCGATCAGCTTGCCGCCGGTCTGCTCGCGCACATAGCGCGCCAGCGCCTCGCCGCGGATCAGGCCGCGGCCTGGGAACGACCAATCGGTGATCGCCGACTCGTCCATCGCCAGCGCCAGCCGCGCCAGTTCTGGGCCCGGTCGGCCGGTGGCATACAGCGCAGCCACCAGGCTGCCGGCCGAGGTGCCGACCACCAAATCGGGCTTGATGCCGGCTTCTTCCAGCACCTGGATGACGCCGATGTGGGCAAAGCCGCGCGCCGCGCCGCCGCCCAGCGCCAGGCCGATGCGCGGCAACCGCAGCGGCTTGGGTGGCGACGGTGGCGGCGGTGGTGGCGCGGCTGCGGCGGGTGGCGGCGTCGGCGTGGTCTGGCAACCCGCCAGTCCGGCGGCCAGCAGCAGCGCCAGCAGGCTGCGCCGGTTGGGCGATGTGTTCATGCCGGGATTGTAGGAACTGTCGCGGTCTTGACGAACCATTGTTATGCTTTTTGATTATTAGCAGACAACTATTAAGTTGTTTTCAAATATATACAGACTACCTAGAGTCGCGCCCTTCAGCGCAGCCTGTTGCTGCGCACATTGCACAGGGAGCACCATGGACGGCATCGCGATCGCCAGCGGCTTCGGCATCGGCGCCATCGTCGGCATCACCGGCATAGGCGGCGGTTCACTGATGACGCCTTTGCTGATCGGCATGTTCAAGCTGAGCCCGGCGCTGGCGATCGGCACCGCTTTGAGCTGCGCCGCAGTAACCAAGACCGGCGGCGCGCTGGCGCACTGGCGGTTTGGCCATGTTGATCGCCGCATCGTGGCGCTGCTGCTGGCCGGCAGCTTGCCGGCGTCGCTGCTGATGATCGCGCTGATGCACCTCACCGGCATCACCAAGGGCTGGGCCGGCACCTTGACCTTCTCGCTGGGCATCGCGCTGCTGCTGACCGCGCTGGTGCTGGCTTACCGCAGCGCCTGGCAGCGGCTGGGCCTGAAGCTTGATCGCTGGCTGCCGGCCAGGCACAAGCCGGCGATTACCGTGGCCGCGGGTGTGCTGTTGGGCGCGCTGGTTACGCTGTCGTCGATCGGCGCAGGTGCGCTGGGCGCGACGCTGATCCTGCTGCTGTACCCGCGCCTGGGCGCACACCGGGTGGTAGGCACCGACATCGCGCATGCCGTGCCGCTGACCCTGGTGGCCGGCATCGGCCATGCCACGCTGGGCCATGTCGACTGGACGCTGCTGGGCCATCTGCTGATCGGCTCGTTGCCAGGCATTTGGCTGGGCGCCCACTTGACCAAAACGCTGCCAGAGCGCTGGGTGCGGGCGCTGCTGTGCTGCGCGCTGGTCTACGCCGGGCTGCGGGTCGTGCACTGACATCACATCCGAGAGACCGAGCATGTACCGCTACACCGACTTCGACCGCCTTTTCGTGCAACAGCGCGCGGCGCAGTTTCGCGACCAGCTGGATCGCCACTTCGCCGGCGGCCTGCCCGAGGACGACTTCAAGGCGCTGCGGCTGCAGAACGGCTGGTATGTGCAGCGCCATGCGCCGATGCTGCGCGTGGCCGTGCCCTATGGCGCGCTCAGTGCCGCGCAACTGCACCAACTGGCCGGAATCGCGCGCGACTTTGACCAGGGCTGGGGCCACTTCACCACGCGCCAGAACCTGCAGTACAACTGGATCCCGCTGACACGCGCCGCCGATGTGATGGACCGGCTGGCCGCGGTGGACATGCACGGCATCCAGACCAGTGGCAACTGCATCCGCAACATCACCAGCGACGCGCTGGCCGGCGTCGCCGCCGACGAGCGCGTTGACCCGCGGCCCTACTGCGAGCTGATGCGCCAGTGGAGCACGCTGCACCCCGAGTTCGCCTTCCTGCCGCGCAAGTTCAAGATCGCGGTCTCAGGTGCGGCCGAGGACCGTGCGGCGATCGGCTGGCACGACGTCGGCCTGCAACTGCGCCACAACGCCGACGGCGAGATCGGCTTCCAGGTGCTGGTGGGCGGTGGCATGGGCCGCACGCCGATCATCGGCAGCGTGATCCGCGAGTTCCTGCCCTGGAACCAGATCCTGTGCTACCTGGAGGCCATCGTGCGGGTCTACAACCGCTA
>JBBQJN010000188.1:0-7377 GCA_038325945.1 Burkholderiales bacterium | reverse complement strand
CTTGGCCTTTCGGGCGCTGCGACCGCAAAGCAGCTGCCGGCTGGCGAGGGCGTCGGGTGACCGGATCCCGCAGGTAAGAGGAGGAGGCGACTGGTGGCAGACCTGCCACTGGTCGGCGGGGGACACGGAGGGATCCGGTCACCTGGCGGCCTCGTCAGCCACGCGCCCAACCCCATGGGCGACGGCTTTTGGAAAGAGAGCGAAAGTCAGCAGAGAGCCAGAACTTGCTCTATGCAAGCGCTGAAGTCGGGCGCGGATCTCAAGGCTCGCCCTCCCAGTAATCCACCCCAGCTGAACGGCCGTCGCGGCGCGTCGTGCAGGTTGCGGATCAGCCGCTGGCGCAGTACCTCGGCAGCCGGCAGCTCGGCTGGCGGCACGGTATCAGTGGCCTCGTCGGGAAGGGTCGTCTCGCTCATAGCTCACCTCCTTTGCCAAGCCATCTATGCTGGTTTGCGGGCCGTCTCGTTACCATTCCGGGTTCATGTCCAGCAACTTGTCCGCTTCCGCCGCTTCGACCGACCCGCTGGCCATCCTGCAGCAGGTGTTCGGTTACGGCGCTTTCCGCGGCCAGCAAGGCCCGATCATCCAGCGTATCTGCGCCGGTGGCGACGCGCTGGTGCTGATGCCCACGGGCGGCGGCAAGAGCCTGTGCTACCAGGTGCCGGCAATATCGCGCCACCGCGCCGGCCAGGGCGTCACGCTGGTGGTCAGCCCGCTGATCGCGTTGATGCACGACCAGGTTGGCGCGCTCGACGAGGCCGGCGTGCCGGCGGCCTTTCTCAACAGCTCGCTTGAGGGCGACGAGGCGCGGCGCGTTGAGCGTGAGCTGATGGCCGGCCGGCTGGTGATGCTGTACGCCGCGCCCGAGCGCATCCTGACGCCGCGTTTCCTGGCCATGCTGGATTCACTGCACGAGCGCGGCTTGTTCAGCATGATTGCCATCGACGAGGCGCACTGCGTCAGCCAATGGGGCCACGATTTTCGCGAAGAGTACCTGGGTTTGTCGCAGCTGCACGAGCGCTTTGCCGATGTGCCGCGCATCGCGCTCACCGCCACCGCCGACGCCCATACCCGCGCCGACATCATCGAGCGCCTGGCGCTGGCGTCGGCCGAGCTGTTTGTCGCCAGTTTTGACCGGCCCAACATCCGCTACGTCATCGTCGAAAAGAACGAGCCGCGCAAGCAGTTGCTGCGCTTTTTGCGCGATGAGCATGAGGATGCCAGCGGCGTTGATGCCGGCATCGTCTACTGCCAGAGCCGCAAGAAGGTGGACGAAACCGCCGCCTGGCTGGCTGGCGAGGGCATCGATGCCCTGCCCTACCACGCCGGGCTGGACGCCGCCAAGCGCCGCCGCCACCAGGATCGCTTTCTGCGTGAGGAAGGCGTGGTGATGGTGGCCACCATCGCCTTCGGCATGGGCATCGACAAGCCCGATGTGCGCTTTGTGGCGCACCTGGACCTGCCCAAGAACATCGAAGGCTACTACCAGGAAACCGGCCGCGCCGGCCGTGACGGCCTGCCCGCCAACGCCTGGATGGCCTACGGCCTGGCCGATGTGGTCAACCAGCGCCGCATGATCGACGAAGGCGAGGCCGGCGACGACTTCAAGCGCTTGCAGCGTGGCAAGCTCGACGCCCTGCTGGCGCTGGCCGAGGCGCATGACTGCCGGCGGGTGCGGCTGCTGGGCTACTTCGGCGAACGGAGTACATCTTGTGGCAATTGCGACAACTGCCTGCAGCCGCCGCCGTTGTGGGACGCCACCGACGCCGCGCGCAAGGCGCTGAGCTGCATCTACCGCTTTCACCAGCAGAGTGGCTACGGTTTTGGCGCCGGCCATTTGATCGATGTGTTGCGTGGCAAGATGACCGACAAGGTCACGCAGCGCGGCCACGAGCAGTTGTCAACCTTCGGCATCGGTGCCGACATCTCTGAGCAGCAGTGGCGCGGCGTGCTGCGCCAGCTGATTGCGCTGGGCCATGTCGCCAGCGTCGGTGAGTTCAATACGCTGGAGTTGGCCGACAGCGCGCGCGCCGTGCTGCGCGGCGAGGTGCAGGTGATGCTGCGCGTGCCCGCCGAGCCGCCTGCCCGTGGCCGCAAAAAGACGGTCCGCAGCAGCAGCCGAAGCAGCGAGCCCAAGCCGCCGCCGCTGCCGCTGGACGAGGCCGGGTTGCTGCGCTTCACGATGCTGAAGGCCTGGCGGTCCGAGGTGGCGCGTGAACACAAGCTGCCGCCATACGTGGTGTTCCATGACGCCACGCTGGCCGAGATGGCGCGCGAAGCACCCGACTCGATCGACGCCTTGTCCGGCATCAGCGGCGTCGGCGCCAAGAAGCTTGAAGCCTACGGGACAGAGATCCTGCGCGTGCTGCAGTCAAGCTGAGCCGGCGGCCGCAGACCGGTCGGGCGAGTCTGGCAGGTGTGGCAGGTGTGGCAGGTGCGGCAGTTGCGGCCGGTCAGGCCGCTGGCATCAGCTCGGCTCGCCGCCCGGCGGGCCGATGTCGACGCCGGCATCGGCTTCCACCGCCGCCACACCCGGCAGGCGGCGCCAGTTCTCGGCCTGTGCCGCGCTGCCACTGACGATCAAGATGCCCAGCGCGTCGAGCCGGGTCTGCACCTGCGCCCCCGCCCCGGTCAGCGCCTTGGCCAGCGCCGGCAGCGGCCGCTGGCCGTTGCAGGTGATCACCCAGTTTGCGTCTTTTGCCATCGTCAGCTTTCTGCTAGGCCAAGCCGGCCGTTGGGTGATTGTGGCCCGCCGTGGCCGCTCTGCGTGTGCCGGGCTCAGGGTGCTTGCACCAGGCCGCGGCCGACCCTGCTGGCCGGGTAAGGCAGCGGCCTGGCGCTGGCCAGCAGCTTGTTCCACAGCGCGCTGCCGCGCAGGCCGGTGCTGGTCTGGGCCCATAGCGCCGCGCAGCCGGCAACATGCGGCGTCGCCATGCTGGTGCCACTCTTGGTGCCATGACGGGTAGGCCGTGGCACGCTGGAGAAAACGTCGCGCCCTGGCGCCGCGATCTCGATCTTGCCCTGGTTGGAGAAGTTCGAAGGCGCCAGGTTGGGGTCTAGCGAGGCCACCGCGAAGATCGTCGGCGAGTTGGCCGGCGCGCCGGTGGGCGCGCCATAGTCGTTGCCGGCGGCGGCCACGATCAGGCAGCCCTTGGCCAGCGCGGCCGCGCCAGCCGCCGAGTAGGCGGCCTGCACCGGCGCCTGTGAGCCCAGCGACATCGAGATCACGTGGCACTGGTTGGCGATTGCCCAGTTCATGCCCGCCAGCACGCTGGCGGTGCTGCCGCTGCCGCTGTTGCTGAGCACCTTGCCGACGTAGATGCGCGAGCCGAAGGCAATGCCGTAGCGCGGCGTTGCGCCGGCCGGCGCCTTGGGGCCGCAGGCGGTGCCGATGCAGTGCGTGCCGTGGCTGTGCAGATCCTGCACCGGCTGGCCGACAAAACTCTGACTGACGATGATGCGGCCGGCATAGTCGGGGTGGCCCAGGTCCATGCCGGTGTCGAGCACCGCCAGCCGGATGCCGGCACCGCTGCGGCTGCTGGCCGGCACTTTGCAGCGCGCCAGGCCCCAGGTATGGCCGAGCACCTTGGCGTCGATCTCGTCCTGGTCGGCGTCGCCACCAGTTTGGCCCAGGTCGCGGGCGATGGTTTCGGTGGCGCGCAGAAAGCCGCGCAGGTAGTCGTCCACCGCGCCGTCGGCAAAAACAAAGTATTCAGGCTCGATGACCTCGATCGCGCTGTCGCTGGCCAGTTCGGCGCTGGCGCTGATGCCGCGCGACATCGCCGCATCGCCGCCGACCAGGGCCACGCCGATCTCGGGAAAGACCACCGCGTCGGCATCGCCTACGTCCTCCACCGCCATTGCCTGGTCGCTGAAGTCGCGGGCGTCGGCCATGCGCAGATGCTGGGCCTTCATCGCTTGCAGGCCCTCATCGAGCGCGCCGTCCTTGAAGGTGACCAGGTAGCGCCCGGTCTGCAGGCTGTCGTCGTTGCGGGCCAGCGCGGCCAGCAACAAGGCGTCGATGCCGCTGGCGGCGGCAGTGGCGGCGGCGGCCGGCCTGGGCGCGGGTGCGGGTGCGGCGGGACGGCTGGGTTTCTTGCTTGCCATGGAGATCTCCTTTTGGGGTTCGATGGGATGGTCGGACGCGGACCAGCGGCAGCCCGCCCGGCATGACGCTGTGCGTAGGCAGCGGGCCAGCTGCGCTGGCAGTCTGCAAGGCCAGGCCGCACGCTGGCATCCCCCCGATTGCCGAGCCCAGCACCGCGCATCCCCCGTGCAGCGGATGGGCGGATGGGCCGGCACGAGCGCAGCGCCGGGGCGGCGAGTTCGCCAAGCGCCCCGGGAGAGCGCGGGCGCCGCCGTGGCCTCGCCAGCAGACCGGGCCAGCCGTCGCCACCGGCCGCGCCGGGCCCGGCCGCTATCATGGCCGGTTGCCCTCGACCTTGCCCGCCGCCATGCCCCGCCCCGTTGCCGACCCTGACCGACTGCCGCTGCAGCCCGCTTCTCGCGCCGGTGCCTCCCACCTGCAGATCCGCGGCGCGCGCACCCACAACCTGAAGAACATCGACCTCGACATCCCCAAGCACGCGCTGGTGGTGATCACCGGGCTGTCGGGCTCGGGCAAGTCCAGCCTGGCTTTCGACACGCTGTATGCCGAGGGCCAGCGCCGCTACGTTGAAAGCCTGTCGGCCTACGCACGGCAGTTTCTGCAACTGATGGACAAGCCCGACGTCGATGTCATCGAGGGCCTGAGCCCGGCCATCAGCATTGAGCAAAAGGCCACCAGCCACAACCCGCGCTCGACCGTGGGCACGGTGACCGAGATCCACGACTACCTGCGCCTGCTCTATGCCCGCGCCGGCACACCTTTCTGCCCCGACCATGAACTGCCGCTGCAGGCGCAGAGCGTGGGCCAGATGGTCGACGCCGTGCTGGCGCTGCCCGAGGACACCCGGCTGATGGTGCTGAGCCCGGTGGTGCGTGATCGCAAGGGTGAGTTTGTCGAGCTGTTTGCCGACATGCAGGCGCGCGGTTATGTGCGCTTTCGCGTCGACGGCCAGATCGTCGAGGCGGCCGAGCTGCCGACGCTGAAGAAAAACGAGAAGCACGACATCGATGTGGTGATTGACCGCATCAAGGTGCGGCCCGACATCAAGCAACGCCTGGCCGAGAGTTTTGAGGCCGCGCTGCGCGCCGCCGACGGCCGTGCCATCGCGCTGGAAATGGACGCCGCTGCCGATGCGCAACGCCCAGGCGGCCATGGCAAGGAGCACCTGTTTTCCAGCAAGTTTGCCTGCCCGGTGTGCAGCTACGCGCTGCCCGAGCTCGAGCCCCGGCTGTTCAGTTTCAACGCGCCGATGGGCGCCTGCCCAAGCTGCGACGGCCTGGGCCAGCAGACGGTGTTTGACCCCGAGCGGGTGGTCGCCTTCCCGTCGCTGAGCCTGGCCGGCGGCGCCGTCAAGGGCTGGGACCGGCGCAATGCCTATACCCATTCGATGCTCGAAAGCGTGGCCCGACACTACGGCTTTGATACCGAAACGCCGTTCGAGGGCCTGCCGGCCGAGGCGCAGCAGGTGCTGCTGCATGGCTCGGGTGAGGACGAGATCGAGTTTGTCTACGAGGCCGAGTCGGCCAAAGCGGGCAAGGGCGGCAAGGGCCGCAGCGTCAAGCGCTCGCA
The DNA here is from genome assembly GCA_038325945.1 of Burkholderiales bacterium. Taxonomy (GTDB): domain Bacteria; phylum Pseudomonadota; class Gammaproteobacteria; order Burkholderiales; family Burkholderiaceae_C; genus Pseudaquabacterium. The sequence goes on along the minus strand of JBBQJN010000188.1, from coordinate 1,700 downwards.
CCCCTTCGAGGGCATCATCCCGAACTTCGAGCGGCGCTACCGCGAGACCGATTCGGCCACCGTGCGCGAAGACCTGGCGCGCTACCAGGCGGCCAAGCCTTGCGCCGATTGCGGCGGCGCCAGGCTGCGGCGCGAGGCGCGCCATGTCTTCCTGGTCGGCGCCGACGAGAGCTTGCCGCGCCAGGCGATTTACCAGGTTGAGCATGCCACGCTGGCCGAAGCGCTGCACTATTTTGAGGGCCTGACGCTGGTGGGCGCCAAGGCCGAGATCGCCGACAAGGTGGTGCGCGAGATCCGCTCACGGCTGAAGTTTCTCAACGACGTCGGGCTCAACTACCTCAGCCTGGACCGCAGCGCCGATTCGCTGAGCGGCGGCGAGTCGCAGCGCATCCGGCTGGCCAGCCAGATCGGCAGCGGCCTGACCGGCGTGATGTATGTGCTGGACGAGCCCAGCATCGGCCTGCACCAGCGCGACAACGAGCGCTTGATTGGCACCTTGCGCCATCTGCGCGATCTGGGCAACAGCGTGCTGGTGGTCGAGCATGACGAGGACATGATCCGTGCCGCCGACCATGTCATCGACATGGGCCCCGGCGCCGGCGTGCATGGTGGCCGCGTCATCGCCCAAGGCACGCCCGACGAAGTGGCGGCGCATCCCGACAGCCTGACCGGCCGCTACCTGGCGCACACGCTGCGCATCGAGGTGCCGGCCAAGCGCCACCGCTGGGTGCCGGCCGTTGCGGTGGCGGAAGCAGCGCCCGCCGCCGTGGCCAGCGCCGGCAAGAAGACAAAGGCGCCCAAGGAGACCAAGGCCGCCGCGCCGGCCGCCTGGCCGGGCTATCGGGCGCCGCCGGCGGCTTGTTTGCGCATCGTCAACGCACGCGGCAACAACCTGAAGAACGTCACCGCCGAGGTGCCGGTGGGGCTGCTGACCTGCGTCACTGGCGTTTCGGGCTCGGGCAAGAGCACGCTGATCAACGACACGCTTTACACCGCGGTGGCGCGCAAGCTCTACCACGCCCATGCCGAGCCGGCGCCGCACGACGAGATCGAAGGCCTGGAGAGCTTCGACAAGGTGATCAACGTCGACCAGAGCCCGATCGGCCGCACGCCGCGCAGCAACCCGGCCACCTACACCGGCTTGTTCACGCCGATACGCGAGCTGTTTGCCGAGGTGCCGATGGCGCGCGAGCGGGGCTACGGCGCCGGCCGCTTCAGCTTCAACGTCAGCGCCAGCTCGGGCGGCGGCCGCTGCGAGGCCTGCCAGGGCGACGGCGTGCTCAAAGTGGAGATGCACTTTCTGCCCGATGTCTACGTGCCCTGCGATACCTGCGTCGGCAAGCGCTACAACCGCGAGACGCTGGAGGTGGCCTACAAGGGCCGCAACATCAGCGAGGTGCTGGCGATGACGGTGGAAGCCGCGCGTGAATTCTTCAGCGCCGTGCCGGCGCTGGCGCGCAAGCTGCAAACGCTGCTGGATGTGGGCCTGGGCTACATCACGCTGGGCCAGAGCGCAACCACGCTCTCAGGCGGTGAGGCGCAGCGCGTCAAGCTGGCATTGGAGCTGAGCAAGCGTGATACCGGGCGCACGCTCTACATCCTGGACGAGCCCACCACCGGCCTGCACTTTGCCGACATCGAGCTGCTGCTGCGGGTGTTGCACCAGCTGCGGGATGCGGGCAACACGATTGTGGTGATCG
>JBBQJN010000187.1:0-7400 GCA_038325945.1 Burkholderiales bacterium | reverse complement strand
GTCTGAACAACAAAGCCAAAGTCACACTGAGAAAAGCGTACGGCTATCGGACGTTCAGGATCGCCGAACTCTCTCTGTATCACGTGCTCGGCAGGCTCCCGGAGCCAAAACTCGCCCACAGATTCTTCTGAAGAAGCGAATTTCCTATCCTCCGACGCCGATCTCGCTGGTCTGGTGCTGGCGCTGATCGGCAGCCGCCAGTCGGTATCGCCCAAGCGGCTGCTGTCACCCGGGCCCGACACGGCACAGTTGCAGCAGATGGTTGAGGCGGCGGCCTGCGCGCCTGATCATCGCGGTCTGCGGCCTTGGCGGCTGATCCGCATCACTGACGCCCAGCGCGCACCGCTGGCCGACCTGTTTGAGGCCTGTTTGCGTGATCGCGCCGACGGCCATGAGCCGGCGCTGAGCGCCGACGACGTGGCCAAGAGCCGCGACAAGGCGCAGCGCGCGCCCACGCTGTTGCTGGCAGTGTTGAAAGCCGCACCCGACGACCCCGAGGTGCCGCTGATCGAGCGCGCTGTGACGCTGGGTGCGGCGCTGATGAACCTGCTGCTGGCTGCGCACGGCTTGGGTTATGGCGCGATGCTGACCAGCGGCCGCGCGGTGCGCTCGCCCCGTTTTGCCGCCGCCTTTGCGTTGGCCGCCGACGAGCAGGCGGTGTGCTTTGTTTCGATCGGCACGCCGCTCGCGGTTAAGCGCCATGGCCGTGGCGCAGCCGGCGAGTACCTGTCGGACTGGCGGCTTAAGTTACCCAGCGGCCCCGCGGCTTGAGGAGCCGACCAGCGGCATCGTTGTGCAACCCCTAGATTGGCACAGCAGCGCCAAAGTGACGGCTTGACCCCCCCGTGGTACGGGTCGCACACTGCTTAGAACAAGGAGCAGCAGCATGGCAAGTTTCTCGATCTGGCATTGGGCGATCGTGCTGATCATCGCGGGCTACCTCTGGTTAGCTCTACTGCCGCGCATGCGGGCCGCCGTCGGCGGAGCCGGCGAGCTCGATGCGTTGTCGGTGGTGCCCTTGCCCCGTGGCGACATCGACAGCCAGTCCAAGGCGGAAGCGATGCGGGATGCGCTTTTGCTGCGCCTGCGCAAGCGTTGTGATGAGCGCGGTATCGCCTTCACCAGCTTTGAATCCATCAAGGGCTCCGATCGCGTGTGGCTGCGGCTCGAGTTTGTTCAGCAGATTCCCGAGGCGCCGCTAAGCCTGCGCGGCGCGCTGGTGATCGAGGTCGAGCGTCACGACTTTCACCGTTTTGAGAACCTGCTGAAGGTGCACCTGGGCCGGGGCTCGCTGCGACGTGTCGTCGATGGCTACATCGAACTGGGCGACGCCGACATCGAGTCCGCGCTGGATTTCGTCGTCGGTCAGCGCGGGCCACTGCCGCGGCTGCGCTCGCGCCGCATCCGGCAGTCGCTGCTGCAACTGTGGCGACCCAAGAACAAGATTGCCCGCATCCGCCGCGACTGGATCAAGACCGCGCTGTGGTCGGTCGGCCTGATCGCCTTGCTGGTCTTGGTGGCCGGGGTGGGGGGCGAGGGTGCCGCCCTGTTCAACTCGTCCGACGGGTCCGGCGTCGAGGCGCTGCCCGCGCTGGTGGTGGTGCTGTGCCTGGGGCTGGGCGAGTTTCTCTCGCGCAGGCGCAGGGTCCATGTGCTCAACATCGGACGGCCAAAGTCCGACCCCTTGGCCTTGATTCGTCTCGACTCCTGGCAGACCACCGTCAATCACCTCGGGCCCCGTCACGGCGAAGTGCGCGCCGAGGTACTCAAGCGGCTGGGCGCTTCGGTGCCTGCGGGGGTTGTGGTGGCGCCCGAGACGGTGAGTTACGCCTCGATCGACGGCAAAGTCGAGCGCGAGCAGATCGTCGCCCGATTTCGGCGTGCGATGGCCTTTGTGCACCTCGAAGCCTACGGTGACGAGCTCTACGTGGCCTGGGATTCGCATGTCAACGCGGGCATCTGGGTCGAGCAAGAGGCCGCACGGGGCATCGACCGGCCCACCGGCAAGCATGTGCTGGCCAACCGGGTGGTATCGGGCTGGCAGCGGCCCAACGAGTACGACCTCAACGACGCGAGCTTCCTGACCGAATGGATCCATGCCGGTGTCACCGCCGTCATCCGGCAGAAGGTGGCCGAGCACCAGATCGACCAAGACATCGACTTCACGGTTCAGCGCGAGTCCCGTAGCACCGCGCTGCGCGCCGAGCGCAGCGACGGCGAGCCCCAGAAAGCGCGGCGCTTCGGCCTCGGCGCCCTGAAGCGCAGTGGCTGAGCCGCTGCCGCCCGCAGCAGGGCCGGTGTACCAGGCCTGCTTCGATCTCGGCGAGCGCTCTTGGCATGTGGCCGCGGCAAGCGTGCGCGCGAATTGCGCCGACGCCGTGCCGGTGGCGGTGCGTGAGGCGGTGCAGCGCAGAGCCTTGTCGCGGCTGTCGGTCCGGTTCACGTTTTTAGCCGGACGGCTGGCCAGCACGATCCTGCTGCCGGCCGAATCTGCCGCGGCCGTCGACAGTGGCATGGCCACACTGCTGCCTTGCACCGATCTTGAATGGTGTGGCCAGCGCGAAGCCTTCGACCATCTGCAGTGCGCTGTTCCGGCAAAGCAATACTGGCTGAATCCGCGCGGGCTGAAGTCCGGGGCGACACCCATCGCGCTGGCGGCCACGCTGGCCACGCGCTGGTCCGAGCTGCGTGCCGCATCGGCCGACGGCACGATCGTCTACCAGATCAATGCGGTGCACAGGCCGGCCGATGCCGAGCTTGCGCGCCGCTTGCGCAAGCTCGGTGTTGGCCTGTCGGCCCGGGCGGCCGAGGGGCGCTTGCCGCAGCGGGTGGCGAGCGGGCAGCTGGCCTTGCTGGAACAACGCATCCAACATCCTTGGCTGCTCGACGAATTGGTGGCCACCGAGTTGCCTGGGGTCGGCCCGTTGCTGGCCGATGGCCTGCTTGAACAGGCCCGTGCACGGGGCCTGCCGACAGCCGCCGCTGACCTGCTGGAGACGGGTGACTTCTCGGAGCTGGTCCAGACGGGGCTCGATTCGGACTGCTTTCTGGGTGATGGCGAAGACGATGTCGGCCAGGCCAGCCGTTGCTGGCGCGAAGACCAGTTGCTGGAGCTGCTGGCCAGGGGCCGTTCGGGTGCCAGTGCCCCAGGCCGTGCCGGCCTGCCGATGCACTGGGACGCCTTCATCAGCCACGCTTCGGCCGACGCGGCGGCCGCGGTGTCGCTCTGTGAGCAGCTTGAAGCACTGGGCCTGCGCGGCTGGATCGCGCCGCGCGAGATCGCGCCGGGTGCGCACTATGCCGAGTCCATCATCGACGGGCTCGAGCGCAGCCGCGCGGTGGTGATGCTGGTATCGCCCGCCGCGCTGGGCTCGCCCCATGTGCTGCGCGAGATCGAACGAGCGGTATCGCTGCGGCGCAAGCTGCTGCCGGTGCGGCTGGCCGACGTGCAAGCTGAGGGCGCACTGGCCTATCTGCTCAGCGGCTGCCAATGGCTCGACCACTGGCGGCAGGACGACCCTGCCACCGCCCGACAGCTGGCGTCGGTGCTGCGCGGGCAAGTCGACGATCGGTCTGCTGGCACTTAGGCGACTGCCTCGGCCAGGGCTGGCGTTGACACTGGCCGACCCATGTCAGCCGTGATCCCACCCCCCATGAACCGAGTGCTTGCCGATACCGGCGCCCGCTACCCCATCGTGCAGGCGCCGATGGGCTGGATTGCCCGCACGCCGTTGGCCAGTGCCGTCTCGCGCGCCGGTGGCCTGGGCGTCATCGAGACCAGCTCAGGCGAGACCGAGGCCTGCCAGCGCGAGATCCACCAGATGCTTGAGCTGGACTTGCCGTTTGGCGTCAACCTGCCGATCCGTTTCTTGAAAGACGACGCCATGCTGCGCTTCGTCTGCGAGTCGGGCATCCGCTTTGTCACCACCTCGGCCGGCAGCCCGGCCAAGTTCATCACGCCGCTGCACGATGCCGGCATCAAGGTCTACCACGCCGTGCCCACGCTGGAGCTGGCGCTGAAGTGCGAAGACTGCGGCATCGACGGCCTGGTAGTGGAGGGCAGCGAGGGCGGCGGCTTCAAGAACCCTGAGGAGGTGAGCAGCCTGGTGCTGCTGCAGGCCATCCGCGAGCGCGTGGCCGTGCCGCTGATCGCCGCCGGCGGCATCGTTGACGGCCGTGGCATGGCGGCGGCGTTTGCGCTGGGGGCCGAGGGCATACAGATGGGAACCCGCTTTGTGGCCAGCGCCGAGAGCCCGGTGCACGCCGGCTACAAAGACGCCATCGTCGCCGCCGAGGCCACCGGCACCTGGGTGCTCAACACCAAGGCCACGCCCTGCATTCGCGCACTGAAGACCGATTTCACGCGCGTGATTCACGACGCCGGGCTGATGCCGGTCGACAGCTTCAAGGGCATTCGCAGCGTCTACTTCGACGGCGAGATGAACGCCGCGCCGGCGTTGGCTGGTCAATCTGCAGGGCTGATCCACACCATCAAATCGGCGCAGCAGATCATCGACGAGACGGTGGCCGAGTTCCATGCCATCACCGCGCGGCTGGGCAGCCTGGCCGCCGCCGCCAGCTTCGGCTGACATCGCCAACCTAGACCCCAACACAAGGAATTCACCATGAGCAAACTCTTCTCGCTGGACGGCCGCGTCGCACTGATCACAGGCGGCTCACGCGGCATCGGCCGCATGATCGCTGAGGGCTTCTTGAAGCAGGGCGCCAGGGTCTACATCTCGGCGCGCCATGCCGAGGTCTGCGATGCCACTGCCGCTGAGTTATCGAAGCTGGGGCCGTGCGTCTCGCTGCCGGCCGATGTGTCCACGCCAGCCGGTGTGGCCGCGCTGGTAGCGGCTTTCAGCGCCAAGGAGGCCAAGCTCGACATCCTGGTCAACAACGCCGGTGCGGCCTGGGGCGCGCCCTTCGATGAGTTTCCCGAGAAGGGCTGGGACAAGGTGGTTGACCTGAATCTGAAGACGCCGTTTTTCTTGACACAGGCGTTGCATGGCCTGCTCAAGGCCGCTGCAGCCAGCCAACCGGCCAAGGTGATCAACATCGCCTCGATCGACGGACAGACCGTGAACCCGATGGAAACCTACAGCTACGCCGCCAGCAAGGCCGGGCTGATCCACCTCAGCAAGCGCATGGCGCTGCGGCTGGTGGAAGACAACATCGTGCTCAACGCCATCTGCCCCGGCGCCTTTGCCAGCGAGATGAACCGCGCCGCCCGCGACGAGGCCGAGGTGGTGGCTGCGCGCATCCCGGCGCGGCGCATCGGCGTCGACGATGACATGGCGGCCGCGGCGATCTACCTGGCCTCGCGCGCCGGCGATTACGTGGTGGGCACCACGCTGACGGTGGACGGCGGCGTCAACCTCGTGCGCTGAACAGCACGCCGAGATGACGTTGCTGCTGATCCGCCACGGCGAGACGCCGCTGAACGTGGCGCGGGTGCTGCAGCCGGCAGCCACGCCGCTGTCGGCCACCGGCCAGGCGCAGGCCGAGGCGCTGGCGCGCTGGCTGCAGGCGCATGGCACGCTGCGGCCAGCGGCGATCGTCAGCAGTGACCTGCCGCGCGCGCTGCTCACCGCACAAGCTATCGCTGCGGCCTGCGGCCTGCCGGTGTTGACCACGCCGCTGCTGCACGAGCGCAACTTTGGCGATCTGCGCGGCCAGGCCTATGACAGCCTGGGCTTCGACCCACTGGCCAACGACGACGCGCCGCCCGGCGGCGAGAGCCGCGCCCAGTTCGAGGCCCGCTGCGCCGCTGCCTGGGCCTGGGTGCTGGCGCAGCGCGGCGCGCTGGGCGCTCCGCTGGCGGTGGTCAGCCATGGCTTGGTGATCAAGCATTGGCTGCATGCCGGCGGGCTGCAATGGCCGGCCGGGCTGGCCGCGCCGGATCGGCTGGCCAATACGTCGTTGTCGGTGGTTGATGCGGCGCCGCCATTTGCGGTGCGGCTGGTTGACGGCACGGCCCACTTGGTAGGTAGTGTGGGCGAGGACGCGGCCAGCTTGTCGGGCGGTTGAGGGTAGTCGCGGGCGGCTGAGCTTCGATCTGCGGCTGGCAAAGCGCCGGGCTGGTCGGTGTGGGCTGGCGCGGGGCGCCAGCGCCGTGACGCGTCGCGCCAAGCCCAGGCTGTGGCGCACAAGCCAGGGGTGCCAGTGCCGCGCGCACAAGAAACGTTATCGGCGACCGCCGGCTGCCGATCGCGCCGCCCCAGCTGGGCTCGACAGACTGGACCGTGACCACGAACGGTCAATCGGGATGTGCCGCCGACGGTTGCTGAACGTCCCGGAGCCGAAGCTACTACCGCGATTTGGTCGACGCCAAAGTGGCCGTTCACGACGCTTGAGGACTTGGCGTGCTGCCACCGCCCCCCTAAGTGTCTCGGGCCCAAGACAGCTGCCGTCTCCGGCTTGCATACCGCCTCAGGTTCACTCAATTGAACGCTGAACTGCTCGAAGCGGTGGCTTGATCAGCAGATGTCTGGGTGGATGCCGACCAACCGATCGGTCACCGAGCCGATTGACTTGGCGCCACTGGGCGCGGTGTCTGCGACTGCAGGCAGCGCTCCGTCGCGCGGAGCGCGACCGCAGGCGTGGACTCCGGAACACTGGGTGCATTACCCCCTGCGAAAGCTCACGAAGATGAAACCACCGAAGAAGATTTTGATGCTTGCCCTCGCGGCTTTCAGCATCTTGGCGATCAGCGCCTGCGTGCAAGCGGCCGGATTCCAACGCGGCCTGGCTGCAGACCCCGATGGCAAGCCGCTGCAGATCGGTATTTGGTACCCGAGCTTGGACACGCCAGCACCATTGACCATCGGCACGACCACCATGACCGTGGCACCGAACGGCGCCGTGCAAGGGCAAGCATTGCCACTGGTGGTGGTCTCGCACGGCACCGGCAGTTCCTACCTGGGCCATGCAGCGACCGCCGTGGCGTTGGCCGACGCGGGATACGTCGTCGTTGCTGTCACGCACACGGGCGACAACCATGCCGACCAGAGCCGCAGCGCCTTCATCATGGACCGTCCGCGGCATATCAGCCGTGTGCTCGACCATGTGTTGTCGACGTGGGAGAACCGCGCCGTCATCGATGCAACGCGCATTGGCGTGTTCGGCTACTCCGCCGGCGGCTTCACCGCCCTGGTCAGCGTGGGCGGCATTGCCGACTTGGCATCTGTCGGCCCGATGTGCCAGCAGTACCCGGGCGACTTTGCGTGCCAGTTGCTGGCCAGGTCAGGTCGGGCGCCGGCCGAGGTTTGGCGGCCGGTCGACCGGGAAAACCCGGTGAAGGTCGGAGAAGGTCGCCACGGATGAAGCTCGTTTAGGCTGCGGTCGATCCTCATCAGGTCGCTGCCGAACCGAAGGATCGCGTCAGTGGGTGTCCAAGA
>JBBQJN010000186.1:0-7426 GCA_038325945.1 Burkholderiales bacterium | reverse complement strand
GCGCAACCACCTCAGCACCGAGCGCATGCGCAGCAGCATGGAGACCGAGGTCTTCTACTGGCATGGCTACACCGAGATCTGGCTCGCCGGCGGCTGGCGCAAGGCCACGCCGGCCTTCAACCTGAGCCTGTGCGACAAGTTTGGCCTGTTGCCGCTGGATTTCAACGGCCTCGACGACTCGATCTACCACCCCTTCGACCGACACGGCAACCGACACATGGAATACGTCCACCAGCGTGGCCCCTTCGACGATCTGCCGCTGGCAGCGATCGTGGCCGACTTCGAACAGCACTATCCCAAATGGCTGGCCAGCATGGCGCAAGCGCCGGCTGACTTTCAGGCCGAGGTCGATGCCGAGGTGGCAGCCCATCGCCAACCGGGGGCGGCAGCATGAGCGAGACCACCACCACCAGCACCACCCCCATCGAGGTGCCCGCCGGCTTCCGGGTGATGGACTTCGGCACCGATTTCATCGGCATCAATGGCCCGCTGTACATGCGCCATGAACGGCCGGCCGATGGCCCGCCGCTGGTGCTGATGGGCTTTCGTGTCGAGAAGCGCCACACCAACCCGATGCACAACTGCCACGGCGGCATGCTGGCGACCTTTGCCGACATGGTGTTGCCGATGTCGATCCACCGCAAAGGCCCGGCCGAGATGCGCCACCAGTTTTTGCCCACCGTCAGCCTGCAACTCGATTACATGGCACCGGCGCCGCTGGGCGCCTGGGTGCAGGGCGAGGCCGAGGTGCTGCGCGTCACGCGCAGCCTGGTCTTTGCGCAGGGCATGATCAGCGCTGACGGCACGCCCTGCCTGCGCATGAGCGGTATCTTCAAGATCGGCAAGCCCTTCAACCGGCCACTGCCGCCCGCCGTGCGGGACTGATCTCGGCGTTGATCACGCGCTTGATGACGCGTGCCGCGCGCCGCCGGTCCAACCTGCGGCTTGCCCTGCCGGCCGGGGATGTCGTCCAATGGCCCCAAGCCTGCCACCCTGACCGCCTGCCATGACATCACCTGCTTCGCCCCGCAAGACCCCCGCCAGCCTACGCAGCGCCCGCTGGTTTGCGCCCGACGATCTGCGCAGCTTCGGCCACCGCTCACGCGCCATGCAGATGGGCTACGGCCCCGAGGACTGGGCCGGCAAACCGGTGATCGCCATCCTCAACACCTGGAGCGACATCAACACCTGCCACACGCACTTCAAGCAGCGCGTCGAGGATGTCAAACGCGGCATCCTGCAGGCTGGCGGCTTCCCGCTGGAGCTGCCAGCAATCTCGCTGTCGGAGAGCTTTGTCAAGCCGACCACCATGCTCTACCGCAACCTGCTGACGATCGAGGCCGAAGAGCTGATCCGCAGCCATCCGGTGGACGGTGCGGTGCTGATGGGTGGCTGCGACAAGACCACACCCGGCCTGGTGATGGGCGCGCTGTCGGCCGGCCTGCCCTTTGTCTACCTGCCAGCCGGGCCGATGCTGCGCGGCAACTACAACGGCCAGGTGCTGGGCTCGGGCTCGGATGCCTGGAAGTTCTGGGACGAGAAACGCGCCGGCAAGATCGATGAGGTGCAGTGGCTGGGCATCGAGGGCGGCATCGCGCGCAGCGCCGGCACCTGCATGACCATGGGCACGGCCGCCACCATGATGGGCATCGCCGAGGCGCTGGGCCTCACCCTGCCCGGCGCCAGCAGCATCCCCGCGCCCGATTCCGCCCACCCGCGCATGGCCGCAGCCTGCGGCCGGCGCATCGTCGAAATGGTCTGGGAGGACCTGCGGCCTGAGCGGGTGCTCAGCCGCGCCAGCTTTCACAACGCCATCGCGGTGGCCATGGCCATGGGTTGCAGCACCAACGCCATCATCCACCTGGTGGCGATGTCACGCCGCGCCGGCAAGCACTGTGAAGTGGGGCTGGATGACTTTGACGCCGCCAGCCGCCGCGTGCCGGTGATCGCCAACATCCGGCCCAGCGGCGACCGCTACCTGATGGAGGATTTTTACTATGCCGGCGGCCTGCCCGCGCTGATGAATCGCATGGCCAGCCACCTGGACCTGGGCACGATGACGGTGACCGGCCGCACGCTGGGCGAGAACATCGCCGGTGCGCAGGTGCACAACGACGACGTCATCCGCCCGCTCGACCAGCCCTTGTACGCCGAGGGTGCGCTGGCCGTGCTGCGCGGCAACATCGCGCCGGGTGGCGCGGTGATCAAGCCCAGCGCCTGCGCGCCGCAATTTCTGCAGCACACCGGCCCGGCGCTGGTATTCGACAGCTACCCCGAGATGAAGGCCGCCGTCGACGACCCCGATCTCGACGTCACCCCGGGCCACATCATGGTGCTGCGTTACGCCGGGCCGATCGGCGGCCCCGGCATGCCGGAATGGGGCATGCTGCCGATCCCCACCAAGCTGGTGAAGCAGGGCGTGCGCGACATGCTGCGGCTGTCGGATGCGCGCATGAGTGGCACCAGCTACGGCGCCTGCATCCTGCATGCCGCGCCCGAGGCCTTCATCGGCGGCCCGTTGGCGCTGGTCAAGACCGGCGACCTGATCACGGTGGATGTGCCGTCGCGCCGCCTGCACCTCGAAGTCAGCGACGAAGAACTGGCGCTGCGGCGTGCCGCCTGGGTGGCGCCGCCGCCACGCTACGAGCGCGGCTACGGCTGGATGGCGGCCCAGCACATCCTGCAGGCCGACCAGGGCTGCGACTTTGATTACCTGGAAACCCGCTTCGGTGCCGCCGTGGCTGAACCCGACATCTTTTGAGCCCCGTAAAAACCGCAGCATGCCACTCAACCCCAAAACCCGCGACCAGCTCAAGACCGTCAGCACCGCCACCTTGTGCACCGCGCGGTTCAAGCGCGGCCTTCGCAACCAGTTCATCCAGGACGTGCGCCCGCTCAACCCGGCCCTGCCCACGATGGTCGGCGAGGCCTTCACGCTGCGCACCATCCCGGCGCGCGAAGATCTGAATCCGATCAGTGTCTTCCAGGACCGCCAGCTTCCGCAGCGCCAGGCGGTGGAGCACTGCCCGCCCGGCGCAGTGCTGGTGATCGACAGCCGCAAAGATGCGCGCGCGGCTTCCGCCGGCGCCATCCTGGTCACCCGGTTGATGGTGCGCGGCGCGGCCGGCGCGGTCACCGACGGCGGCTTGCGCGATTCGCCCGAGATCGCCCAGTTGGCGATGCCGGCCTACCACCAGCGGCCCAGCGCGCCGACCAATCTGACGCTGCATCAGGCGCTGGACATCAATGTGCCGATCGGCTGCGGCGACGTCGCGGTCTGGCCCGGCGACGTGATGGTGGGCGACGGCGAGGGCGTGGTGGTGATTCCAGCGGCGATCGCCGACGAGATCGCCACCGAGGCGGTGGAAATGAAGGTATTCGAGGACTTTGTCATCGAGCAGGTGCGGCGCGGCCGCTCGATCCTGGGCCTGTACCCGCCCACAGAGGAACAAAGCCGCAACGACTTCGCCACCTGGCGCGCCGCCCAGGGCCGCTGAGCCGGCGCTGCCGGCAACGAACTGGCTGGCCCTGAGGCCCCGGCCTCAGCTGGCCATGACGCGACGGTGGCCTTCAGCGTCGAGCTTGAAGCGCCGCACCGCCTCGCTCAGGCGCTGAGCCTGGTCTTTAAGCGACTCTGCCGCCGCCGCCGACTGCTCCACCAGCGCGGCATTCTGTTGCGTCATCTGGTCAAGTTCACCCACGCTGTGGTTGACCTGGCCAATACCGCTGCCCTGCTCGGCACTGGCCTGGGTGATGCCGTGGATTTGCGTGTTGACCTCGCGCACCGAGGCCACGATGCGCTGCATCGCCTGGCCGGCGGCGGTGACCATGCTGGCGCCCTCGTCGGTGCGCTCGACCGAGGCCTGGATCAAGGCCTTGATCTCGCGCGCCGCCGTGGCTGAACGCTGGGCCAGCATGCGCACCTCGGACGCCACCACCGCAAAGCCGCGGCCCTGCTCGCCGGCGCGCGCGGCCTCAACCGCGGCGTTCAGCGCCAGGATGTTGGTCTGGAAGGCGATGCTGTCAATCACGCCGGTGATGTCGGCGATGCGGCGCGATGCCACGCTGACATCGGCCATCGTCAGCACGGCCCGGCTGACGATCTCGCCGCCCTCGGTGGCCACCGACGCCGCGCTGGCCGCGCTGCTGCCGGCGCGGCTGGCTGCGGTGGTATTGCCCTGCACCGACAAGGTCACCAGGCCCAGCGCCTGCGCCGCTTGCTGCAGGTTGTTGGCGGTGCGCTCGGTGCGGCCGCTCAAGTCGTGGTTGGCCGCAGCGATCTCCTGGCTGGCAAAAGCCAAGTTGGTGGCCGCGTCGTGCACCTCGCCCATGGTGGCGTTGAGCTGGTCGCTCATGTACTTCATCTCGCCGATGAGATCGCCAATCTCGTCGCTGCCGATCAGCAAGATATCTCTGCTGACGTCGCCACCGGCGATGGCACGCGCCACCTGGGCGGCCTTGGCCAGGCCGCGGGTGATCGAGGCATAGACCAGTTGCAGCGCCAGCAAGGTGGCCAGCAGCGCCAGGCCGATCAGCAACGCCGCCTGGCCCAACTGGGCGCGGTAGGCGCTGGCCAGATCAGCGGTGCTGGTGGTAGAGCCCAGCATCCAGCCCCAGGGCTCGAAGCTGACCGCATGGCCCAGCATCGGCTCAGACTCAGACTCAGCCTTGCCAGGCAAGGCACGGCGGTAGCTCAGCGTGGCCGCACCTGGCTGGCGCACCAAGCTGAGGTAGCGGGGATACAGCGGCTGGCCGTCGGCGTCGCGCTGGCTGGCCAGGTCATGGCCCGCCAGACTGGCATCGGAGCCCTGCATCAACAGCCGCGGGCTGCCATCGGCAACCCAGAAATGGCCGCTTTCACCGTAGCGCGCGCCGTTCAGCGCCTGCAGCGCCAACGCCTGGGCCTGGGTCTGGCTCAGCACATTGGCAGCTTGCAGGCCATGGGCCCAGCGCAGTAGCGAGTGGGCCGTCTCCACCTGCTGGCGCAAGGCCTGCTGGCGGCCGTCTAGCAGATCGGCCTGGCCGCGCCAACTCAGCCAGCCGGCCAGCGCCATCATCAGCAGCAGGCTGATGGCCGCCAGCACCACCAGTTTGGCGCGTATCGAGACGTGGTTGAGCACCCGGTGAACAGGGCTGCGGCGTGTGGGTCCAGCACCTGGTGCGAAGGTCATCATGGCTTTCGGTCTGGCCCGCTTCCATGCCACCCTGGCACAGTACAACTGAGGGCCTGCCCCAGCCATATCGGCGATGGGGCGCGAAGCTTGAGGCCCCTGCCACTTCGGCTGGCGGCGCCGTGCCGGATCAACGGTCCTTGAACACCGGGGCGCGCTTATGCAGGAAGGCGGCAACGCCTTCGGCAAAGTCACCACTGCGGCTCATCTCGCCCTGCACCCGGGCCTCCTGGCTCAGCGCGTCGTCAAAATCCATCGCCACCGCATCGTCAAGCAGGCGCCGGGTGGCGGCCAGCGCGCGCGACGGCCCGGCCGCCAGCCGCTGCGCCAGCGCCAAGGTGCTGGCCAGCAGATCGGCATCGTCAACGCAGCGCCAGATCATGCCCATCGCCGCGGCCTCTTCGGCGGGCAGCTTGTCGCCGGTCAGCGCCAGCCCCAGCGCGCGCGCGCGGCCCACCAGCCGCGGCAACTGCCAGCTGCCGCCACCGTCGGGCACCAGGCCGATCTTGGAAAAGGCCTGGATGAAGCTGGCCGAGCGTGCGGCGATCACCAGATCGCAGCCGAGCGCGATGTTGGCACCGGCGCCGGCGGCAACACCGTTGACCATGGCAATCACCGGCACCGGCATGCTGCGGATGCGCAACGCCAACGGCTTGTAGAGGCGCTCGACCACGCCCTCGACATCGAGCGCCGAGCCGTCTTGGCCCATGCCCTCGTCATTGAGGTCCTGGCCGGCGCAGAAGCCACGCCCGGCGCCAGTCAGCACCAGGCAGCGCACGCTGTCGTCGGCCGCAGCGGCCTCCAGCGCCAGGCGCAGTTGCAGGTGCATGGCGGCGGTGAAGCTGTTCAGCGCCGCCGGCCGGTTGAGCGTGAGGGTGCGCACAGCGGCTTGGTTGCTGATCAACACCAGGGGTTCGGACATGGTTAGGGCTCCGGCATCGCGGCCCGGCGGGCCACCCAGCCTCCATTCTGGCCGCAGCCCGAGGGCCGGGGCCTCGGCGGGTAAGATTCGGCCCGCCATGCATGCGCCCATCGCCGCCCCTTCACAAGCCCGGGCCTTTGCCCCTGGGCTGTTCATCCGCGGCTTGACGCCACCGCTGTCGCTGTCGGCCTACAAGCTGATCGCCTTCGACATGGATTCGACGCTGATCAACATCGAGTGCATCGACGAAATCGCCGCAGTGGCCGGCCGCAAGGACGAGGTGGCCGCCATCACCGAGGCGGCGATGCGCGGCGAGATCACCGATTTCAAGGACAGCCTGCGCCGCCGCGTGGCGCTGCTGGCCGGTGTGCCCGAAGCGGCGCTGCTGCAGGTTTATGAGCAGCGCTTGCAACTCAATCCCGGGGTCGAGGCCTTTGTACAGGCCTGCCAGCGCGCTGGCCTGAAAACCCTGCTGGTGTCAGGCGGCTTCAGTTTCTTCTCCGAGCGCATCCGTCACCGCTTAGGGCTGGATTTCGCCCGCGCCAACAGCCTGGGCATGTTCAATGGCCGACTCACCGGCACCTTGTTCGACCGGCCCTGGGGCGACATTTGCGACGGCGCCGAGAAGCGCCGCGTGGTGCTGGAAGTCTGTGAGTTGATGGGCATCTCGCCCGAGCAAACCATCGCCGTGGGTGACGGCGCCAACGACCTGCCGATGATGAGCGTGGCCGGCCTGTCGATCGCCTACCACGGCAAGCCGGCGGTGCGCGAGCAGGCGATGATCTCGATCGAGTCGGGCGGCATGGACCGCGCGCTGGAGTTGTTGACGGGCTGACGGGCTGACGGCGCCCTGAGCATCAGGCGCCGGTCGGCGGGCAGGGGCTGGTCGCCGCCGGCTATGGCTGCATCTTGGTCAACAAGCGCTCGGCATGCTGCAGCGTGCGGGTGGCCTGCGCGATGGCCTGGCTGGCATGGCCTTGGTGCAGACCGGCCTGTTGCAGCGCCGCCAGCGCCGTGGCCTGCGCCCGGTGCACGGCGGCCTGGTAGGCCAGCGCATAGGCGGCCTCGGCCAGCAGGGCGCGGGCCTCACCCACCCCGAGCGCACGGTCTTCCGACAAGCCGGCCAGGCGTTCGGCCAGCAAGCCGGCCTCTTCGGCAGCCAACTGGCAGGCCGGCAAGGCCGCCGTTACCAGCCGCTGCAGCAGCACCGACTCGCCTTCGATCTGGCGGCCCCGGTCGGCCAGCTTCTCGCGGGCATCGCAGAGTTCATCGGCCAGCGGGTGCCAGGCGCCATCATCGGCCAGCCCGACCTGCCGCAGTTGCGCCTGGAGTT
>JBBQJN010000185.1:0-7466 GCA_038325945.1 Burkholderiales bacterium | reverse complement strand
CAGGTGTTGGATCCGATCAACCAGATGGTCGAGCAGTTCTCCAGCCTGATGCTGGTGGCCAGTGTGTCCTTCGGTATCCAGAAGGCCTTGTTGGCGATCGGCGCGCATTGGCTGATTTCGCTGGCGGTCTCTGCGGTGGCGGTGGCCTGGGCCGCGATGCACCTGTGGCGGCAGCGCTCACCGTCATGGCTGTCCAAGTTGTTTGTGATCCTGCTGCTGGTCCGGTTTGCGGTGCCGGTGGTCACGCTGGGCAGCGACTGGGTCTACCAGCAGTTCTTGAAGCGGGATTTCAGTGCGCACCAGATTGCGATCGACGGCGCTGCAAAAGAGCTGCAGGCCGCCGCGCCGCCCGAGCTGGCCCAGGCGCCCGCGGATGGCGCGCCGGACGGCTGGTGGGCCGTGCTGAAGATGAAGGTGGACAAGCTCAACACCAGCCTGCTCATCAATTTCGACGCGATCAAAAAGACCGTTGAGCAGTTGCCCGAAAAGCTGATCTCGATGACCGTGATCTTTGTGCTGCAGACGCTGCTGATTCCGGTGTTCTTGCTGTGGGCGCTGTACCGGGTGTTGTTTGGCGCGCTGCAGCGGGCGGTGTGATGCGGATTGGGGGTTGCCGTGCCGCTGCGCTACGGTGAGCGCGTTCTGACAGTCGAGCAAGCATTGCGCTGCCAGGTCTTGGCTGCTCGGCAGTTCATCGAAAGAATGGGAGTCAAGCCAAGATCAATGCCATGACCTGCAAGGGCTACACGACAAGCATGGTCTTCGATGTAGAAGACAAGATCATCGTGGGCCGCGTGCTGGACATCGACGACATCATGGCTTTCCACCTGCGGTACATGCTGCTGCGCTCAAGGCGGCGGCCGGCAGCGGTATCAGCCTGAACAAGTGGGCGGAGAGTGCGCTTGGCAAGTCAGCACGCAAGCCGTCTGCACGGGGTGCGGCTGGCACCGAAGCCTGATCGGGGGTTTTGCTCAGGCTTTGTCAGCCGCGCCGCTGCCGCTGATCAGATCCAGCATGGCCTCACGCGGAATCAAGGCGCCAGGGTGCTGGATGACGCGGGCCGCCACCCGGTTGGCAAAGGCGGCGGCGGTGGCCGCAGGCACGCCCAGCAAGCGCCGGCTCAGGTAAGCGCCGGCAAAGGAGTCGCCGGCTGCGGTGGTATCGGTGACCTGGGCCACCGGTTCGGTAGCCACCTCTTGCCATGGCCCGGCGCAGCGCACCAACGTGGGTTGCGCGCCCTGCTTGATTACCAGTTCGGGCAGTTGCAACGTTTGTGCATGGGCCAGCGCGCTGGCGGCGTCAGGCAGCGCGTACAAGGCCTGGTGGTCGTCCAGCGTGATCAGGCCCAGCGTGGCGCGTGCCAGCGCTTCGTCAAACCAATGCCTGGCGGTGCTGGCATCGGCCCACAGCCGGGGGCGGTAGTTGTTGTCCACCACCACCCAGGCGCCGCGTGCGGCCAGCGTTTCCATCAGCCGCAGCACACGTTGCCGTGCCTGGTCGGGCAGGATGGCCAGGCTGATGCCGCTGAGGTAGAGCAGGTCGATGCGGTCGGCGGCGGCTTCCAGCAGCGCCGGCTGGCGGTCAAAGTAGTGCCGCGCCGCGCTGTCGTTGCGCCAGAACTGGAAGCGCCGTTCGCCCTGGCTGTCGGTCTCGATGTGGTACAGGCCGGGCAGACGGTCGGGCAGGCGGTCGACCAGGTCGATGTCTATGCCTTCTTGCTGCCAGCGCGTCAGCATGGTGTCGCTGAAATGGTCGACGCCCAGCGCCGTGGCATAGCTCACCCGAATCTGCTCGCGGCTGCTGCAGCGTGCCAGGTAAACCGCAGCGTTGAGCGTGTCGCCGCCCATCGTCTGCTGCATGGCGCCAAAGGGCGCACCCTGCAGTTCGATCATGCACTCGCCGAGAAAGGCGCAGCGTTTGGCAGCCGTCAACCGGGCCGCCTGTGCACAGGTTCTGCGGCAGCCCGGTAGGTTGGAGTGGCAACTCCAACAGGTGTGTGCCGGGGTCTGGTCATGCCAAAAAGTGCCGCCGTGAATGTGGGGTGCCGCTGGAGTTCACTCTGTTCACTCCAACCTACCGAGCTGCGTCAGCGTTCGCGCCACGCGCGGCTGGCCAGCTTCGACGATATCGACGATCACCGGCTTACCGCTCCTGACCTTTGCCCTGGCCGTGCAGAAACTGGTGCAACTGGCGGTCAAGCCGGCTGGCGGCCGACAGCGGGCCCGGCCGCACCCAGGGCGCCCAGCGGGGTGGCGCGCTGCCTTCGGGCCGGTCGCCCATCACGGTGACGCGCTGGATGATGCGTTCGCCGCTGAAGTCGTTCAGCACAAAGTGCTGGGTGCAGCGGTTGTCCCAGATGGCGATCGTGCCTTCGGTCCAGCGGTAGCGCACCGTGAAGCGCGGGTTGGCCACCCATTTTGTGAGGTAGGCCAGCAAGGCCTCGCTCTCGGTGGCGGTCATCTCGACGATGCGCCGCGTGAAATGCTCGTTGACATACAGCGCCCGCCGGCCAGTCAGCGGGTGCACCCGCACCACCGGGTGTACCGCCATCTTGTCGGGGCGGTTGTGCGGGTGGGCGTCGTGCAGCGCGCTGAGGCCATCACACAGTTCACGCATCGGCGGCGACAGCGCGTCATAGGCGGCGGTCAGGCTGGCCCACATCGTATCGCCGCCCACCGCCGGGCAGCGCACCATCTTCAGCACCGACAGCAGCGCCGGCTGGGGCAGAAAGGTCATGTCGGTATGCCACTCATCGGCAATGCCGCCGTGGCTGGCCGCCAGCTCAAACAGCTCGGGGTGCTGGGTGAACGGGCTCTTGATGTTGGGGTGGCCTTCGAGTTGGCCGAAGTGGCGGCCAAAGGCCACATGCTGATCCACCGTCAGCTGTTGGCCCGGAAAGAACAGCACCTGGTGCGCAAGCAGTTGTTGCTCGATGGCCAAGGCATCGGCCGGCGTGGCCTGCGCCAGATCCATGCCGCGCAACTCGGCACCCAGTGCGCCGGCCAGGCGCAGCACCTGCCAGCCGGCGGGGATATCGACCGGCACGCTGGGCGCGCTGGCTGCGGCGTCTGCCAAGGCGGATGGTGATAGGGCTTGGGCGTTCATGGCTGGTTTCTCCGCGCGGGTGGCCGCAACTCCCGGCCAGGCTTGGCGGCCCGGTGGCTGCGCTCGACAGGGGCCACCATGCTGGCTCAGGCAGCAGGCTGGCGACTGTCACCCAGCGGACTCACGGCGCTTGCAGCTCCGGCGGCCCCGGCAGCGCTCAGTGCAGCAGGGCGTGCTCGGTGTCGAGCGGCGCGTTGCGGGTGGGCGGCATCGATGTGCTGGCCAGGCCGTCCAGAAATTGGTCGACCACGCCCACCGCCAGCGGCCGCGCCAGAAAGTAACCCTGGCCGGCGATGCAGCCGGCCTCTTGCAGCCGTGCCAGCTGCTCGGCCGACTCAATGCCCTCGGCAATGATCGACTTGCCCAGCGAGCGCGCCATCAGCACGATCGAGTGCACGATCGCCATGCCGTTGGCGCTGCGGTCCAGATCCGCAACAAAGCCGGGCGCCAGCTTCAACCCGTTGACCGGCAGCTTGGACAAATGCCGCAGCGACGAGTAGCCGGTACCAAAATCGTCCACGCTCAGGCCCACGCCCGATTCGCGCAGCGCGGTCAACGCCGGCAGCGCGCCCTCAAGCCGCTGCATCAGCGTGTTCTCGGTCAGCTCCAGCGTCAGGTCTTGCGGCCGCAGCCGCGCATCGATCAGTGCTTTGTTGATGCGGCCCACCAAGTTGGGATGCGCCACGTCGATGCCCGACAGGTTGACATGCAGTTGCAGCTGCTTGAAGCGGCCGCCGCGCTGCTGCCAGGTGTGCAGCTGCCGGCAGGCGGTGCGCAGCACAAAGTCGGTCAGGCCGATCATCAGGCCCATTTCTTCGGCCACCGGGATGAAGGTGGATGGCTCGACCAGACCCAGTTCGGTGTGCTCCCAGCGCGCCAGCGCCTCGAAGCCGGTGACGCGCGCCGTGCGCAGATCAAAGATCGGCTGGTACTCCACCGCGATCTGGCCGGCGGCCAGGGCGCGGCGCAGCTCGCCCTCAAGCCGCAGGCGCTGCGAGACTTCGGTGTGCAAGGCATGGTCGAACAAGGCATAGCGCGCCTTGCCCGCAGTCTTGGCCTTGTACATCGCCGTATCGGCGTCGCGCAGCATGTCCGAGGTGGACGTATAGCCGGTGCCGCTGAAGGTGATGCCGATGCTGACGCTGCTGGTGATGTCGGTATTGGCGATGCTGAAGGGCTCGCGCAGCGCTTCCAGCAGGCGCTGCGCCAGCGCGGTGGCGTAACGCTCGCAATCGAGATCAACGGCCAGGATGGCGAACTCGTCACCGCCCAGCCGCGCAACAGCGTCGCCATTGCGCAGCTGGCGCTGGATGCGCCGCGCCACGGCCACCAGAAACTCGTCGCCAACGGCATGGCCCAGGCTGTCGTTGATCAGTTTGAAGCGGTCAAAGTCCAGGAACAGCAGGCCAAACGGCTTGCCCCTGTCGTCGCGGGCCTGGTCCAGTGCGGTGGTCAGCAGCTGCTGGAAGTGGTAGCGGTTAGGCAGGCCGGTGAGGCTGTCGTGGTAGGCAATCTGCTGCAGGCCGGCCTCGGCGGCGCGCCGGGCGGTGATGTCCTGCACTTGCAGGATCACGCAGGGCATGTCGGAGTCGATCGATGTGAACAGGCTGCCATCCAGCCGCGCCCAGATTTCATTGCCTGTGTTCTGGCGCAGCCTGAACTCGCCAGCGAAGGACCGCGCAGCGCCTTCCTTCAGCCCGTTCATCCGGGCCATCAACGCGGCGGCGTCGTGCGTATCGATGAAATCGCGTGTCGGCTGGCCGATCAGCAGCTGCTCGCTTGTCAGCCCGAGCAGATCGCGCAACGCGGCATTGGCCTGCAGAATGCAGTCGTCAAGGCCTACCAGTGCCATGCCTATCGAGGCATGCGAGAAGGCGCTCTGGAAGCGCTGCTCGCTGGCCTGCAGCGCCAGCACATGGGCGGCGCCCAGCTGGGCTTCGCGCTCGGCGGTATCGAGCCGGTGCAGGCGCGCGGCCTCGTCCAGTGCACGCTGGCGGAAGTGGTAGTACAGCGTCAGCACCAGCAGCGCCATGATCGGCGCCGCCGCCAGCAGCACGCCGATGCCTGACCTGCGCGAGCTCAGGAACAACAAGGCGGCCACCAATGCGTTGACCGCATAGGTGCCGCTCATCCAGCCGCAGTTGCCGAAGCCGCCGAAGCTGCCGAAGTTGCCGAGGTTGCCGAAGTTTCCAGCATGGCCAATCAGCGCACTGGCCTGCGGCCAGCTGCTGCGCTTGAGGTGTAAGGCGGCGGCGGTCAGCGTGGCGTTGAAGATGAAATAGACAACGGCGCTGAACACGGTGGCCAGCAGCACCAGGCCGGCATCGTCAAAGCCCCGGCGCCGCAGCGCTTCCAGGCCATGGGTCAGCGCTGAGCCCACACTGAACATGGCGATGCTGCACATCGCCGGGCCGGCCAACCGGCTGGTCCAGCGCTTGGAACTGCGCCAGGACCTGAGCAGGGTTTCACCGGCGGCGGCCAGCGTGGCGGCTGCTGGGCCCAGCAGCAGCAGCAGCAGGAAGATGAAGACCTCGCTGACGGCGAAAACTCTGTTCCAACGCGGGATCTTGATCGGAAAGTAGCCGGCCAGCAGGGCCAGCACCACGCCGACCACGGCCATGCTGAGCTGGGCCGCCGGTAGCGCCAGCACGCTTTGCAGCGCAAGCAGCACGATGGCGCCACCGCTGGCCACCAGCAGCCACCAGTAGGCGGTGGCCTTGCGGTTGTAGTCGGGCATCAGCGCCTGGTGCATGCGGCGCCAGGCACTGAAGCGCTGCGGCGCCACCGGCTCGGGCAGGCCGTTGTTGTCGGGCGTCGTGTTCATACGGTAGCCCCAAGGCGGTTGGGGTGCGGTGCCGGGTGGCCGATCCGGCGCAGGGCGGCGTCGGCTGTCGCATTGGCCGTTCGGAAATCATCACGCCAGCCGGCAGGCGGCTCGGCCACAGGCTGCACCGCCAACGCCGCCGGCAGCATGGCATCGACCTGCGCCACCGACAGCGGCCGAGCCTGCAATAAGCCCTGGGCGCAGCCGCAGCCAAGCAAGCGCAGCTGCGCCAGCTGCGCAGCGGTCTCGATGCCCTCGGCCACCAAACACCAGGTGGCGGTTGCGCTGCGCTTGTCGTCGGCCAGCAGCCCGCCCGCGCCACCCACGCTGCGGGCTGCGCCGGCGTGGGCGGCTTGCGTGGCATCAGGCTGCGGCTCGGTCATCGCTGTCTGGCGTGATGGGGATCAGGTCAAGGGGTCAGTGCGGCGCTCATGCCCAGTGCTATCGGCAGCCGACGCCCCAACTGAAGGGCCGGCTCAACCTGAAGGGCCGGCTCAACCGCACTAGCTAAGCACAGGCGTGCGCCAAGCCTCGGCCAGCGGGCTGGCGTCGTTGCGGTTGCGCGCACTGGGCTGGCCCGACTCGCTGATGCACACGCTTTCGGAAATCGCCACGCCGCTGCCGTTGGCCAGCCAGCCCGACAGTGCGGTGATGGCGATGAAGGCGCCGGTCTTGCCCAGCATCTCGCTGCTGCCGGCGGCCACCGTGCTGTCCGGCCGATGTTGCTGGCCGCCGCCACCATAACCACCATAACCACCATAACCACCACCACCACCACCACCACCACCACCACCACTACCACAACCACAACCACAACCACAACCACAACCACCGCGGCGTGCGCCAGTGGGTCGGTCTGCCAGCCCGCGGCGGAGTCGGTGGCCAGACTCGGGTGCAGCACGCGGATGTCGCCATGGGCCGGAGTGGCGGCCAGTTGAGTGCTCGGCGTAAAAAGCTTCCGAGCCGCAGCGCAAGCCAGGCGGTCGCCGATGGCCGCCACACCGGCCTGTGTTGTACGCCCGCCCAGCAAGAAGGGGCCTGGCAATCACTCGCCAGGCCCCTTGACGGGTCGGGGGGGTCAGCCCGCGCGGTCGATCAGAGGTGTTGGCCGAAAAACGCGAATGTGCGGTCCCAAGCCAGCTGCGACCAGGCGGCGTCAAACTGGGTGATGGCCAGGCGGCCCGGGCCCTGCGCGGTCTCGTTGGCAAAGCCGTGCTGCGCCAGGTAGCGGTGGCCCTGGTAGGCCACGTCGGCTGCCTTGAGCTTGGCTTCCAGCGCATCCACGCCGGTGATGGCAAAGGCCTGGTCTTGCTCGGCCCAGTGCGCCATCACCGGCGCGGTGATCTTGCTGGCGTCGACAAATTCCAGCGGCGGGTAGCCGTACCAGACCACGCCAGCATCGGCCTCGGGCGCCATCGTCATGCTCAGCACGGTGAGCGCGCCGCCCATGCAAAAGCCGGTGACGCCCACCTTGGCATGGCGGGTCTTGAGGTGCTGCAGCGCGCCGCGCACGTCTTGCGAGGCGGCATCGGCAAAG
>JBBQJN010000184.1:0-7483 GCA_038325945.1 Burkholderiales bacterium | reverse complement strand
TCGGTGAGCAAGAGGCCCGCCGCAAACAGCCGGTAGAACATCGCCTGCTTGATGCGTTGCACCACTCGCACGCCCAGTCAGACGCCGCCCGGCGCTGCCGCGATCGCCACCGCGTAAAACGCGGGGTCGGTGATCAGTGGCAAGGCATCTGCCGGGGCGGCGGCGACACACGCGCTCGCGCGTGGCTCAGACCAGCGAGCAGGCTTCGTCGAAGCTCAGCCGCGGCAGCCGTGGCATGACTTTGGTCGGATCGCCCTGGCCCAGCGTGCAGATGAAGTTGCTGGTCACCGTGCTGCCGGCCCAGAACGCCGCGTCCAGCTTGGCGGCATCAAACCCGCTCATCGGGCCGCAATCAAGGCCCAACGCACGCGCCGCGATGATCAGGTAGCCGCCCTGCAGGCTGGAATTGCGGAAAGCCGACTCGCGGATCGCCGTCTCCTTGCCAGCAAACCACGAGCGCGCGTCGGCATGCGGAAACAGCTTGGGCAATTGCTCGTGAAACGCCAGATCCATGCCGATGATCACGGTCACCGGCGCCTGCTCGATCTTGGCCACGTTGCCGGGCGAGACACAGGCCAGCAGCCTGGCCTTGGCCCCGTCGCTGCGCACAAACTGGAACCGTGCCGGGCAGGAGTTGGCCGCCGTCGGTCCGAACTTCAGCACTTCGTAGAGCTGGTGCAGCAGGGCGTCATCCACCGGCTGTGGCAGGTAACCGTTCTGGGTGCGGGCTTCGGTAAAGAGCGTGGCAAGGGATAGGGTCATAAGGCGAGGGGAGTGAGCTGAAAGGCGACAATTGTGGAATGTTCCAGCCCTCCCAGCATGATGTACGGCGATTCTTCTGCGAAACCTGGCGCAAGCAGCGCGACGGCCTGCCGCTGATACCGATGGAGGTGATGGCCGCCGACTGGATCAGCGAGCATCCCGAGTACCACGCCGATCTGGCCGATGCCGAGGCTGCGGTGCTGGCCAGCTACAGCGTCGAGGACGGCCGCACCAACCCCTTTCTGCACCTGTCAATGCACTTGTCGATCACCGAGCAGTGCGGTATCGACCAGCCCACCGGCATCCGCCAGGCGGTGGCGCTGCTGGCGGCCAAGCGCAACGCGCTGCACGAGGCCCATCACGAGGTGATGGACTGTCTGGGCGAAATGATCTGGGCCAGCCAGCGCAGCGGTTTGCCACCCGATGGCCAGGCTTACATCGAGGCGGTGCGGCGGCGGGCGACGCGATGACCCACCCCCGCAGGGCCTGCGCCCTCCCCCTCAAAGGGGCGATGCTGGTGGACCGGCGGAGCCGGATCCACGGCGTCCGCTGGTTGAAGGCCGGCGCTTCGGGGTGCCTGGCTTGCAGGCTCAGAGACTGAGAGGCTCTCAGGCTGGCGCGTAGCCTTCTTCGATCAGCGCCGCGCTGAACTGCTCGGCGGGCAGTGTCGATTCGATGGTCACGCGGTGGCTGGGCAGGTCGATGTCCAGCTTGGCGGCGCTGTCGATGCGTTGCACCGTCTCGGTCACGGTGCGCACGCAGTGGCCGCAGGTCATGGTGGGCAGGGTCAGTTCGATCATGGTCGGCTCCTTGAGACACGGGGTTCAGTCTATGGCCCGAGTATCGACTGGCGCAGCCGGGGCAGGGTCAAGCCCGGCGCACGAGGCGGCCCGCGCCGCGCCCTGCGATGATCACAGCATGACTGCTGCAAGCAATTTGCTCGAACTCCAGATTCCGATCACCGGCATGACCTGCGCCAGCTGCGTTTCGAGGGTTGAGAAAGCCATCGCCCGCGTGCCCGGTGTGTTGCAGGCCAGCATCAACCTGGCCACCGAACAGGCCAGCCTGAGCTTGGTGCCCGCCAACGCGCCAGCGGTGGCAGCGGCGGTGTTGGCGGCGGTGGTCAAGGCCGGCTACGGCGTGCCCGAGGAGACCACCGATCTGCGCATCGACGGCATGACCTGCGCCAGCTGCGTGGGCCGGGTCGAGAAGGCGCTGAGCCGGGTGCCGGGCGTGCTGGGTGCCAGCGTCAACCTGGCCACGTCCACCGCCCAGGTGAAGCGGCTGGCCGGCAGCGCCGCCGATGCTGAGCTGCTGGCAGCGGTTCAGCGCGCCGGTTACGAGGCCGCAGCGATCGACAGCGGCGGCGCTGCACCCAAGCCGGCGCGCGGCGACCAAGGTTGGCGGGTGGCGGCTGCGGCGGCGCTGTCGGCGCCGCTGGTGCTGCCAATGGTCGGCGACCTGCTGGGCCGGCACTGGATGCTGCCGGCGCTGTGGCAGTGGCTGCTGGCCACGCCAGTGCTGTTTTATTTTGGCGCACGCTTCTTCGTTGCCGGCTGGAAGGCGCTGCGCAACGGCGCCGGCAACATGGACCTGCTGGTGGCCCTGGGCACCGGCGCCGCCTATGGCCTGAGCCTGGCCATGTGGTGGCGCGATGACAGTGGCATGCCCCACCTGTACTTCGAGAGCGCGGCGGTGGTCATCACCCTGGTGCTGCTGGGCAAGTGGCTCGAAGCTCGCGCCAAGCGCCGCACCCTGGTCGCGCTGGACGGCCTGCGCGCGCTGCGCCCCGACAACGCCCGGCTGCGCCGCGACGGCCAGGAGGCGATGGTGCCACTGGCCCAGGTGCAGCCCGGCGACGTGGTGGTGGTGCGACCCGGCGAGCGCCTGCCCACCGACGGCGTGGTGCTTGAAGGCCGCAGCCACCTTGACGAATCCCTGCTCACCGGCGAGAGCCTGCCGGTGGCGCGCGAGCCCGGCGACCGCGTCACCGGCGGCGCGATCAACGGTGAAGGCCTGCTGGTGGTGCGCACCACCGCGGTAGGCAAGGCCAGCATGCTGTCGCAGATCGTGCAGATGGTCGAATCGGCCCAGGCCAAGAAGGCGCCGATCCAGCAGACCGTGGACAAGGTGGCGGCGGTGTTTGTGCCGGTGGTGGTAGGCGTGGCCGTGCTCACGCTGCTGGGCTGGGGGCTGGCGCAGGGCGACTGGGCGGCGGCGCTGATCCATGCCGTGTCGGTGCTGGTGATTGCCTGCCCCTGCGCGCTGGGCTTGGCCACGCCAGCCACGCTGATGGTCGGCACCGGGCTGGCGGCACGGCGCGGCATCCTGGTGCGCGATGCGCAGGCGATGGAGCTGATGCGTTCAGTCAAGCTGGTGGCCTTTGACAAGACCGGCACACTGACCGAAGGCCAGCCCCGGCTGGTCGCCGCCGAAGCCGGCGCCGCCCTGCCCGGCGGTCGCGCCACGTTGCTGGCGCTGGCCGCTGCGCTGCAGGCCGGCAGCGAGCACCCGCTGGCGCGCGCCGTGTCGCAGGCCGCGGCTGACGAAGGCCTGGCGGTGGCGGCGGTCGAGACACCGCGCGCGGTGGCCGGCCGTGGCATCGAAGGCCGGGTCGACGGCCGCGCACTCCAGCTCGGCAGCACGGTCTGGATGGCCGAGTTGGGCGTGCATGACGAGGCCCTGGCGACGCTGGCCCAGGCCTGGTCGGCGCAGGGCCGCAGCGTGGCCTGGCTGGCCGAGGCGCGCGCCGGCCAAACGCCGCTGGCGCTGGGCCTGCTGGCCTTTGGTGACCGCACCAAGCCCGGCGCGGCGGCGGCGGTGGCAGCGCTGCAGCGCGAGGGCTTGCGCGTGGTACTGATCAGCGGCGACAACCGCGGCGCGGCGCAGGCGCTGGCCGATGAGGTAGGCATCACCGAGGTGCAGGCCGAAGTGCTGCCCGCCGACAAGGCGCGTGTGCTGATGCAACTGCGCCAGGGCCTGGCGGTGGGCGAGCGCGTGGCGATGGTGGGCGACGGTGTCAACGACGCGCCGGCGCTGGCTGCGGCCGATGTCGGCCTGGCGATGACCCATGCGGATGGCGGCGGCACCGACGTGGCGATGCAGACCGCCGGGCTGACGCTGCTGCGCGGCGACCCGCTGCTGGTGGTTGAGGCCTTGCAGCTGTCGCGGGCCATCACCCGACGCATCCGCCAGAACCTGTTCTGGGCCTTTGCCTACAACGTCATCGGCCTGCCATTGGCCGCCGCCGGCCTGCTCAGCCCGGTGGTGGCGGGTGCGGCGATGGCGCTGTCGTCGGTCAGCGTGGTCAGCAATGCGCTGCTGCTGGGCCGCTTCAAGCCACCGCGCTGAGCCGGGCTCAGCCGGGCGCGGGTGCGCGCTGCGCCTGCAGCACCTCAGCGCCGGCCCACAGTTCGTCAAGCTGTGGGAAATGCCAGCGCCCTGCTGGCTCGCGGTCGATGATGCGGTCAGGCGCGCCCTCGGCCAGGTTCAACACCAGTGGCTCGATCTGGCGGCCGTTGTCGATGTCGAAGAAGACCTTGACCAGCGGCGCGGTCAGCGCCTGCGGGTTCTGCGCCATCACCACCGCCAGGCGCTGCGAAGCCAGGCGCACCAGCGAGCCATTGGGGTAGATGCCCAGGCTGCGCACAAAGTGCTGGAACACCAGCGGGTCGAACTGGCCCGACCACGACGCCATCTTGGAGATCGACTCCGCCGGATCCCAGCCCGACTTGTAAGGCCGGTTCGAGGTGATGGCGTCATAGACATCACAGACCGCGCCCATGCGCGCCAGCGTCGACAGTTGGTTGCCCTGCAAACCGTTCGGGTAGCCGCGGCCATCGGGGCGCTCGTGGTGGTGCAGGCAGACATCCATCGCCGCGCTGCCCGCGCCACCTGACTCTTGCAGCATGCTGTAGCCGCGCTCTGGATGGGTGCGGATCACCGCAAACTCTTGTTCTGTGAGCTTACCGGGCTTGTTCAGGATCTCCAGCGGCATCTGCGCCTTGCCCAGATCGTGCAGCAGGCCCGCCAACCCGGCCTCGCGGCAGGCAGCGTCGTCATGGCCCATCTGCTGGGCCAGCGCCACCATCAGCGCACACACCGCTACCGAGTGCATGTAGGAGTAGTCGTCGGCGGTCTTGAGCCGCGCCAGGCTGAGCAGCGCGCCCGGGTTGCGGAACACCGACTGGGCGATGTCGTCAACCAGCGGCAGGCAGCGCTCGGCCCGCAGCGCATGGCCCAGCCGGGCCTCGGCAAACATCGAGCTCACCGCCTCGCGCGAGCGCCGGCACAGGTGGGCGGCGGCCAGCAGTTCTTCGTCCATGCCGACGCGGGCTGGTCGCGCCGCGCCGTCGCCGGGCAAGGGCATCAAAGCCTCGCACACCTCGTTCGCACGCAGGCTGTCGACAAGTTGCGGCGCAGGCGGTGCGCACAGCGCAAGGTCTGGCGCCTCGTCCTGCGGCGCTTCTTCGGCCGCCGGCGCCGGCAAGTCCAGGCCGCGCCGCACGTCGATCCAGCAACTCACCACAGCGCTTTCTGTCAGGCGCTTCAGGTCGCCAGGGTCCTTCAGCAGGAAGCGGCTTTTCCAGAACGGGTGCGCCAGCCAGTCGCCTTCCAGCGCATGCAGAAACATGCCCAGTTGCAACTGGTGTACCGCGATCTTTCTCAACTGCTGCTGCGCCATCTCGGCCCGGATCCTTGTCGACGAAGAAGTGAAAACGGCCGGGCTGTCGAAAAAAAACCGCTGCAGCGCAGCGGCTTCAGCGCGCCTGGCCAGGCATGATCAGCGCAAACGGCTCTCCGGCACCACCTTCAGTTCACCCGGCAGCGAGGCCAGGTACTTGGCCATCTGCTTGAGCTCGGCATTGCTGAAGGTCAGCTTCTTCTTGCCGTCGACCTCTTGCACCACCTGGCCGCGCATGGTGGCGTTGTTGCGGCCCACCAAGGGGTTGCCATCGATGTGGTAGGCCTTGAGCGCGACATAAAGGTAATCGGCATGCTGGCCGGCCAGCTTGGGATAGGCGGGGTCCAGCGGCGTGCTGAAGTTGGCGCCATGGCAGGCCACGCAGGCGGCCATGCGGTCTTTCAGGGCTGCGGGCATCGGCTTGGCCAGCGCAGCCGGCGCTGCCGGCGCGCCCTGGCCCTGCTGCTCGTAATAGGCACCCAGATCAACCATGTCCTGCTCGTTCAGCGAGGCCGCGATGCCGCGCATCGTCGGATGCTTGCGATCACCCTTCTGGTACTCGACCAGCGCTGCCACGATGTACTTGCCGCTCTGGCCCGCGATCATCGGCACCTTGTGCACTTCAGGAAAGGTGGCCTGGTAGCCAACCAGGCTGTGGCAACCGATGCACATGGCGGCTTTGGTGGCGCCCACGGCAGCATCACCGGTCTTGGCATCCTGGGCTTGGGTCGCGGTGCTTGCGCCGGCCAGGGCCAGCAACAGGGGAAGCAAAGAGAACGCTGTTTTCATTGAATCGCGGGCTTGTGGTGTCACTGCGGATGGACGTTGCAGCCAGCACAACCGGCTGCTGCAGCATCCCTGTGTGTCCTGCTGCAGCCGGAGCCGCGCGGTGGACGTGGGTCGATTATATAGAGCCCACCCTTATACTGATTTGAGCTGATTTGAACTGCTGATCGCCCTGTCCACCCCCCCATTGACTCGGTCCAAACCGACGACGCCACCATGAAGTTCCAAGGTTCCGATAACTACGTTGCCACCCAAGACCTGATGCTGGCGGTCAATGCAGCGATCACGCTCAAGCGCCCTCTGCTGGTCAAGGGCGAGCCCGGCACTGGCAAGACCATGCTCGCCGAGGAGGTGTCCACCGCGCTGGGCCTGCCCTTGCTGCAGTGGCATATCAAGAGCACCACCAAAGCCCAGCAAGGCCTCTATGAATACGACGCGGTAAGCCGGCTGCGCGACAGCCAGCTGGCCGATGCCGAGAGCTCGCAAAAGGTGCGCGACATCAGCAACTACATCCTGCGCGGTGTGCTGTGGCAGGCCTTCACCAGCGAGCAGCCGGTGGCGCTGCTGATCGACGAGATCGACAAGGCCGACATCGAGTTTCCGAACGACCTGCTGCGTGAACTTGACCGCATGGAGTTCTACGTCTACGAGACGCGCACGCTGGTCAAGGCCGTGCACCGGCCGGTGGTGTTCATCACCAGCAACAACGAGAAAGAGCTGCCCGACGCCTTCTTGCGCCGCTGCTTCTTCCACTACATCAAGTTCCCCGACGCCGACACGATGAAAAGCATCGTCGACGTGCATTTCCCCGGTCTCAAGAAAGAGCTGTTGAGTGCAGCGATGAAGACCTTCTACGACGTGCGCAACCTGCCGGGGCTGAAGAAAAAACCCAGCACCAGCGAACTGCTCGATTGGCTCAAGCTGCTGTTGGCCGAGGACATCCCGCTCGAAGTGCTGCAGAGCAAGGACGACAAGGTCACCGTACCGCCGCTGGTGGGCGCGCTGCTGAAAAACGAGCAAGACGTGTCGCTGTTCGAGAAGCTGGTGTTCATGCAGCGCCACAACCGCTGACATGGCCCCCCCCCGAAGCGCCTGCGGCGCCCCCCCCCAGGGGCATAAGCGCTAACTTAAAATGACTCACTCTGCTATACTCCCAACCATCACAGGGAAGGAGCGGGCATGCGCGATTTTCTTGGGCCTGTTGATGATGACGACGAGGTCACGCCGGACGATCTGGTCATGGGTGAGCTG
>JBBQJN010000183.1:0-7492 GCA_038325945.1 Burkholderiales bacterium | reverse complement strand
AAAAGCTGGAGGACACCAAGACCGACGTCGGCTGGGGCCACCAGATCCGCAGCTATGTGCTGGACAACAGCCGCATCAAGGACCTGCGCACCAACGTCGAAATCTCGGCCACCCAGAAGGTGCTCGACGGCGACCTCGACGCCTTCATCGAGGCCAGCCTGAAGCAGGGTCTTTAATGGCGTTAAATGGCGGCGCGGCCAGCTCAGCCGGTGCAGGCGCTGCTGATTGATCTGGACGGCAGCTTGATCGAGCACATGCCACTGCAGCATCAGGCCTGGCGCGCGCGGTTGCAGCTCAGCTGAGTTCCCCACAACAACAGAGCAACACAGACAAGAGACAAGCCCCATGCGCGAAGGTCAAGCCACCGTCATCCGCCGCGAGGACTACACCGCGCCGGCCTTCTGGATCCGCAGCGTCGACCTGGTTTTTGACCTCGACCCGGCCAAGACCATCGTCGCCAGCAAGCTGCAGATCGAGCGCAACGCCGACGCCGCACCCGGCCAGCCGCTGCGCCTGCACGGCGAAGGCCTGACGCTGCTGCGCTGCCTGGCCGACGGCGAGAGCGTGTCCTTCCGCCACGAAGATGGCCAGCTGCTGATCGACAACCCGCCCGACAAGCCGGCCTTCACGCTGGAGATCCGCAATACCTGCGCACCCGACAAGAACACCGAGCTGACGGGCCTCTACACCAGCGGCGGCGGCTTCTTCACCCAGTGCGAGGCCGAGGGCTTTCGCCGCATCACCTATTTTCTGGACCGCCCAGACGTGATGGCGGTGTTCAGCGTCACACTGCGCGCCGACCGCAGCAAGTACCCGGTGCTGCTGAGCAACGGCAACCTGGTCGAGCAACAGGCGCTGGACAAGGGCCGCCACATGGCCAAGTGGCATGACCCTTTCCCCAAGCCCAGCTATTTGTTCGCGCTGGTTGCCGCAGACCTGGTGGCGCGCGAACAGCGCATCCGCAGCCGCGCCGGCAAGGATCACTTGCTGCAGGTTTATGTGCGCCGCGGCGACCTCGACAAGACCGAGCATGCGATGAACTCGCTGATCGCCTCGGTGGCCTGGGACGAGGCCCGCTTCGGCCTGCCGCTTGATCTGGAGCGCTTCATGATCGTCGCCGTCGGCGACTTCAACATGGGCGCGATGGAGAACAAGGGCCTCAACATCTTCAACACCAAGTACGTGCTGGCCAGCCCCGCCACCGCCACCGACGACGATTTCGCCGGCATCGAAAGCGTGGTGGCGCACGAGTACTTTCATAACTGGACCGGCAACCGCATCACCTGCCGCGATTGGTTCCAACTCTCGCTCAAAGAGGGCTTGACGGTCTACCGCGATCAAGAGTTCTCGATGGACATGGCCGGTTCGGCCTCGGCGCGCGCGGTGCTGCGCATCGACGCCGTGCGCGGCCTGCGCGCAGTGCAGTTTCCTGAGGATGCCGGCCCGATGGCGCACCCGGTGCGGCCCGACAGCTACACCGAGATCAACAACTTCTACACCCCCACGGTCTACGAAAAAGGTGCCGAGGTGGTGCGCATGATGGCCACGCTGGTCGGCCGCGAGGGTTTTCGCAGCGGCATGGACTTGTACTTCCAGCGCCACGACGGCCAGGCCGTGACCTGCGACGACTTCGCCCAAGCCATCGCCGACGCCAGCCCCGACAGTGCACTGGCGCAGCAACTGCCGGTGTTCAAGCGCTGGTACGCGCAGGCCGGCACGCCGAAGCTGAGCGCCAGCGGCCAGTACGACGCCAAGGCCCGCCGCTACACGCTGACGCTGCGGCAGAGCGCGCAGCCGTCGCCCGGCCAGGCCGACAAACAGCCGGTGCTGATGCCGGTGCTGATGGGCCTGGTGGCCGCCGACGACGGCCGCGCGCTGGCACTGCAACTCGAGGGTGAGACCAGTAGCGCAGGCTTTGAGCGGGTGCTGGTGCTCAACACTGCCGAGCAAAGCTTCTGCTTCATCAACGTCGACACCGCACCCGTGCCCTCGCTGCTGCGCGGTCTGTCGGCGCCGGTGCAACTTGACGACGGCCTGGACGACGCCGCGCTGCTGGTGCTGCTGCAGCACGACAGCGATGCCTTCAACCGCTGGGAGGCTGGCCAGCGCTTGTCGCTGCGGCGGCTGCTGGCCGCCTTGCCCGGCGACGCCGATCTGCCGCCGCTGGACGCGCCTTACCTGGAGGCCATGCGCCGCGTGCTGCGTGACCCGGCGCTTGACGCCGGCTTCAAGGATCTGGCGCTGGTGCTGCCCGGCGAGGGCTACATCGCTGAGCGCTGCGGCAACCACATCAACCCGCCGCGCATCCACCGTCTGGTCGAGCAGATGCGCCGCCAGCTGGCCGCCGCGCTGCGCGACGACTGGGTCTGGGCCTTCGAGAGCCATCAGGTGCGTGAGCCCTACCGGCCCGACGCCGCCCAGGCCGGCCGCCGCGCACTGGCCAACCACGCGCTGCGCTTGCTGGTGCTCGACGCGGTGCAGCGCGGCGACGAGCTCTGGCCGGGCCGCGCCTACCAGCGCTTCAAGGACGCCGGCCAGATGACTGACCGTTTCGGCGCGCTGCTGGCCCTGGTGCACGGCCAGTCCGAACTGGCGGCGCCGGCGCTGCACCGCTTCCACGCCTTGTTTGCCGGCGACGAGCTGGTGATCGACAAGTGGTTCAACCTGCAGGCCAATGCCAGCGAGCCGCTCGACGGCAAGGGCGACAGCCTGCCGCGCATCAAGGCGCTGATGAAGCACCCCGACTTCTCGCTGAAGAACCCGAATCGCGCCCGCGCCCTGCTCAGCGGCTTCTGCCGCGAGAACCCTGCGGCCTTTCACCGCAGCGATGCTGCGGGCTATGTCTTCTGGGCCGAGCGTGTGCTTGAGCTCGATGCCGTCAACCCGCAACTGGCGGCACGGCTGGCCCGAGCGATGGACCGCTGGAGCGTGCTGGCCGAGCCCTGGCGCAGCGCCGCGCGCGAGGCGGTGTCGCGCGTCGCGGCCTCGCCCAAGCTGAGCAACGACCTGCGCGAGATCGTTGACAAGTCACTCGAATCCTGAACCCGCCAGCCCTCCTCCGGATCCCCTCTGAAACCGCCATGAAACGCATCAGCCTGACCCAGTACCTAGTTGAACAACAGCGCGACCGTGGCCAGATCCCGCCGCCGTTGCGGCTGCTGATCGAGACCGTGGCGCGCGCCTGCAAGCGCATCGCGATCTCGGTCAACAAGGGCGCGCTGGGCGAGGTGCTGGGCAGCGCCGAGACCGAGAACGTGCAGGGCGAGGTGCAAAAAAAGCTGGACGTGATCGCCAACGAGGTGCTGATCGAGGCCAACGTCTGGGGCGGCCACCTGGCGGCGATGGCCAGCGAGGAGATGGACACCATCCACGTCGTGCCTGACCGCTATCCGCAGGGCGAGTATCTGCTGCTGTTTGACCCGCTCGACGGCAGCAGCAACATCGACGTCAATGTGTCGATCGGCACCATCTTCTCGGTGCTGCGCAAGGTCACCAACCAGCGCGGCGTCAGCGAAGAAGACTTTCTGCAACCTGGCAAGCAGCAGGCGGCAGCCGGCTACTGCGTCTACGGCCCGCAGACCACGCTGGTGCTCACCGTCGGCGACGGCGTTGTGCTGTTCACACTCGACCGCGAAACCGGCTCCTGGCAGCTGACCGAGCGCGACATCACGATCCCGGCCGACACCAAGGAGTTCGCCATCAACATGTCGAACATGCGCCACTGGGCGCCGCCGGTGCGCCGCTACATCGATGAATGCCTGGCCGGCAAGACCGGCAGCCGGGGCAAGGATTTCAACATGCGCTGGGTCGCCAGCATGGTGGCCGACGTGCACCGCATCCTTACCCGCGGCGGCGTCTTTCTCTACCCCTGGGACCAGCGCGAGCCCGACAAGCCCGGCAAGCTGCGGCTGATGTACGAGGCCAACCCAATGGCCTTTTTGATCGAGCAAGCTGGCGGCCTGGCCACCAACGGCCAGCAGCGCATCCTCGACCTGCTGCCTACCAAGCTGCACGAGCGGGTGAGCGTGATCCTGGGCTCTAAGAACGAGGTTCAGCGCGCCACCGCCTACCACCAGGACAGCGCTGCGGGCGGTCAAGCGGCGGCCTGATCGGGCCGTGTGGACGCGCCGCAGCGCCCGCAGCAGCGGCTGCGCCAGCGCTCAGCGCGCCGTCGGCAGGCTGCCGGTAACGCCCTGCACCAGCCAGTCCATGGTGGCGATGGCCGGGTCGGCCAGTTCACCCGTGGCCAGCCTGCTGCGCCCGCTGTTGTCGATCAGCGGCGCAGCAAAGGGCTTGAGCTTGTCGGCCAGCAGCGCTTTTTGGCGCTGCGCCAGCCCGGCCTTCACCTCGGCGGGCAGCGCCGGATTGACCGCTGAGAGCTGCACCAGGCCGTCCTTCATGCCGCCCCATACCGGCTGCGGCTGCCATGTGCCTTTGATCACCGCCTGGGCCACCTGGGTGTAGTAGCCGCCCCAGTGGTGGCTGACCGAGGCCAGCTGCGCCTTGGGCGCAAAGCGCGACATGTCGCTCTGGTAGGCCAGCAGCATCACGCCTTTCTCCTCGGCCACCTGCGGCACGGCCGGCGAGCCACTGTGGTTGGTCAGCACATCTGCGCCCTGGCCGATCAGCGACAGCGCAGCCTCACGCTCGCGCGGCGGGTCAAACCAGGCATTGAGCCAGACCAGCTTGACCTCGGCCTTGGGGTTGACTGCCCGCATGCCCAGCGTGAAGGCGTTGATGCCCTGCACCACCTCGGGCACCGGGAAGCCGGCCACATAGCCCGCCACGCCAGTCTTGCTCTGCTTGCCGGCCAGCCAGCCGGCCAGCCAGCGAGCCTCGTAATAGCGTGCGTTGTAGGTATTGAGGTTGGCTGCAGTCTTGTAGCCACCGGCATGTTCAAACTTCACCTGCGGAAAATCGGCCGCCACGCGCAACGCCGGCTCCAGGTAGCCAAAGCTGGTGGCAAAGATCAGGCCGCAGCCCTGGGTGGCCAGATCGCGCATCACGCGCTCGCTGTCCGGGCCCTCGGCTACTGCCTCCACCACGCGACTGCGCACTTGCCCGCCCAACGCTTGCAGCATCGCCTGGCGTCCCAGGTCATGCTGGTAGCTCCAGCCGGCCTGGCCAACCGGGCTGACATAGACAAAACAGGCTTCCAACACGGCGGCCGGGGCTGGCCGAGATGGGGTGGCGGGGGAAGGGTTTTGTGCGTCGGCCGGCAGCGCCAGCAGGCTGGAAAGTGACGCACACACAAGCTGCGCCTTGGCGGCGCGCCTGAGGTTTTTGAGCATGGTTGTCCTCGACATGGCCCCTGGAATGAACAACGCCGGCTTCGGGGGCACGAAACCGGCGCAGGCCAGCATTGTCTCTGATCGCCAGCGCGGGCCGGCGCTGGCCGATGCAGTCCGAATCAGCGGCGGTTCGGGGTGTCGGTCTCGCTCCCGTTCTCGCTCACGGTCTCGGCCGGCATCAGCGTGATGCGCACCCCGCTCAGGCTGACCACCTGGCCAACGCGCAGCTTGGCGGCCTTGCGCAATTCATCGCGGCCATCGACCTGCACCCGGCCCTCGGCCACCATCAGCTTGGCCGCGCCGCCGCTGGGGGCCAGCCCGGTGGCCTTGAGCAAGCGGTCAAGGGTGATGTATTCACCGCGCAAGACGAATTGGAGGATCTGCATGCAACGGGCTTTGGGCAAGTGGGCCGGCCCGCATTGTCGGTGCCGCGCCGCCGGCGCTGCATGGCCCGCTGGCGGCCCGCTCGGCTGCAGGCACTACAGTGCTCGCCGTGAGCCCGACCGCCTTGCCCCTGTCAGCGCAATTTTTCATCGGCATCGACGGCGGTGGCAGCGGCACGCGCGCCCGCGTGCAGGACCGCCAGGGCCGGCTGCTGGGGCTGGGCCAAGCCGGGCCGTCCAGCCTATCGTTTGCCACCGCACAAGCCTGGGACAACGTGCACCAAGCCATCGCCCAGGCTCTTGAGCAGGCTGGCCTGCCGCGCTGGCGCCGCTGGTCTTGTCGCTTGCCGATACCGATGTGGCCGCCGCCCTGCTGCTGGCCCGTGCTGCCGACGAACTGGCCGCGCTGGCGCTGGCGCTTGACCCGGCGGCCGCGCTGCCGGTGGTCATCAGCGGCAGCGTGGGCCGGCAGTTGCAGCTGCGGCTGCCCGCCGGTCTGCTTGCGCGCTGCGTCGCGGCGGCCGGTGACGCGACCCAGGGCGCCAAGCTGTTGCTGCGCGAATCGACTGCGGCGGTGAGACCATGAAACAACTGCATGACCTTGCGCACAACATGCCGCACAACATGCCCCAAAACCCGCCGCTGAACCCGCCGCTGAAGCTGCCGATAGCGGCCGATCGACGCATAGCCGGCCACATCCTGACGCCGCAGGGCTTTGTCAGCGGCACGCTGACCATCGACCAGGACGGCCGCATCGCGGCCATCACCGGCCAGCCTTGCGACGAGGCCGTGCTGCGCGGCTCGGCACTGCCGCTGGTGCTGCCCGGCTTCATCGACCTGCATGTGCACGGCGGCGGCGGCCACGACGTGATGGCCGGCGGCAACGCCATGCTGCACATCGCACGGCTGCATGCCCGCCATGGCACCACCGCGCTGCTGGCCACCACCATGACCGCGCCGCACGATGAGCTGGTCTTGGCCATGGCCGCGCTCGGCCCCTGCTGCGGCCAGCGCGCGGCCGGCGAAGCGCGCGTGCTGGGGGTGCACCTCGAAGGCCCCTACATTCACCCGGGCCGGCTCGGCGCCCAGCCCGACTTCACCCGGCCGGCGTCGATGGCCGAATTGCTGGGCCTGCATGCGCTTGCGCCGATCCGTCTGATCACCCTGGCGCCCGAGTTGCCCGGCAACCTGGACTGCATCAAGCCCCTGCGTGACGCCGGCTTCGTGGTGCAGCTTGGTCACAGCGACGGCAGCTACGAGGACGGCGTGGCGGCACTGGCCGCCGGCGCCAGCGGCTTCACCCATCTGTTCAACGCCATGAGCGGCTTTCACCACCGGGCGCCCGGCATGGTTGGTGCGGCGCTGGCCCATGCGCCGTTTGCCGAGCTGATCCCCGATCTGCTGCATGTGCATCCCGGGGCCATCCGGGCGGCGCTGCGGGCGATCCCCGGCCTGTATTGCGTCAGCGACGCCACCGCTGCCACCGGCATGCCCGATGGCGCCTACCAGCTTGGCCGCCAGACGGTGCACAAATGCCTGGGCGGCGTGCGCCTGGCCGACGGCACGCTGGCCGGCAGCACCTTGACGATGGACCAGGCGCTGCGCAACCTGGTCAGCCTGGGCCTGAGCCTGGCCGAGGCATCGATGCGGGTAAGCCGACTGGCCGCCGATTTTCTCGGCCTGGCCGACCGCGGCCGGCTGCAGCCTGGTGCCTGGGCCGATGTGGTGGTGCTCGACCAGGGTCTGCAACTGCAGCAGGTTTGGGTCGAGGGCGAAGCCATCACGCCAGCGGGCCGCTGAGGCAGCTGAGGCTGCGAC
>JBBQJN010000182.1:0-7511 GCA_038325945.1 Burkholderiales bacterium | reverse complement strand
ATCGATGCGCGACATCAGCCGGTTGTCGGTATGGAACGACAAGCTCAGCCCGGCGCGCCACAGCGCGTGGATCGGGTGCAGCGCCAGCGAGGCGGCGGCACCGGTGTGCACATTGCTGGTCGGGCAGATCTCGAGGTGCAGTTGGTGCAAGCGCATCTCGTCCAGCGCGGCCGCGGCCTGCGGGCCGTCGATCAGGTCGGCCAGTCGCACGCCGTGGCCAACCCGGTTGGCGCCCAGGCGGGCGGCTTCGAGCACGCGCTCGCCGGCGTCGGCCTCGCCGGCATGCAGGGTCAGGCCCAGGCCGGCGTCGCGCACCCGCTTCAGCAGCGCGGCATGGCGGCTGGCCGGGTAGCCAGCCTCGGGCCCGGCAAGGTCAAAACCCACCACCCGGGCCTCGCCGGGCCGGCCGGCTTGCTGGTGACAGCTGATCGCCAGGTCGGCGGCGCGCGCGATCTGTTCGTCGTTCTCGTGGCGCATCGCGCAGACGATCAGCCCGCTGGGCAGGGCGCTGCGTGACAGGCCGTCGAGCAAGGCCGCCACTGCGGCTTCGCCCGATATGCCGTACCCCTCGAACAACAGCGGCGCGATGCGGAACTCGGCCAGCACGCAGCCTTCAGCGCGGGCGTCCTCGGCGGCCTCGAAAGCCACCCGGTCCAGCGCTTCGGGGGTGGCCATCGCCGCCACGGTGAGCGCAAAGCCGCGCAGGTACTCCTCCAGCGAGCCGGCATGGGCCCGCGCGTCGAACCAGGCCGCCAGCGTCTCCTCGTCTTCGGCCGGCGGCGCCACGCCGCGCTGGCGCAGCAGATCGAGCAGCGTGGCCACCCGCAGGCCGCCGTCAAGGTGCTCGTGCAGCAGCACCTTGGGCAATTGCCTGGCGGTATGCAGCAGTTCGGCGCTGATGGGGGCGGGTGCGGGTGTGGGTGCGGATGTTGGGGCGGGATCGGGATCGGACATCGCTGGATGCTAACGAATGGAAGGGCCTTCCCCGCCGCGAGTAAGCCGCATCACGTAGCGCCGCCAAGCTGCGCCAAGATGGGAAGTGCGCCCGCTCTCATCAACTCGCTCGGAAGGAGAAGGCCCATGACCATCATTGCGACCGCTATCGATTTGGCCAAGAACGTACTTGCCGTGCACCGCGCCAACCAAGGGGGATCGGTGCAGTTGCGCCAAACTAAGAAACCCCTGACGACCCGATTGGGCCTCAAATGGCGACGCGCTGCGCCAGTGCCTCTTGGGCTAGCGTGTTGATGCTTTTGCCCTCGGCCTGAGCGGCTATGGCGAGTTTCTCGTGTAGTTCCGGTGAAATTCGAAGATTGAACTTCCCGGAATAGTTGCGCCGCGGATCGATGCCTTTCTCATTGCAAACCTCAAGAAAGACGTTCAAGGACTTCTTGAACTCTGACCGCAGTTCCTTGGGAGTCTTGCCATAAAAGTCTGCTCCGCCGGTGAGGCCAAGAATCTCGCCCCTGAACATGTCGATCTCAGGGTCGTACTCAATCTTCGCGTTGTATCCGTCTACAGTCATCACGTTCATGGCTTTACCCCGTGTTGTTCAAGGAGCCTGTCGGGCTTGGGGAGCGTCGGCTGCGAATCGACCGCAGCGGTCCATTTCTCACCGTCTTCTTGCCCCATAGCTGGGCTATGGGGCTGCAAATCCGGCAAGAACTGTCCTCGCTGGGGCCGATTCTCGCTTTTCGACGCCCCAAGCCCGACAGGCTCCAAGCCACCTCTTCACCGACACCACAGCACCCTTGTCCGTCTTTGGCGAGGGATGTGGTCTGTGGAAAACGCGCACTTCGTTGAACAGAACAATAGCGACGCGACTGCCTTCGCGTTCACTGACTTCAGCGCCGAGGCCACTGAAAAGGGCTTCGATGTCCTTCCAGGAGATGTTCGCGCTGGTCGGGTGCGCGAAGACTGCTTCAAGTGTTCGCCGATGCGCGCGCTTCATGGCTAAATGGTACCGCTAACCAGTACCGATCGCAACGGCTGCGTCTGAACGAATGGTGGAAGGGCCTTCTCCGCCCCGATTCATCCGTAACGCGGAGCGCTGCCAAGCAGCTTGACAGACCAGCAGGCCCGCCTGATGGTGTGGAAAGGCCTTGATGCGCGCCGGAGGGCCAAGGGAAGGCCCATGGCCGGGGGCAGGCAACTACGGGGCTGAACAGCGCCAGAGTCTTGCTATCCTGCCCGACCTTCCACCCTCTTGCGGGATAACCGAACCATGAAACATGCTCTGCTGGCCGGACTCGGCCTGACGATGGCGGCCTCATTGGCCCAGGCTCAAGCCCAGCCGGCCGTAATCTACGACATGGGCGGCAAGTTTGACAAGTCGTTCAACGAGGCCGCACACAATGGCGCCGAGCGCTGGAAGAAGGAAACCGGCAAGCCTTACCTCGACTTCGAAATCAGCAACGAGGCCCAGCGCGAGCAGGCGATGCGCCGCATGGCCGACAAGGGCGCCAGCCCGATCATCGGCGTCGGCTTTGCCCAGGGCTCAACGCTCGAGAAGGTGGCCAAGGATTTCCCGAAACTGCAGTTCGCGATC
Source organism: Burkholderiales bacterium (assembly GCA_038325945.1). GTDB lineage: Bacteria > Pseudomonadota > Gammaproteobacteria > Burkholderiales > Burkholderiaceae_C > Pseudaquabacterium. The sequence goes on along the minus strand of JBBQJN010000182.1, from coordinate 4,963 downwards.
ATCGACTCGGTGGTCAAGCTGCCCAACGTCGAGTCGGTGGTATTCAAGGAGCAGGAGGGCAGCTTCCTGGTCGGCATGATGGCCGCGCTGGCCAGCAAGACTGGCAAGGTTGGCTTCATCGGCGGCATGGACATCCCGCTGATCCGCAAGTTCCAGTGCGGCTACGAGCAGGGCGCCAAGTACGCCAACCCCAAGGTTGAAGTCACCGGCAACATGACCGGCACCACGCCGTCGGCCTGGAACGACCCCACCCGTGGCGGTGAGCTGGCCAAGGCCCAGTTTGCCAAAGGCGTGGACGTGATCTTCGCCGCCGCCGGTGGCACCGGCGTGGGTGTCTACCAGGCGGCCAAGGACGGTGGCAAGCTGGCCATCGGCGTCGACAGCAACCAGAACCACATGCAGCCCGGCACCATGCTCACCAGCATGGTCAAGCGGGTCGACGTGGCGGTCTACAACCTGGCCAAGAAGATCACGCCGGGCGTCAGCGTGCTGGGCCTGAAGGAAGGCGGCGTTGACTATGCGATGGACAAGCACAACGAGAAGCTGGTCTCGGCCGACATGAAGAAGAAGGTTGACGCTGCCAAGGCCGACATCATTGCCGGCAAGATCAAGGTGGCTGACTACATGGCCGACAACGCCTGCAAGTATTGACGGCCCCCGGCGCCTGGCGCCGGCCCCCCAGGGGCTGACCCAAGCCGACCGGGAGACCCGGATCGGCTTGGGCGGCTTCGATTTGCACCGCTCCCCCTGGTCGCTGAGCGGGGACGAAGTCGACACCCACTGCAGTTGGCTGTCAACCCGTACCCAGCCAGGGACGAAGCCCGGAACCTTGCCTTCGTGTTGATGACCCCAGCCGTTCGCATGCACCGCATCAACAAGCGCTTTGGCGCGGTGCAGGCCAATGACGCGGTCAACCTGACGGTGGCCGCGGGCACGGCGCATGGCATCGTGGGCGAGAACGGCGCTGGCAAGAGCACGCTGATGTCGATCCTCTACGGCTTCTACCAGGCCGACGACGGCGACATCCAGATCGACGGCCAGCCGGTGCGCATCGCCGGCTCGCGCGGGGCAATCGCGCTGGGCATCGGCATGGTGCACCAGCACTTCATGCTGGTTGAGCCGTTGAGCGCGCTCGACAACATCATGCTTGGCGCCGAACCCGACTGGCGGCTGGAGCCGGCGCGCGTGCAGGTGCGCGGCGAGCTCGAGACGTTGATGGCCGAGACCGGCCTGCAGGTGCGGCTGGAGCGGCCGGTCGAGGAACTGCCGGTGGGCGAGCGCCAGCGGCTGGAGATCCTCAAGGCGCTGTACCGCGGCGCGCGCATCCTGATCCTCGACGAGCCCACCGCAGTGCTGACGCCCAAGGAGACCGAGCAGCTGTTTGTCACGCTGCGCCGCCTGCGCGACGCCGGCACCACGCTGCTGATGATCACCCACAAGCTCAAGGAGATCATGGCGCTGTGCGACGCGGTGACGGTGATGCGCCAGGGCGCGGTGGTGTTCGACGGGCCGATCAAAGATTGCAGCCTCGACCAGCTGGCCGAGGCCATGGTGGGCCGGCGCGTCAACATCGGCCGTGTTGGCGCTGAGGGCGGCGCAAGCAGCGCCGCCCCTGGCGCCACCTTGCTGGCGGCGCAGGATCTGCGCTGGCACGACGCCATGGGCGTGCAGCGGCTGGCCGGCGTATCGCTGACGCTGCGCGCCGGCGAAATCGTCGGCATCGCCGGCGTCACCGGCAATGGCCAGAGTGAGCTGCTGGAGATGCTCTCGGGCATGGCCCAGCCGCAAGCGGGCACGCTGCTGCTGGGCCAGGGCGAGCGTGAACAGCGCTTTGTGCCCGGCCATTGGCTCGATCCGGCCCAGGCCCGGCAACTGGGGCTGGCGCATGTGCCCGAGGACCGCCATCGCTGCGGCATGGTGCTGCCCTTCGCCGCCTGGGAGAGCGCCGAACTCGGCTACCAGCGCAGCCCGCGTTTTGCCGGTGCCTGGGGCTGGATGAAGCGCAAGGTGGCGCGCCAGGCCACGGCCGACATGATGCAAGCCTATGACGTGCGGCCGCGCAACGCCGAGCTGCGCACCAGCAAGTTTTCCGGCGGCAACCAGCAGAAGCTGGTGCTGGCGCGCGAGGCGCTGGCGCCTGAGCGGCCGCCTGGCGTGCTGCTGGTCGGCCAGCCCACGCGCGGTGTCGATATTGGCGCCATCGAGTTCATCCACGGCCGGCTGCGGGCGATGCGCGATGCCGGCGGCGCGGTGCTGCTGGTCTCCAGCGAGTTGGACGAGATCCTGGCCTTGTCTGACCGCGTGCTGGTGATGGACCGTGGCCGCATTGCCGGTGAACTGGCGATCGCCGATTGCAGCGAGGCCGCGCTGGGCCGGCTGATGGCCGGTGCTGGGGCGGAGGCCGACACCGGGGCCGGCGAGGGGCTCCAGTGACCCAACCGGTTGAATTGCCGCGCTGGATCGACGTCGCCGTGCTGCCGCTGGTCAACCTGGCGATGGCGCTGCTGGTCAGCGCGGTGGTGGTGGCCGTGGTCGGGCTGGATCCGCTGCAGGTCATCACGCTGCTGATCCAGGGCGCGTTTGGCAGCCAGGCCGGCTTGAGCTACACGCTGTACTACGCCACCACCTTCATCTTCACCGGCCTCGCGGTGGCGGTGGCTTTTCATGGCGGCTTGTTCAACATCGGCGGTGAGGGCCAGGCCATGATGGGCGGCCTGGGCTGCGCGCTGGTGGCGTTGTCGTTGGGCGAGCAGCTGCCGGCGGCGCTGCTGCTGCCACTGATGGTGGCCGCGGCGATGGCTGCCGGCGCGTTCTGGGGCGCGGTGCCCGGTGCGCTGCAGGCCTGGCGCGGCAGCCACATCGTCATCACCACCATCATGTTCAACTTCATCGCCTCGGCGCTGCTGGCCTACCTGCTGGTCAATGTGTTGAAGGCGCCGGGCAGCATGACGGTGGAGTCACCACCCTTCCCCCCCGCAGCCCAGTTGGCCGGCATGCACCTGGTGCTGGGCGCGCTGGGCATCAGCTGGCCGCGCACGCCGTTGAATCTGAGCGTGCTGCTGGCGGTGGCGGCGGTGATAGCGGTCTACTTCTTCCTCTGGCGCTCGCGCGCCGGCTACGAGTTGCGCACAGTGGGCTTTTCGCCCGACGCGGCCCACTACGGCGGCATTCGGCCGCGCGGCCAGGTGCTGGGGGCGATGGCGATCTCGGGCGCGCTGGCCGGCCTGGTCGGCATCAATGAGCTGGCCGGCGTGCAGCACCGTTTGTTGCTCGACTATGTGGTGGGTGCCGGCTTCACCGGCATTGCGGTCAGCCTGATCGGCCGCAACCACCCGGTGGGCATCGTGCTGGCGGCGCTGCTGTTTGGCGCTTTGTTCCAGGGCGGCGCCGAGTTGACCTTCGAGATTTCAGGCTTCAGCCGTGACATGGTGACCACGCTGCAGGGCTTGATCGTCTTGTTCTCCGGCGCCATGGCGCAGGTGGCCGCGCCGGGGCTGGCACGCGTCTATGGCCGGCTGCGGCTGCGCGCGGTGCTTGCCACGCCGGGAGGTAGCCATGGATGAGGCCCTGCTGGGCGGCTTGCTGGCCAGCACGCTGCGGGTATCGACGCCGTTGATCCTGTGCGCGCTGGCGGCGGTGATCAGCGAGCGCTCGGGCGTGATCGACCTCGGCCTAGAAGGCAAGATGCTGCTGTCGGCCTTTGCCGCCGGCGCCACCGGTGCTGTCACCGGCTCGCTGCCGCTGGCCCTGCTGGCGGCGATGATGGTCGGCGTGCTGATGTCCATGTTGCACGGCTACGCCTGCGTCAGCCACAGCGGCGACCAGGTGGTGATGGGCATGGCGCTGACGATGATCGCTGTCGGCCTGTCGATCGTGCTGGGCATCGCCTGGTTCAAGCAAGGCGGGCAGACGCCGCCATTGCCCGACGCGGTGCGGCTGACACCCTGGTTCACTGAACTGGCGACCAGCCTCAAGGCCGTGCCCTGGCTGGGTGCCGTGCTGGGTGGTGGCCTGCTTGGCCACAACGCCATGGTCTACCTGGCGCTGGCGTTGGTGCCTGTGGTCTGGTGGGCGCTCTACCGCACGCGGTTGGGGCTGCGGCTGCGCGCCACCGGCGAGAACCCGGCGATGGTTGACGCCGCCGGCCTGTCGGTCAAGGGCTTGCGCTACGGCGCGCTGGCCGCCAACGGCGTGCTGTGCGCGCTGGCCGGCAGCTACCTGGTGCTGGCGCAAAACGCCAACTTTGTGCCGCACATGACCGCCGGCCGCGGCTACATGGCGCTGGCGGCGATGATCTTCGGCAAGTGGCATCCGGTAGGTGCGTTTTGGGCCTGTTTGTTGTTCGGCTTTCTCGATGCGGTGGCGATCCGGCTGCAGGGTGTCGCGCTGCCCGACGCGCTGGGCGGCGGCGCGGTGCCGGTGCAGGCGATCCAGGCCCTGCCCTATGTGCTCACCGTGGTGCTGCTGGCCGGCTTCATCGGCCGTTCGCGCGCGCCGGCCGCGCTGGGCCTGCCTTACCTGAAGGAGCGCTGAATGCGCGCCGCCGCCGACCTGCCGGCCTGTGAACCACCGTGGCCAGCGCTGTTGGCCGCGGCCCGGGCGGCGCGGGCCATGGCCTACGCACCTTACTCGCGCTTTGCCGTCGGCGCCGCGCTGCTGGACGAGCACGGCCAGGTGCACGCCGGCTGCAACATCGAAAACGCGGCCTACCCGCAAGGCCAGTGCGCCGAGGCCTCGGCCATCGCCCACCTGGTGCTGGCCGGCGGCAGGCGCATCCTGGCCGCCGCGGTGGTGGGTGTGGCCGACGCGCCAGTAACCCCCTGCGGCGGCTGCCGCCAGCGGCTGCGCGAATTTGCCGCCATCGACTGCCCGGTGTGGGTGGCCGACCTGGACCACGTGCGGGCGCGCTACACCCTGGGCCAACTGCTGCCCGACAGCTTCGGGCCCAGCCACCTGACACCCC
>JBBQJN010000181.1:0-7527 GCA_038325945.1 Burkholderiales bacterium | reverse complement strand
CTTGCCAAAGCCGGTGTTGACGCCGTAGACCGGCGCCTCGCCAGCGGCCGCCGCCTGCACCACCGAGGCACTGGCGCGGATGCCTGGCAGCGCAGCCGGGTCCATCATCAAGGGCTGGCCTCCGGCGTGGATGGCCTGCAGCTCGTCGAGTGTGAGTTGCCCAGGGCGCAGCAGCATCAGCGGGTCTCTTGGGATGGGGTGGGTGAAGTGGGTGAAGTCAACATCGGCAGGTCCAGGCCCTGCTCGCGGGCACAGGCCAACGCGTCCTCGTAGCCGGCATCGGCATGGCGCATCACACCGGTGGCGGGGTCGTTCCACAGCACGCGCTCGATGCGCTTGGCCGCGGCCTCCGTGCCGTCGCAGACGATCACCACACCGGCATGCTGCGAGTAGCCCATGCCGACACCGCCGCCATGGTGCAGGCTGACCCAGGTGGCGCCGCTGGCGGTATTGAGCAGCGCGTTGAGCAACGGCCAGTCGCTCACCGCGTCACTGCCGTCTTTCATGGCCTCGGTTTCACGGTTCGGGCTGGCCACGCTGCCGCTGTCGAGGTGGTCGCGGCCGATCACGATCGGCGCCTTCAGCTCACCCGACTTGACCATCTCGTTGAAGGCCAGGCCGGCGCGGTGGCGCTCGCCCAGGCCGATCCAGCAGATGCGCGCCGGCAGGCCCTGGAAGGCGATGCGCTCGCCGGCCAGATCCAGCCAGCGGTGCAGCGCTTGGTCGTTGGGGAACAGCTCTTTCAGCTTGGCGTCGGTCTTGCGGATGTCTTCGGGATCACCCGACAGCGCCACCCAGCGGAACGGCCCCTTGCCACGGCAGAACAGCGGCCGCACATAGGCCGGCACAAAGCCCGGAAAGGCAAAGGCGTTTTTCACACCGGCGTCCAGCGCCACCTGTCGGATGTTGTTGCCATAGTCCACCGTCGGCACGCCCATCGCCTGGAAATCGAGCATGGCCTGCACATGCACGGCGCAGCTGCGTGCCGCGGCCTCGCGCAGCCCGGCGTGCGCGCTGTGGTCGGCCTGCGCGGCGTGCCATTGCGCCAGCGTCCAGCCAGCGGGCAGGTAGCCGTTGACCAGGTCATGCGCGCTGGTCTGGTCGGTCACCAGATCGGGTCTTTGGCCACCAGCCTTCGCGCGTTTCGCCAGTTCGGGCATCAGCTCGGCGGCATTGCCCAGCAGGCCGATCGACTTGGCCTCGCCAGCCGCCGTGTACTTGGCGATACGCGCCAAAGCGTCGTCCAGATCGGTGGCCTGCTCGTCGAGGTAACGGCTGCGCAGCCGGAAGTCGATGCGGCTCTGCTGGCATTCGATGTTTAGCGAGCAGGCGCCGGCAAAGCTGGCCGCCAGCGGCTGCGCGCCGCCCATGCCGCCCAGGCCGGCGGTGAGAATCCAGCGGCCGCGCCAATGAGCCCCTCGGTCGCCGGGTACGGCGCCCGATCCCCCGAGGGGATCGGGCCCGGCTTGCGGCGGCCCGGCGCTCGGGCGCGGGCTGCCACCGTAATGTTGGCGGCCGGCTTCGACAAAAGTCTCGTAAGTGCCCTGCACGATGCCCTGGCTGCCGATGTAGATCCAGCTGCCGGCGGTCATTTGGCCGTACATCATCAAGCCCTTGCGATCAAGCTCACTGAAATGCTCCCAAGTGGCCCATTTCGGCACCAGGTTGCTGTTGGCGATAAGCACCCGCGGCGCGTCGGCATGGGTGCGGAACACGCCCACCGGCTTGCCGCTCTGCACCAGCAGGGTTTCGTCCTCGCCCAGCTGGCGCAGCGCCACCAGCATGGCCTCGTAGCAATCCCAGTTGCGCGCCGCCTTGCCGATGCCGCCGTAGACCACCAGCGCGTCGGGGTTCTCGGCCACCTCGGGGTCGAGGTTGTTCTGCAGCATGCGGTAGGCGGCTTCGATCTGCCAGTTCTTGCAGCTCAACGTGCTGCCGCGCGGCGCGCGCACCGGGTGCGGCTGTGCGCCCTGGGCAGATTTCGCGGGTTGAGCGGATTGCGCGGCTTGAGGCACGGCGGACTGAACGGCGGAGAGATCGGTCATGGCAGGCTCCCTGAAAGGTTGGGCATGGTGGCGCACGGGCCGGGCAAGCCGGCGCGGCATGGGTCGATGCGGGCCGATGCTACTTGTCTAGACAACTTGCCGCAAGTAGTATCGACCCATGTTGTCCACCCAGCCTGCGGCCCGCGCCGCCCGCGATTCGCCTTACCTGCGGGTCAAGCTGTTCCTCAAGAGCGGCCTGACGGCGGGCCAGTGGCCGGCTGGCGCGCTGATGCCGTCCGAGGCCGAGCTGGTGGCGCAGTTTGGCGTCAGCCGCATGACGGTGAGCCGTGCGCTGCGCGAGTTGCAGGCCGATGGCCTGGTGCAGCGCGTGCAAGGTGCCGGCACCTTTGCCGCACCGCTGCACCGGGTGGCGTCAACGCTGACTATCCATGACCTGCACGAAGAGATCGAGTCGCGTGGCCACCAGCACCAGGCCAGGGTGCAGATCCAGCGCGCCGAGCCTGCGCCGGCCGCGCTGGCCGCGCAACTGGGCCTGGCGGCTGGCGACGAGGTTTTCCACACCTTGATCGTGCACCTCGAAAACGGCACGCCCTTGCAGTTGGAAGATCGCTACGTCAACCCGGCCTGCTCGCCCGGCTATTTGCAAGCCGACTTCAGCCGCACCACCCCGACCCAGTTGCTGTTCGAAACCACCGCGTTGTGGCGGGCCCAGTATGCGATCGAGGCTGAACCGGCCACTGCCGAGGAGGCCAAGCTGCTCGAAATCCCCGTTGGCAGCGCCTGCCTGGTGCTGACCCGCCGCACCCACAGCCGCGAGGCCACCATCACACTGGCCCGGCTGGTGCACCCTGGTGCGCGCTACCTGCTGCAGGGCGAGTTTCAGCCATGAGCCGCCCCTTGTTGATAGCGCTTGAAGGCAAGGCGCCGCAAGCCTGGCGCAACGGCGGCGGCAGCACGCGCGAGCTGTACGCCTGGCCGGCGGGGCCGCATTGGCGCTGGCGCGTCAGCGTGGCCGAGATCACGCAGGACGGGCCCTTCTCCGCCTTTGAGGGCGTCGACCGCTGGTTCGCCGTGATCCATGGCGCCGGCGTGCGTTTGAGCCTGCCCGGCGCCACTGAGCTGGACCTGCACAGCGACAGCGCGCCGCTGCCTTTTGCCGGCGAAGCCGCACCCGGCTGCCGGTTGATCAACGGCGCCACGCAAGACCTCAACCTGATGTCACGGCGCGACGCGGGCCGCTCGGCCATGCGGCGGGCCGCCGCCGGCACGGCCTGGGTCAGCGCCGCGCCGCTGCGTGCGCTGTTCACCGCCGAAGCGCTGTCGCTGAAGATCAACGGCCAGGCGCCGCTGGCGGTGGCGGCAGGCACCCTGGCGATCAGCCCGCAGGCGGCGCATGAGCGCTGGCAGGTGCAGGTGCAGGTGCAGGCGCAGGCGCAGGCGCAGTCTCAGGTACCACCGCAGTTGCCACCGCAGTTGCCGAGCGACGCAGCGCCGCTGCAAGCCTGGTGGCTGGATTTCCTGCCCGCAGCCGCCGGAAGCCGAACATGAAAAACGGCCCGCTGACCCTCTGGCGCGACGCCCGCCTGGCCACCATGCAGCCCGGCAGCGCCTGGGGCTGGATCGAACAAGGCGCGATGCTGGTGCAAGGCGGCCAACTGCGCTGGGTCGGCCCGACCACTGAGCTGCCTGCGGCCTGGGCCGGCCAGGCCATCGTTGAGCAGTCACTCGGCGGCGCCGTCGTCACGCCCGGCCTGATCGACTGCCACACGCACCTGGTCTACGGCGGCCACCGCGCGCATGAGTTTGAGCTGCGGCTGCAAGGCGCCAGCTACGAGCAGATTGCGCGGGCCGGCGGCGGCATCGCGTCCACCGTGGCCGCCACCCGCACCGCCGACGAGGCCGCGTTGCACGCCGCCGCACTGCCCCGCGCGCTGGCGCTGATGGCCGAGGGCGTGACCACGCTGGAGATCAAGTCGGGCTACGGCTTGTCGTCCGAGCATGAAGCCCGCTGCCTGCGCGTGGCGCGCCGGCTGGGCCGCGAGTTGCCGCTCACCGTGCGCTGCACCAGCCTGGCCGCGCACGCACTGCCGCCCGAGTTTGCCGGCGATCCTGACGGCTATCTGGACGCCGCCATCGCCTGGCTGCCGGCGCTGCAGGCCGCAGGCCTGGTCGATGCGGTCGACGCCTTCTGCGACAACATCGGTTTCACGCCGGCGCAAACCGCGCGCATGTTTGATGCTGCCCAAGCGCTGGGCTTGCCGGTCAAGCTGCATGCCGAGCAGCTGAGCAACCAGCATGGTGCGGCGCTGGCGGCGCGTTACCAAGCCTTGTCGTGCGATCACCTCGAGCACCTGGACGACGCCGGCGTGCTGGCCATGGCCGCGGCCGGCTCGGTGGCCGTGCTGCTGCCCGGCGCCTTCTACTTTCTGCGCGAAACCAAGCTGCCGCCGATCAAAGCACTGCGCGCCGCCGGCGTGCCCATGGCGGTGGCCAGTGACCACAACCCCGGCTCGTCGCCCGGCTTGTCACTGCTGCTGATGCTCAACATGGCCTGCACGCTGCTGCGGCTGACACCCGAAGAAGCGCTGCGCGGCGTTACCCAGCATGCTGCTGCCGCGCTAGGCCTGGGCGCCAGCCATGGTCAGTTGGCCGCCGGCATGGCCGCTGACTTTGTGGCCTGGGACATCGAGCATCCGCGTGAGCTGGCCTACTGGTTTGGCCACAACCCCTGCCGCCGCCGCATCCAGGCCGGCATCGACACCAAGGCCCATCTGCAACTGCCCACGCCATGACCGACACCGCCAGCACCACCACAGACAGCGCCAACACTGTCTACACCCTGCACCGTGGCAGCGCGCCGCTGCTGCTGAGCCTGCCGCATGTGGGCACGCATCTGCCCGAGGCGTTGCGGCCGCGGCTGGTCGATCGTGCGCTGGCGGTGGAAGACACCGACTGGCACCTCGATCAGGTCTACAACTTTGCCCGCGCCATGGGCGCCAGCCTGCTGGTGCCGCGCCACAGCCGCTATGTCGTCGACCTGAACCGGCCGCCCGAAAACGCGCCGATGTACCCCGGCGTCAATAACACCGGCCTGTGCCCGCTGAGCTTCTTTGATGGCCAGCCGCTGTACCTTGACGGCCAAGCGCCATCGGCTGCCGAAGTGGCCGCGCGGGTGCAAAGCCATTGGCAGCCCTACCACGCCGCACTGGCCGGCGAGCTGGCGCGGCTGCGTGCCGAGCATGGCCAGGTGGTGCTGTTCGATGGCCACAGCATCAAGAGCGAGCTGCCCTGGCTGTTTGACGGCCGGCTGCCCGATCTCAACCTGGGCACCGCCGATGGCCGCAGCTGCGCTCCGGCGCTGCGCCGAGCACTCGGCCAGGTGCTGGCCGGCCAAACGCGCTACAGCCAGGTGGTGGACGGCCGTTTCAAGGGCGGCTACATCACTCGCCATTACGGCGCGCCTGAGCAAGGCATTCATGCGGTGCAGCTTGAGATGTGCTGGCGCTGCTACATGCAAGAAGCACCGCCCTACGCCTGGCACGACGGTCTGGCCGCCGAGGTGCAGCCGCTGCTGCGCCAACTGCTGCAAGCCATGTTGGATTTCGCCGCCACACCTCTGCCGAGAGCGCAGGAGCCCAAGCGATGACCGGCACCGCCCGCGCAATGACAAGTACCGCACAAACTCTTTGGGCACCCTGGGCCTGGATCGCCGGCCGCTGGCAGCCCTCGGTAAGGCTGCAAATCCGCGCCGACGGCAACTTTGCCAGCGTGCAAGCCAAACAGCCTGCGCCCGAGTCTGCGGCCGCCACAAGGCTGCCGGGGCCGGTGCTGCCGGGCTTCGTCAATGCCCACAGCCATGCCTTTCAGCGCGGCTTTGCCGGCCTGGCCGAGCGCCGCAACAGCAGCAGCAGCAGCGACGACGACGATTTCTGGAGCTGGCGTGAGCGCATGTACGCGGTGGCGCTGCGCATCTCGCCCGAGGCGTTGCGCGCCATCGCCGGCCAGCTTTACGCCGAGCTGCTGCAAGGCGGCTACACCCAGGTTTGCGAGTTCCACTACCTGCACCACGCGCCCGACGGCCAGCCCTGTGCCGACCCGCTGACGATGTGCCACGCGCTGATGCAAGCGGCGGCCGACACCGGCATCGGCCTGACCTTGCTGCCGGTGCTGTATCAGCGCGCCGGCTTCCAAGCCCCGGCGCTGCGCGACGACCAGCGCCGCTTTGCCGGCACGGTCGATTCGGTGCTGGCGCTCAAGCGCGGCATCGAGGCCCAGCGCCAGCCGCAGGTGACTGCGGGCGTGGCCCTGCACTCGCTGCGCGCCGTGCGGCCCGAGTCGATCCTGCAGCTGCAGCTGGCACTGGCCGACGAGGCCTCGCCGATCCATATCCACATCGCCGAGCAAACCGCCGAAGTGGATGATTGCCTGGCCGCCACCGGTCAGCGGCCGATCGCCTGGCTGGCCGACCAGGGCGTGCTTGACGCCCGCTGGCACCTGGTGCACGCCACCCATGCCGAGCCGACCGAGATCGAGGCGGTGGCGCGCAGCGGCGCCGGCGTGGTGCTGTGCCCCAGCACCGAGGCCAACCTGGGCGACGGCCTGCCTGATCTGCCCGGCTGGCTGGCGCTGAACGCCATCACCTCGATCGGCTCCGACAGCCATGTGGGCCGCAGCTGGCCGGCCGAACTGCGGCTGCTTGAATATGGCCAGCGGCTGGCGCTGCGCCGCCGCAACGTGGCCGCCGCGCCCGAGCTGGGCCTGGACGCCACGGCGGCGCGGCTGTTCAACCGCCACCTGGCCGGCGGCGCGGTGGCGGCCGGTTTTGATCGCTGGGGCCTGCAAGCCGGCGCCCGCGCCGACCTGCTGGTGCTCGACAGCCAGGCGCCCGGCCTGCTGGGCCTGCCGCCCAGCCATGCGCTTGACGGGCTGGTGTTTGCCAGCGACGGCCCGGCCTTTGCCGAGGTCTGGGTGGCCGGCCAACGCTGCGTGGCGGGCGGCCAGCATCGCCAGCAGGCCACGCTGGCCGAACGCTTTGCCGAGCACATGCAAGCGCTGTGGCCGCCGGCCTGACTCGACCTTGGCCGGGTCGAGGGCTATCCTCGCCCACTCGAACAACCACCATCACAGGAGCAGACCCCATGGGCAAGATGATCAGTTTCAAACGACCCGACGGCCAGGACGTGCAAGGCTATCTGGCTGAAGCCCCCGGCGGCCACGGCGCCGTGGTGGTGATCCAGGAATGGTGGGGCCTGAACGACCAGATCCGCGGCGTCGCCGACCGGCTGGCCCGCGCCGGCTACAGCGCGCTGGTGCCTGACCTCTACCGCGGCAAGAGCACGGTGGAGGCCGAGGAAGCACACCACCTGATGAGCGCGCTCGACTTTGCCGATGCCGCCTCGCAAGACGTGCGCGGCGCGCTGCAGCACCTCAAGACCCGCCATGCCAAGGTGGGCGTCACCGGCTTTTGCATGGGCGGCGCGCTCACCGTGCTGAGCATGACGATGGCGCCCGAGGCCGATGC